>JANYKI010000060.1 GCA_025361645.1 Methanothrix sp.
GCACCCTGGCGGTTCATGCCGGCCAGGAGTCACCAGATCCCGCCACGGGATCGAGGGCTGTACCCATCTATCAAACCGCTTCCTACGTCTTTAAGAGCACAGAACACGCGGCGAATCTCTTTGCCCTGAAGGAATTGGGCAACATCTACACCAGGATCATGAACCCTACCAGTGATGTCTTTGAAAAACGCATTGCAGCCCTGGAAGGTGGCGTCGCCG
Source organism: Methanothrix sp. (assembly GCA_025361645.1). GTDB lineage: Archaea > Halobacteriota > Methanosarcinia > Methanotrichales > Methanotrichaceae > Methanothrix. The sequence goes on from JANYKI010000060.1 coordinate 220, forward strand.
CCTTAGCTGTGGCATCCGGCCAGGCCGCTATTTCCCTGGCGCTGCTGGCCATCACCCAGGTGGGGGATGAAATCGTTTCCGCCAACAACCTTTACGGCGGCACTTACGAGCTATTTCATTACACCTTCCCCAAGCTTGGCCGAAAGGTCATATTCGTCGATTCCACCCAGCCGGAGGAGTTTAAGAAAGCCATCACTCCCAGGACCCGGGCCATTTACGCCGAGACCATCGGCAATCCCAAGCTGGATGTGCCGGACTTCGAGAAGATCGCTAAAATCGCCCACGATGAGGGCCTTCCCTTTGTCGTGGACAATACAGTGGGAATTGGCATAGTTAGACCTATTGAATACGGAGCAGACATAATCGTGGATTCTGCCACCAAGTTCATCAATGGCCACGGAAACTCCATCGGCGGCGTCATTGTAGACTCAGGCAAGTTCGACTGGTCTAAAGGAAAGTTTCCGGAGTTCACAGAGCCGGATCCCAGCTATCATGGTCTCAAATATTGGGATACCTTCGGCAACTTCCCAGGGCTCGGAAATGTGGCTTTCATCTTTAAGGTAAGAGTGCAGCTACTTCGTGACCTGGGTCCGACTATAAGCCCCTTTAATTCCTTCCTCTTCCTGCAAGGCGTGGAGACCCTGGTTCTCCGTCAGGAGAGGCACTCGGAGAATGCCTTGAAGGTGGCCCGATTCCTGAAAAGCCATCCTGCCGTAGCCTGGGTCAATTATCCCGGCCTGGAGGAGCATCCCAGCCACGCCCTGGCCAAGAAGTATTTGAAGGGCAAATATAATGCCATCCTGGGATTCGGCATCAAAGGCGGCCTTCCTGCGGCCAAAAAGTTCATCGAGTCATTGGAACTGCTCTCCCATCTGGCAAACATCGGCGACTGCAAGAGTCTGGTAATCCATCCCGCATCAACCACGCACCAGCAATTGACGCCAGCCGAGCAGGAGGCCACAGGAGTCACAGCCGACTTCATTCGCGTATCAGTGGGCATCGAGGACGTCGAGGACATCATCGCCGATCTGGATCAGGCCCTGGCCAGGGCGGTGCTATGAAACGAGAGTCTGCGGGCCTGGTCGAGACCCAGTGCTATCCTATTTCGGAAGAGATAGTCCTGGAGCACGGCGGCCGGCTCGCCTGGGCCACAGTCGCCTACGAGACCTACGGCAAGCTGAATAGAGAGTTGAGCAACGCTATCTTAGTCTGCCACGCCCTATCCGGGGACGCCCATGCGGCAGGGTGGCACAAGGACGAAGAGAAGCCGGGCTGGTGGGATATTATAATCGGCCCAGGAAAAGCCCTGGATACCGACAATTTTTTTGTGATATGCTCCAATGTCCTGGGCGGATGCAAAGGCACTACGGGTCCTTCCTCGCTTAATCCCAAAACGGGAAAGCCTTACGGCCTGGACTTTCCTTTCATAACTTTGAAGGATATGGTGGATGCCCAGAAGAGGCTCCTGGACCATTTGGGCATCGATAAGCTATTCGCTGTTATCGGTGGATCCTTTGGCGGAATGCAGGTTTTGCAATGGTGCGTATCCTATCCAGAGATGGTGCGTCTCACCGTGCCCATAGCCACCAGCGCCTACTCCTCGCCTCAACAGATTGCCTTCAATGAGGTAGGCCGCAGAGCGATAACTTCAGACCCCGACTGGGACAATGGCAACTATTATGGCGGGGCTCCTCCTGCGCGCGGTCTCTCACTGGCCAGGATGATTGGGCATATCACATACCTCTCCGACGAGTCCATGCACCAGAAGTTCGGCAGGCGATTGCAGGGCAAGACAGAGTTTGGCTTCGACCTCGCATCTCTGGACTTCCAGGTGGAGAGCTATCTGAGCTACCATGGCGATGCCTTCGTGAAGCGCTTCGATGCCAATTCGTACCTCTACATCACCAAGGCCATTGACTACTTCGACCTGACGAAGAACGGCACTCTGTCTTTGGCTGAGGCCTTTAAGGGTACCAGGACAAAGTTCCTGGTCGTATCCATAAGCTCCGACTGGCTTTATCCGCCTTACCAGTGCAAAGAGATCGCCGAGGCTCTCAGTGCCAATGATATCGATGTGCGTCACTGCACAATCAGATCAAACTACGGGCATGATGCTTTTCTCCTGGAATCCGGACAGATGAACTATACCATTCAGAATTTTCTCTCCCGCAGATCCGTAGGGGATGTGATGATCAAAGAGGTAGTAACCATCCGGCAGGGCTCCAGTGTGGAAGAGGCGGCCATGATTATGATGACCGAGGGCATAACTCACCTGCCCGTGACGGACGAGGAAGGAAAGCTGGTGGGAATTGTCACCGCATGGGATGTCTCCAAAGCCGTGGCCCTGAAGCTTACTCTACTGGAAGAGATAATGACCCGCAACGTGGTCATCTCCGCCCAGGAAGACCCAGTCGAGCAAGCCGCCAAGCGCATGAACGAGCACAACATTTCGGCTTTGCCGGTGGTAGATGCAAATCATTGTGTAATAGGCATGATAACAAGCGACGGAGTCAGCCGGTTGGTGAGCGTGTGCCGGTGATGGTCGCGCCTTACCTTTTGGCCTAAAAATTTTTTGAGAATATTTTGATTTTAAGATTTAAGCTACAGCAATTCGAGTGCTTCTCTGCCCGTTTGCCCAACCTTTAATCCCAGCTTCTCAGCGGCGGGATTTACTTCCTTGACTATGCCCTGCAAAAGGTCCTCGATGGTGGCAATCGAGCTTTCCTGGGATGGCCTGACCTTGGCAGCCGGGTAGCCGAAGTTGTTTAGAGCCGCGACATCAAAGGCCCCGCAGCCCACCATTCCCACATCGGTGACGACGTTGACAAGATTTACCGGCCCAAGAGTGATAACGTATCCATCTGCTTGCTTTGCAGTTAGCTGCATTTTTATGTGTTCCATATCATTTCTCCCATTCTCAGATCAATATCTGGAATGCCATGATTGATAAAATTGCCCATGGTATTTCAAGTCGTTTTTTTGCATGATTTAAAGAAATATTTGAAATTATGTCAAAATTAAAAAATATAACTATGCGGTCATCACCTCCAGAGAAGAGGCATTAAGGCCGTAGAGGCTCTGGCGTGCGTCCGGGAAGTAGAATCTCTTTGAAAGAAGGTTCTCTTCCTCCAGCCTGGTTAATGCGTATCTGACAGTTCTGGCAGGAAGATAGGTCTTGTTTATGATCTCCTTTTGGGTCAAAAGGCTTCCTGATTCCAGCACCTTGATTACCAGCTTGGCCGATGGCGGCAAGCGGTCCAGGTTCAAACTATGCGGCTGTATTTCCGCGTCAGCAAAGGCGATCCCTCATTTTAAACTCACCGATCACAATTGTTAACTGAGGCATTATTTATAGCTTTTTGTTGGGGCAGTTCGCCAGGGAAACGCGCCCAACATCGGCTTCGGAAGCTGCCTGGGCGGGGCTTCGGAGAGAAGCTAGAGGCACTGCTTTTTCTCTGCTACAAAAGACAAGACAGATCGCAACTACCATAGGTTTATATCGAACCAGTGTGATAATGATATGAATAGTAATTAATCCAAGCAGTCATAGCCCTTGAATTAACTCTGATTGTGAAAAAACCAGACGCATAAGCATTATCTGCGAGTGATTGCTATTAGGAGACGATTGTTGTGAGCGTTGAAGAAAATATGAAATTAATGAAAACATTGGATGACGCGTGGAATACCCAGGACTGGGATACGTTCGAGAAGAGGCATGCCAGTCAGGTAGAAGTATTCTGGCCAGGGCAACCGGAGCCTACAAAAGGTCGTCCATCGCATAAGGAAGAAGCGATTGCGTTCTTCAAGATATTTCCAGATAACCATGTTGGCAACAATCCCTACAAGGTGCTTTTCGGTCAAGGTGACTGGACCTGCTCCGTTGCTGAATTCACGGGAACCTTCAAAGGACCAATGACGGGTGCAGATGGCAAAATTATTCCACCCACTGGCAAGAAATTCAAGGTCGAGTTTTGCACCGTCGCCCATTGGATAAATGGGGAGATCGTCGCAGAGAAGCTCTTCTACGACAAGATGGAATTGATGAGGCAGATAGGGCTGATGTAAGCAAAATTGTGAGCGACCGTTCTACGGTTCTGCCTAATTCGGCGGGATCGTTGTTTGAAAATCTCAAAGATAATAGTAGCATCTCAAAGTCGGGTCGTGAATCTCTAATAGGTTTTAATTCTGTGATGCGGAAATGTCAATAATTCATCCAGGCTCCAGATATGATCGATCAAGCCTGCTTGCTTCGCGGGGCAGTTGAACTTTGTTATCCCCTGATCATCCCTATACTTTA
>JANYKI010000074.1 GCA_025361645.1 Methanothrix sp.
GGCTTCGATGCCCAGGGCTAGTATCGAAATGTATTAACGTTCCTTTTTTTCCCTCGGTCTCTGGATCAGTTAATGTTAATGAATGTCTTTTCCATTACCTCGCCCACCCACGCCAACTCCCAATCACACGTCCACAGCCACCGCCCCGCACCCGCGGGCGACTGCGCTCCCCACCCCGCTGTACTCCGCAAATTTTGCCAGGGCCACAATTCCGTTCCGCAGGCCCTCCGGGGCGTTTCTGGTGAATGTGTACTGGCAGCGGCCTGTGAATCCCTGCCTCATAATGGGCCTTGGGTGCCATTTGACCTTGTCGAAGACTGTGTTTACTACTATGCTGTGCGTCTCGTAGACGAGCGGCTTCTCGATCATGAAGCGAGCCATATCGTCTCTCTCCATGCTCATCAACATCCTTTCCGGGCAGACTGCATTCCACTTGGACAGGAGCGAGTGAAAGACCGCCTCTCGGTGCGGAAACATCTCGTAAACCTTGGTGTTTTTGTACTGGATGCAGGTGGGCGACTTGAACTGAAAATCAAGACACGGCTCTTTGCTCTCCCCGGCTGATCTAATCAGATCCTCGAAGCTTGCCGTAGAGCTGGTCAGCTCCTCCACTCTTAGCTCTCCCTTCTCCAGCCTCAGATTTCGCTCTTTCAAAACCAGCGGTGCAATGATGGAGCGGAAGATCTCGACCTCCTTTGCATCCGTTATCCCCACCGCCAGTTCGTACCTCTCTCCCGCATTGACGGCCTTGTGCATGGCCCTCTCCGAGCGGCGGAAGCGGCCCTCCAGCGGCCCCAGAGAGATGGAGCTGATGGGCGAGTCGTGCGTGTGTTTGGCCATAGCAGAGTCGCCCTCCCCCATGACGCTCAGAAGTGCCGAGTAGAGCTGGTAGCCCTCACTGTAAGGCATCTCAAAGGCCGCCTGGGGGCGCAGGTGCAGTGTGATCTTTTGCGGCATCACTTCGGCATTACATCCCCTCGCATTTAAACCTGTCGATTATTGCATTAATTTCATAATACTGCAACTAAAAGCTTCTGCCCTCCAATGCCTGCAAGGAAAATCGCTATGATCCAAAATCCAGGTTAATCGTCGTCTCCGTTCGTTCGTCCTCTGTGCGCTCTGCGACTCTGTGGTTCTATTCCGTAAATCACCAGGGTTTAATTATTCAGCTACTATTATTAACCGCAGAGACGTAGAGGTCAAACCGTACAAATTCGTCTCTGTGCATCCTCTGTGTGCTCTGTGCCTCTGTGGTGATAGTTCGTAAACCCCTGGTTAAAATTAGCACCTCTGAATATAATCCTGAAAGGCAAATGAGATCCCACCAGCTACTACTACCAATACCGCCCGGCGCTTGAGCCTCCCCCTAGGGACGGGCTCATGCCCTGTGGCCCCCTCGCACTCGTGCCCCTGGGCCCGACCGGCCATTTGCAGCATCATGCAATTGTCACATGGAAAAGCATTTATGCATTAAATCAGTATTATTGCATAATGAAAACCTACATCTCCCTTTCAGGCTTCGATTCCTCCCAGATCGTATCCCTGATTGTGAAATACGGAGTGGAGGGCAAAGATTGCATCATCCTCATCCGTCCCGAAGTGGAGTTGGACACGCGCGGCGAGCTGACGGTGCAGGCCATCCGGGACCTCTCCCGCCAAATCGACAGCTCCATTGATCTGCAGATCCATCGTGTCAATCACCGGGATTTTGAGGGCATGGTGGTCTCTCTAAAAGCTCTTCTGGAGAAGGCGGAAGGCCAGGTCATCGCCAACCTCTCCGGTGGGCCGCGGGAGATCTTCCTGGCCTTCACCATCGCCTGCCTCTCCTCATCCGGGAAGATCTTTAAGACCACCAACTACAGCGATATCGATCGGAGCCTCCATGAGGTTACCCTACCCAATATCACCGCTGTTCTGGAAGACCGGCAAAAGAGGATTTTAAAGGACGTAAGTATGAATCAGCCTACTACTATTACCGATATCGCAAAGCGCCTCAATGTCTCGGAGAGCACCGTCTCCCGCCAGGTGGCCCGCCTGGCCGATCTTGGCGCTTTGCATCTGCTGCAAAAGGGCAAGACCAAAGAGGTAAGAATAACCCTGACCGGGAAGATACTGCTTTAAGCAATCAGACTGACAACACCTCTACCATGAAAGTCCTCCTGGTCACGGGCAGACTGGCAGAAGCCCAGGTCAGATCTTTTGCAAAAGATGCGGATGTGCTGGTGGCCGATGTAGAGGTAGCCGCCTTCATCACACCCGAGCTGTTGCTGTGCGCTTCCCCTCAGGGCTACGACCTCATCTTGATTCCCGGCGCCATAACTGCTGATTTTCGGGAAGCGGAGCGTGCCTTAGGTGCCAAGATTCGCCTGGGGCCCAAGCACGCGGCGGACCTGAAGGAGGTGCTGCATTATCTTGCTAAAGAGAAGATCGAGCTCTCCCGCACCGTTCCTGCTTGCCAGCTCTTGAACGGAAATATGAGAGAGCAGTCTCAAAGCGAGGTGGAGAGGCTGGAGGCCGGGGCCAGCGCGCCGCAGCGGATCCGGGGCGTCAAGATTGGGGGCAGTTCTCGCATGAAGGTTCTGGCCGAGATCGTCGATGCCACGCGCTGCAGTCCTGCGGCGTTGACGAAAAGGATCCGCTACTATGAGGAGCAGGGTGCGGATATGATCGACCTGGGAATCCCCCTTGATGCCAATCCTTATCAGGTGAAAGACGCGCTGCAAATCGCCCGAAAGGCCACAAATCTTCCCATAAGCCTTGATACCATCAAGAGCGAGTTGATCCTGGCGGGCCTGGAGGCTGGGGCCGATCTGCTTCTCAGTTTAAACGCCGGCAATCTTCCCCAGGTAGGCGAGGCGGTGGCCAGGGCGGGCACGCCAGCCGTGATCATTCCTGGCCCCGGTTCCATTAGTTTGGAGGAGAACCTGAAAATGGCAGAGGAGATGGGAATATCCGTTATAGCAGATCCGGTTCTCAACCCGCCTCTGCAAGGACTGGCCGTTTCCCTGCAAAGGTACAGGCTCTTCTCGCAGGATCATCCCAATATCCCTCTCTTTTTTGGAGCGGGCAATGTTACGGAGCTATTGGACGCCGATACCGTCGGCGTCAATGCCCTTTTAGCTGCCTTGGGTGCAGAGATACGCGCCTCTATTCTCTTCACACCGGAGTTCAGCGCCAAAGCGGCTGGAAGCGTGCACGAGCTTGCCCTGGCTTCGAGAATGATGCTGCTGGCCCGACAGCGGGGCGCGCCTCCCAAAGACCTGGGCCTTGACCTTCTCATATTGAAGGAGAAGCGACGCCTGCCGGAGGAAGCCATGCCCGAAACGTTCGTGCCAGCAAAAGAAGGTCACAATTACGAGCCGGACGGCTGTGGTAGCTTCAGGATATTTCTCACCCAGGGATCGATTATGGCTCAAAACGGCAGCGAAACTGTGGCGGGAAGGAATGCTCGCGACATCCTCAATACACTCATCGAGCGGGGTTTGGTCAGCCGCCTGGACCATGCAGGATACCTCGGTCGCGAACTGGAGAGGGCAGAGATCGCTCTTCGCCTGAAAAGAAGCTATGTCCAGGACGAACCTCTCTGCTCCTCGGAGAAACGTTAAATATTTGGTCTCGCGACATAGGTGCGGATGAAATCTAAGGCTTTTGCTATCTTTGTAGGCGCGATTATGGTGCTCTCCGCTTTTGCAGGTTTCGTGCTGAGGGGAAACGACCAGAACGAGAACGTTGTCGTGCCATCGGGCAATGACTCTTTGCAGACCTTTGGGGTACAGGGCCGCTTAGTGGAATGGGACTTTGGGGGACTACAGGATGTCCTGCAGATGTCTCCAAAGAGCACCGTCATGGCATACTGGATCAACCTGAGTGCATCGCAGAATCTGACCGATGCCGCAATTGCAGTTCTGCCCCAGTCCCTGGGCATGAGCTATGGGAGCCAGATTTACAGCACCAAGATTGAAAAGCTGGCTCATGTCAATTTCAATGACACCTGGGTGGAGTTTCACGGGATAAAGCCCTACTTGGTAGGCTACAATGGCCTGGTAATTCCCTATCAGGATTACATGATGATTCCGGCAGGAACCGATTTCGCAATCGTGTATGGGAAGCCGTCCCTCTTTGGGACGCAGGACTCAGTACGGCAGGTCTTGGATGTGATCATCGGAGGCCTGTCCGCAGAGAGCTTCACTCTAATCGGTGATGAGCAAGCTGACCTGCAGGTGGCGGCTCTAGGCAGTGGCGGTAGTGGCATGCCCCTCTCCGGAGGATACAAGGAATTCTACCTGGGCGTAAAAGTAGCAAAAAGCCAGGACCAGGGCTTTAATCTGAAAGCCCGGTATTTGCAGCCCCAGGCAAGTGTGGTCAGCAAGGCGGGGGAAATCGCCGCGAAAAACAATCTCAGCTCTTCAACTATTGGCTCCGAGATGGAAATATCCGGACTTGTGGCCCGGGAAAATCTGCAGAATGTGCTGATGGCTCTTCTCGGGCCGTAGCGCAACCTTTTTACATATGGAGCTAATGGCTGAACTATTGCGATGAATGATGATGGGCAAGCTGCCCGGAAGGAGATTAAGTTATGGCAAGACCAATATTCGTAAGATTTGATGTTCCAGCAGAGCTGGCCACCATGTCTCTTGAAGCCCTCGAAATGGCTCGTGATACAGGCAGAATAAAGAAGGGAACCAACGAGGCCACCAAGGCCATCGAGCGCGGTGTGGCTCGCCTGGTTATTGTCGGCGAAGATGTTACCCCTCCTGAGATTGTGGCACATATTCCAGCTCTTTGCGAAGAGAAGAAGACACCTTATATCTATGTCAAGAAGCAGAGCGAGCTTGGAGCTGCAGCCGGCCTTAGCGTAAAGAGCGCCGCTGCGGCAATCGTGGAGCCTGGAAAGGCAAAAGAGTTGCTTGATGAAATCGTCCAGAAAGTCGCAGCTTTGAAGTAGGTGATATCCGATGGAGGATGAGAACGGAGTAGCGGCAGAAGTTATCGAGGTCATCGGCGTTACCGGCATGCATGGCGAGGCAACGCAGATCAAGTGCCGTATCCTGGAGGGCAACAACAAGGGCCGCATTATCACCAGGAATTGCATGGGACCCATCCGCATGGGCGATGTCATGATGCTGCTCGAGACTGCCAGAGAAGCCAAGAAGCTTACCAGCAGGTGAAGGAAGATGGAAGCGAGAAAGTGTTCCTTTTGCAGTAAGACCATCGAGCCGGGCACGGGCAAGCTTTATGCCAAAAAAGACGGCACGGTATTTTACTTTTGCTCAGCCAAGTGCGAGAATAACGTAGCCCTTGGCCGTGTAACGAGAAAAACCAAGTGGGCCAGAAAGGGGGCATAAGCCCTGGCGGAGTTAGAGCAAACCTTTGTCATGGTAAAGCCCGATGGTGTGCAGCGCGCTCTCATTGGCAAGATACTGCAGCGCATCGAGGAGAAAGGCTTCAAGATAGTGGCTATGAAGCTCGCTCTAATGCCGGTGGAGAAGGCCAAAGAGCACTACGTGGAGCACGTGGGCAAGAAGTTTTACCAGGATCTGGTAGATTTCATCACCTCCGGTCCCTGTGTCTCTATGGTAATTGAGGGGCGGGGCGCTATTACGGCCATGAGAAAGATGAACGGCGCTACCAATCCGGTAGATGCCGTCTCTGGAACTATTCGAGGGGATCTGGCCATTGAGACCGGACGAAATGTGGTGCACGGCTCGGATTCGACCGCATCCGCGACTCGCGAGATAGCATTGCATTTTTGCTCTGGCGAACTGGTGGCCTACAAGCGAATAGATGAAGAATGGCTCTACGAGTGAGATCAGGCAGGAAGCATTTCTGCCTCCTCTCATCGGAGCTTTTAAATTCATAAGAATGAAACGTAATTTTTAGACTTACTTCTTTCAGGGCGCGACCGTATGCAACAGAAGTCCAAAAAAGCCGGTAAAGCGAAGGACGATGAGTCCAACCTCAGAACACCCATAGTAGTGGTGATGGGGCATGTGGACCACGGCAAGACCTCTCTTTTAGATAAGATCAGGGGAACGGCTGTTGCCAAGGGCGAAGCCGGGCTGATCACCCAGCACATTGGAGCCACAGAGGTTCCGCTAAGCGTGATCCAGGAGTTTTGTGGATCGCATTTCGGCAAAGAGATGCAGATTCCCGGGCTGCTGTTCATCGACACGCCAGGGCATCATGCTTTCACCTCTATGCGGAGTAGAGGCGGCTCTCTGGCTGATTTAGCCGTGCTGATTGTGGACGTAAACGAGGGCTTCCAGCCCCAGACCATAGAGTCGCTGGCCATTCTCAAGCGCTTTAAGACACCCTTTGTCGTCGCCGCCAACAAGATGGATCGCATCGGCGGCTGGCATCCTGTAGCCAACGCTCCCTTTGCCAAGAGCATCAAGGTGCAAAATGAAAGAGTAACCGGAGTGCTGGATACAAAGATCTACGAGTTGGTGGGCGAGCTCTATAAGCGCGGATTTGACGGGGATCGGTTTGATCGAATCACCGACTTCACCAAAACAATTGGAATTGTGCCCATCAGCGCCATCACCGGTGAAGGGGTACCTGATATTCTCATGATTTTGGTAGGGCTGGCGCAGAGGTTTTTGAAGGATAATCTGAAGCTAACGGCTACCGGCCCTGGTGTGGGCACAATTTTAGAGGTAAAAGAGGAGAAGGGTCTGGGTACGACCTTAGACGTTATCCTCTACAACGGCGAATTCAACTCGGGCGATACGGTAATTGTGGGCACGGCCCATGAGCCGATCGTCACAAAAATAAGAGCCCTGCTAAAACCCAAGCCTCTGACGGAGATTCGAAGCGAGGAGAGATTTCTGCCGGTAAAGCATGTGGCTGCTGCGTCTGGAGTGAAGATTGCGGCACCCAAATTGGAGAACGCTCTGGCAGGATCAACCATTCGAGTGGTTACCTGTGTGGAAGAGGTGGAGGCCCTTTCCCTGGAGCTGAAGTCCGAGCTCGAAGCGGTGCGTATCGATGCAGAGAGCGAGGGCGTGATCCTAAAAGCGGATGCTATCGGCTCGCTGGAAGCGCTGGTGGGCGAGCTGAAGGCCAAGAACATAGCCATCCATCATGCTGATGTAGGGCCCGTTTCCCGAAGGGATGTGATCCGCGCTTCGGCCATCAAAGACCCCCTGCTCTCCGCGATTTTAGCCTTTAATGTGGAAATCTTGCCGGATGCTATCAGCGAGATTCAGAAGACCAATGTGCCCGCATTTTGCAGCGATATCATCTACACCATTCTGGAGAACTATGAGCAATGGACGGAAGAGCAGAAGATGCGCATCGAGCAGGAGCGGCTTGAGGCAGTCATCCGGCCCGGTGCCGTCCGTATTTTGCCGGACTGCGTCTTCCGCCAGTCCCGGCCGGCCATTGTGGGTGTGCAGATCATAGGCGGTGTGGTCAGGACCCATGTCAATTTGATGAGAGAAGACGGTGCCAATGTGGGCGAGATTAGGGGAATCCAGGCGCGCAATGAAAACGTCGGCTCCGCGACCGTCGGGCAGGAAGTGGCCATATCCATCGACGGGCCCACAGTAGGCCGCCAGATCCATGAGGGCGATATCCTCTATGTCAACATTCCTGAGAAGCATGCTCGCATTGTGGAGCTGGAACTCAAGCCCAAGCTGGCAGAGGACGAGCGCGAGGTGCTGGAGAATTTTCTGGATATCAAGCGCAAGAAGGACCCCTTCTGGGGAAGATAATCTACCTGTTTTTTTTTTAAAAAATTGTAACTATTCAGCCCTACCCACTAAATCATTAAGAATTCAGACCGAAATCAAAGTTATCCCAGGAATGAATGGTTTCCCTTCAAAGGCTCCCTGAATAGCGTCGATAACTGAAATGGAGTTCTTTTTGACCGTTGAAATATATCCTCTAATGCGGCAAAAGATATTCGCTCCCTCCCAGCTTCTAAAGGTGCCTGAGATTTTCTGCTGGACCTTCATCATTCTTATATCCCTCTCCGCCAGATTATTGTCAAATGGAACCTCAAAGTCATGCATGAAGGCCAAAGCCTGTCTCCGATACTTTTCCAATCTCGCCAACAGATTTTGAGGCTTCGTCTTTTTCTTTTTTCCGCGTTTTTTGATCGGTCCCGGTGAATTGGTGGCAATTAGGGTAGGATTTTCGAGCTTAGCCTTTTCGATTATGTGATCGTATCTTTCTTCGAAATCCTTTATCTCGGCGAGATCCAATTTACAGTAGATTGGCTTCCTGCGATCCACTGTTGTCTTAATTTCAATCAGCAGATCGATCAAATCATTGGCCCAATTCTGTTTATCCACGTCATGAACGAAGAGCAGATCTCTAATATGATGCGAATTGCAGAGTGCGTGCTTACAGTTGAATTTGAAATAAGCGCTCCATCCATCATGCATAGCTGTTCCGTTATAGACCGGCAGTATTCCCATGTCCTCGTTGGCCTTAGATCCGCGACGGGAATGTGCCGCATAATAAGTCAGGTCCCTGGTTGAAACCACATGGCACCATTTTCTCGTTCCTTCGATACGCATGCCGGTTTCATCAAGGCAAATAACAGGCGATGCAATTAACTGTTGTTTGATGGCCTCTTCGACAGGTTTCAAGATTTCGTAACAGGCACGATTTATGTCAATGAAAGTACCCTGGCTTATGCGATGGCTGAAGAGATCTACGAAAATTTCTCTCAATCGATCTAAGGGCACGAGCTGATATTGATTTAGGTAGGTCGCAACAGCTTTCAAACGAGTTCCATATTGGACTGGATATGCAACTTCCTCGGGAAAGGTAGCTTTGTTGAGGCAGCCACAATTGGGGCAAATCTTGCTCTCAGCCTGATGTTCGGATACTTCCACTTTGATGGGCGGCAAGTCGAATACCTGACGCCGTTCATGACTTGCGACTTCTGCATCGAACAGAGACCGACCGCAAGATTCGCATTGGGTAACAGGATGAACGATCACATGATCGGGATTTTCCGCCATTTCTAGGGTGTGTCCTTTATGCCCCTTCTGACCGCCTACTGGTTTGCCACTTGACTTGCGCTGGCTTTTTATCTTTTGAAAGGCATCTGTAGAGGGAGGTTTGCTGCTATTGCGGCTGTTTTTATTGGTTTGATCTTCCAATGATTTTACCCTCTCCTCTAGACGGATGATTATGGCACAAAGGGTTTGTATGAGCGCAACAACCGCATCGGGGCCTTTATCATAGATCTGTAAA
>JANYKI010000115.1 GCA_025361645.1 Methanothrix sp.
GAAGGGCCAGTACAAGGTCTCTTCCGCCACCTCCAAGAAGTATGTGCCCGAGATCAAGAGGCTTCTGCAGGGGAAGGATGTGAGCTTCTCCTGGGTGCCGCGAGAGGAGAACGAGGAAGCGGACAAGCTCTCCCGGATGGGTTACGAGAGCTATTTAAAACGAAAAAAAGGAAGCTGTTATTGAATGGCTAAATACACCATAATCATCGAAAAGGGTGAAAGGAATTACTCCGCATACTGCCCAGACTTGCAAGGCGTGGTTGCAGCAGGCGAGACTGAGGAGGAAACGACAGAATTGATGAAAGAAGCGATAGAGTTTCACCTTGTTCTTGATAAATAAATATTTGCAGTATCAATGGTCAAATAATGGTTTGAACATCCCATTTCCGAAAACTATATCTACAATTGCCGTAGTTCCCCTCATCCCACAAGTGAGGCTAGACGCGTGAAATGGCATTCAATTCCAACCGATGAGGTCCTCTCCAGCCTGAAATCCGGGCAAAAGGGACTTAGTTCCGATGATGCGGCCAAGAGACTCTCCGAGTACGGCCCCAATCAACTGGAAAGCCCCTCCAAACCCTCGCCTTTGAAAATTTTCCTTGGTAAATTTAAAGATTATATGGTTTTAGTGCTGATTTTTGCCGCCCTGATCTCTTATATCGCCGGCGAGAGCACCAATGCCTACGTTATTTTAGGAATAGTATTTCTCGTGGCGGTCATTGGATTCTTCCAGGAGTATAAAGCGGAAAGGGCCATGGAGGCGCTCCGGGAGATGGTGGCCCCGGAAGCGGATGTCATGCGGGATGGCAAGATGAGCACCATCTGTGCGTCGGACCTTGTTCCTGGCGACATGGTCTTTCTGGAAGCAGGCGATAAGGTGCCGGCGGATGGCAGAATTATTGAATTGACTGCTCTGCAGGTCATTGAGGCCCCTTTAACCGGGGAATCGCTGCCCATTAAAAAGAGTACAGAACAACTGCCGGAAGAGGCCGCTCTTGCCGACCGAAAGAATATGGTCTTCATGGGGACCATTGTCTCCTACGGCAATTGCAGGACTGTGGTGACTGCCACGGGCCTGGCTACAGAACTGGGCAGAATCTCGGGCATGATCAAACAGAGACAGGCCGATCCGCCCCTCAAGATAAAGCTGGAACAGCTGGCCAAGAGACAGGCCCTCCTGGTATTTGCCGTAGCCGCAATTGTCTTCGTGCTGGACGCCAGCCGGGGCTCGCCCATCATGGAGTCCCTGATAACCGCCATCGCTCTTGCCGTGGCCGGAGTGCCTGAAGCTCTTCCTTTTGTGGTTACCCTGGCTTTAGCCTTCGGAACCCAGGCCATGGCCAAGAAGAACGCCATAATCAGAAGGCTTCCTGCGGTCGAGACCCTGGGATCGACTACGGTGATCTGTACAGATAAGACCGGCACCCTCACTACCGGCGAGATGACGCTGCGAGAGATTCAAACCTTTAGAACCATCTATGTGGAGGGACCAGGCTACACTCCGGTGGGTTCCTTCTCTGAGCAAGGCAGGCTCATCGACCCCCAGGAAGAGGATCTGGCCCGGCTTCTTAAGATTGGAACGCTTACAAACAACGCGGATATCGAGATGGTCAACGGCAACTGGCGCATCGTGGGAGACCCTACGGAGGGGGCAATAATTGTTGCCGCCAAAAAGG
This sequence comes from Methanothrix sp., assembly GCA_025361645.1. Classification (GTDB taxonomy): domain Archaea; phylum Halobacteriota; class Methanosarcinia; order Methanotrichales; family Methanotrichaceae; genus Methanothrix. The sequence goes on from JANYKI010000115.1 coordinate 1,677, forward strand.
CAGGCGTCCTGGATACGATCAGGAAGAGCAGCACCAGAATTGCGGAATATCCCTTTGATTCCGATCGCCGAAGGATGACAACAGTCGATGAGATGCAGGGCGAGGGCCGAATTGTGTCCATGAAGGGCGCGCCTGAGGCAGTGCTGGGCAAATGCACTCGCATTGCCCATGCCAATGGTGTTTCGACCCTCACGAAAGAGGATAAACGGGCCATTCTGGCTAGAGCGGACGGCATGGCAGACTGTGCCTTGAGGGTATTGGCCTTTGCCGGCAAATCCCTGGGAAGCCGCGATCCTCTGGAAATGGATTTTGTGGAATCTGATCTCATCTTTGCCGGTCTTGCCGGCATGATGGACCCCCCCAGAAAAGAGGTACTGGATGCCATTTCCGTTAGCAAGAGGGCAGGCATCAGGACGGTAATGATCACTGGTGACCACCGCCTCACGGCCAAAGCCATTGGCAAGGAACTGAATATCGGCAATGGGGTGGTCATTGAGGGGGCAGATCTTGAGAAGATGAGTGAGGAAGAGCTGCAAGAAAGGATCGATGAGGTCTCGATATTTGCCAGGGTCACGGCTGAGCACAAGGTGCGCATAGTCGAGGCTCTGAAAAAAAGAGGCAATATCGTAGCCATGACAGGAGCATCGTTCACACCGTCTCCTGTCA
>JANYKI010000016.1 GCA_025361645.1 Methanothrix sp.
GATATCGCATTCTGGTCAAGGCTGCCGGAAGGATGCAAATTGGGAATGTTCCTGAATAGGATGGAGACTGAATTAAATGGTTGATAAAGAATGTAATTTGCGGGCCGGAGTATATATAGTCCAAACATTCGGGACTACACAGTCTTAACTCTAATATGAAAAATTGAAATATGAGTAGGTCAAATAAGGAAATCACTCTCACAAGATCGCGCTTTGCGATATCAGTCTTACCAAGCGAACGGTGGCACTAAAATGGCCTCATACAAAGAAAAGATCCTGGAAGTCATTGGGGACGCCGAGGTAGGTCTTACCACGGTAGATGTGGCCAAGAAAGCAGGGGTCAGCAAGACCACGGTGATCAAGTACCTCTCCGTGCTCAGCTCCGAGGGCCAGGTTGAATTCGTGGAGGTAGGCCCGTCCAAGCTCTGGAGAAATAAAAGAACCGGCACAAAGTATAGGGAAGAGGGAGCGCAGACTTTGAAGGTAGAGGCGCTACCAAAGGTAGATATTGATTTTTGCAATGGCGAAGACAATACCGTTAACTTTTCATTTCGGGTTGATCCGGATCGGATATGTGCACTCTTGAAGCGTGCCAACAAATGCATGTGCAAGGCTAATGATATATTAATAGAGGAATAACTACATGCCTAACGCCCCGCAGATGACCATACCAAAGGAGATCAAAGACTTCTTCACGGTTGAAAGCGGCCAGACGCTTCTTATCAAGGGCCTGCCTGGAACCGGCAAGACCACTTTAGCTCTGGAGATCATGAATAACTTATGCGAGGATCGGAATGGAATGTACATATCCACTCGCGTAGATCCTCGCCGGCTTTATGCCACCAATCCGTGGGTGGAAGAGGTCGTCCCCCCCAAGAATGTGGTCAATGCCACCCAGACCAAGCTCTTAGAGAGCCTGAAGGGAGTGGGAAAAGATCTATCCAACTACTATGCCGTCTTAGATTTTTTCAAGGTATTCTTTGACGAGGCAGAGGAGATGGACAATCCCATGATCATCATCGATAGCTGGGACGCGGTCTTGAATTATACCGCCCACCTCATCGGCGATGCCCAACACAGTTTCGAGCAAAATATCTGCGAATTTGCCCGTGATCTGGACACGCATCTCATTTTTGTCTCCGAATTTGCCAGTGTCATGCCCCTGGACTACATTGTGGACGGAGTAGTGACCATGGAGCAGTTCCGCCTGCCCGGTTATGCCGAGGGAAGCATGAGGAGCCGCTATGTTCGGCAAATAAAACTGGATAAGCTGCGAGGGGTGGAGATTTGCCAGAAGACCTACACCGTCACATTGCATAGCGGCCGGTTCAAGTTCTTTGAGCCTTACCGAGAACATAAAGATGCCAGAATTGCCAGTGATGGCATGAGAGTTCCCGATCCCAAAGAGGATCGCATCTCCACCGGCATTCCGGACCTCGATATCGTGACGGGCGGTCTGAAGTACGGTTCATGCAATGTCCTGGAGATTGATCACGGTGTGGGCAAAAGATACTACCAGATCCTGACCGCCCTGGCGTCGAACGCCATTAAGAACGGCAGAGGCGTATTTATCCTGCCCAGCATCGGCTACCAGCTCAGTACCCGCGACATTTTTGTGCCCACCAACGTCATTGTCTCTTCGCCGGAGGGAGAGGATCCGGTAGCATGGGGAAAGGAGCTGCAGGAGAAGTGGGATGCACTGCGGGAGAGGACGGGCCGGCCCATACTGAACATAATCGGCCTGGACTCCATTGAGTTTGCCTTCGGCTACAAAGCGGTGCTCAATTTAGTTAACCTGATGATCCGCAACTGGAAGGAGACCAACGACATAAATGTGCTCGTGGTAAAAAGCGGCCAGGAGAGCATGAACATGGCCGTTCATACCGCGGATACTTATTTGCTGGTCAACGAATTGAACGGCGGGCTGTGTCTCTATGGAATCATCCCCCGAACTGAGCCCTATTATATGCTTTTGGAAGAGCGGAACAGGATCAGCCTGACGCCCATTGTCTAGCTTCCCCTGTCCCTTTTCTTTGATTTAAATTCAGGCCTTGCCAGGGTTCAGGCCCTAGCCAGACCCTTTGCCTCGCGGGCGATCCGGACGGCGGCCTCCTTTCGCATCATCTCTACGAATTCCCTTTGCGTGGCAAAAATCAGGGTGCCAGTGAGGCAGGCGGCAAAGCATACCGGAACCTCCAGATTCTTGCAGCGGTCGCACTTCACAGCCACCCGCACCTCGGTGTGCTGGCCAATGACGCCGTAGGGGCAGACCATGGCACACATCCAGCAGCCCACACAATTCACTTCATTGCGATCGACAATGCCGGTTATCGAGTCCTGGTGCATGGCCCCGGTACGGCAGACCGCGACACAAGGCGCCTCCTCGCAGTGACGGCAGACGAGAGGCACCTTTTGCCCCTCCGCCATCTCTACATAAATGCGGCGCACCGGCCCCGGCTTCTCGGAGACGGCAGCCATGAGGCTTTTGCTGGCCGAATGCTCCACGGCGCAGGCCATCTCGCAGGACTTGCAGCCTAAACACCTGTCCAGACGAACGAACACTTCTTTCATGCTTGCTGCCTCACAGCCCCAGCTTTTTGCGCTGGCTGTCGATGTGATCGATCATAAGCTTTGCTGCCTTGAATGGATCAGGCTCCACAGCGAAGCATGCTCCCACCACGTCCTTAGCGCCTGCTGTGAGCAGTCCGGATACGGCAGAACTTCCCAGGACGGGGGGCACCGTTCCCAGCACCGTGTACACTCCCGAACCTACCACATAAGCTCCAATGGCCACCGCCTTTTCGCTCATCCATTCCGGAGCGGCGCCGGCCAGAGGCAGGTCGCTTATGTCCACGCCCAGTGCATTAGCGAGCGCTGCGGCAGCGACCAGAATGCGGCTGATGTCCACGCAGGAGCCCATATGTAGCACGGGCGGAATTCCTAGAGCTTTACATACTCCCTGCAAGCCCTCTCCGGCCAGGTCTGCGGCCTCGGGAAGGAGCAGGCCGGCCTTGGCACAGGCCTGGGCATTGCAGCCCGTGGTGAGTACCAGCACATTGTTCTTGATGAGCTCTTTTACCATGTTGATGTGGCCGTAATCATGAACAATCTTGGGATTGTTGCAGCCGACCACAGCTCCAATGCCTCGCACAGCGCCGCTCTTGATGGCCCCGATCAGCGGGTCCAGGTTTCCTCCCAGAGCGCCGACAATTGTCTCTACTGAGAAGCCCACCATGCATTTGGACTTTTCATTGGGGATATGGACCTTGGCGGGGTTGCGGTTCCTGTAATTGAGGACCGCCGCCGAGACGATGGCACTGGCCGTCGCAAGAGCAGTCTGTTCCTGAAACTCCATGTGCACCGCCCCTGGGAACTTGGCCTTGGGAGAGGTGGAGATGAACTTGGTATGGAAACACCCCGCCAGAGCCCCGAGGGCGGGCATGATGCACTGCACATCCACAACCATGGCATCCACGGCTCCTGTAGCCACGGCCAGCTCTTGCTGCAAGAAGTTTCCGGCCGCCGGCACGCCGTGGCGCATGAGGATCTCGTTTCCTGTGCAGCACATTCCGGCCACGTTGATGCCCACTGCGCCTTGCTTTTTGGCCAGCTCCACCATCTTTGGATCTACCGCCGCCGCCACAATCATCTCCGACAAAAGAGGCTCATGACCATGCACAATGATGTTGACCTGATTTGTCTCCAGGACACCCAGGTTGGCCTCGGAGAATGTGGGCGTGGGTGTGCCGAAAAGAACGTCCTGCAGCTCGGTAGCGATCATGGAGCCGCCCCAGCCGTCTGCCAGACCGGTGCGTAGCCCCTGCAGTATCAGGCTCACATAGTCGTTGTCCACGCCCATGTGAGTACGATGCATGCACTCCACGATCTCCCGGTCAATGCCGCGCGGCTCGATGCCCAGTTTCTTCCATAGCTCTAGTGTTACAGTTCCAAATTAACATATCAATACCCCGCCGTCCTTATCAACAACAATTCCTCCTGCCATTTTATCCATTTTGTACTTCCATTTAAATATTGTTGGAGTTTCATTCATATCGTCGATATACTGACTCATGCGATCCTTCAACTCTTCTTTGGATGATACACGAATCCCTCTCAGCATGCTTCGAGTCATTTTGCTGAATAGGCTCTCGATTATATTTAGCCATGAGGCATGTTTTGGTGTAAAGACAAAATGAAAGCGTTGCGGAACTGTTTTGAGATATTCCTTAGTTTCCTTAGATGTATGCACGCTAACATTGTCAAGAATAATAATTATCTTTATATCTTTTAGATAGGCGGAATCGACACATTTTAAGAATTCAATGAACTCCCTACTTCTATGCCTATCGAATATCCTATAATGAACTGTCCCGGTTAAGAGATCAATTCCTGCAAGCAGAGATATTGTGCCATGCCTTATATATTCATAATCGCGGGAAAGCGTGGCATATTTGCCTAATGCAGGCATTAGATCGGGATATTTATTTTCAATAGCTTGAATTCCCGGCTTTTCATCGTATGAAATGATAACCATATCAAGCGGCTTATTCTCTTTGGACATCTGTTGAAGCAATTCCACCTGCTTGTAGGTATGTAGTACAACCACGCTCTTTGGCTCAAATTCTGGATCAATTGGGGCAAGGTAAGACGAAATTTTATGGGGCTTTACGTTGCTCGCGCCAAGTATTTTCGAGACTGTACCACGAGATAACTTTGATAATTCTGGGAACCCATTATCCAAACAATGATTCCTGATATGTCCTGCTAATAAACTTTGTGTCCATAATTCATATGGATATCCGTGGTCTAGTGGTTTTGAGCAAGCAAGAGCTAGAATCCATGTTCTTGCGCCAGATGATATTTTTCGCGGTCTGCCACTTCTTGGGAGATCTTCCAGCGCCGGATAAATTCCATAAGCAAAGGCCTTGTCAATCGTACGCTCAACTTTGGGCCGATTGGTGTCTAAGTCTCGCGCAATTTGCGAAATTGATTTGTGTTCAAAGTATCCAAGAAGGATCTTGGCACGCTCGACTGCTCTCTCGGGTAGTGTTCTTGACTTGCTAGCTTTATTAAGGTATTCAAGCTCTTCTTCAGTTAACTGCAAAGCAGGGCGTTCACTCACAAATGGCATGATATTGGATTGAGTACCAGGTATTAATATATTGCTATGTTATTTTGGAAGCCGAACACTAGGGATTGGCATCCCAAAGTCACTAAACATTTTGAGCAATTTGGCGGAGTATGGCCCGTGCATTGTGTTGAGGGAAGTCCTGGAGCTATGTTTCATCCTGACCTTGAGCTTCCAAAAGAAGCCCTGGTGATGTCCAAGGGCATGGATCCGGAAAAAGACAGCTATTCGGCCTTCCATGCCATAGATTCAAGCGGAATGGCATTAAAGAATCTATTGAAAATTTTTGGAGTTACTGAGATCTATATCGGCGGGCTGGCTACGGATTATTGCGTTAAATATTCCGCGTTGGATGCGCTTAAAGACGGACTGGAAGTCTCTATATTGACCGATGCCATCGCCGGCGTGAACTTACAGCCAGAGGATTCCAGCGTAGCTTTGCAAGAAATGATTAGCCTTGGCGCTAAAAAGACAATTTCCGAAGAATTAAGGAAAATATGAGGGAGCGATAAAAACGCTGTTCTTTTTATCGCCACATTAGCTTATTAGCCTCTGCCAAGTCTTCACACCTTCGGCTCCAGCCTTCTTCTCACCGATTCCGCGTGCGCCTTCAGCCCTTCCGCCTCGGCCAGAGTAGTAATAGTATCCTCCAAACCCAGGAGCCCGTCATCGGTGATCATCTGCACACTGATCTTCTTGGTGAAGTGGTCCACATTAAGTCCCGAGAAGACCCGGGCATAGCCGGAGGTAGGAAGCACGTGATTTGTGCCGCTGGCATAGTCGCCTGCGGCTACGGGCGTGAACTTTCCCAAAAACACGCTGCCTGCGTTGCGGATGTACCTCAGAACGTCCATGGGGTCCTTGGTGATAATCTCCAAATGCTCAGGCGCGAAGGCATTGCAAAAGTCCAGAGCCTCGTCCATGTCATTGGCCAGGAGAACTGCGCTGTGCGCCAAACTCTGCTCCACTATCTCGCGGCGCGCTGCGCCCGCCGCCTGAATGCTCAGTTCCTCGATCACGGCGCTGGCCAAAAGATCATCTAAAGCGACCAGCACGGAAATGGACTTGGGATCATGCTCTCCCTGGGCGATCATATCTGCAGCGATCACTCCCGGATCGGCGGTCCGATCGGCCAGGATGAGAACTTCGCTGGGGCCCGCCGGAAAGTCGATCTCCACGCTGCCCCGCAGAAGCATCTTGGCAGCTGTGACGTACACATTGCCCGGCCCCACGATCTTTTGCACCCGCTCCAGGCTCTCGGTGCCTAGACCCATCGCAGCTATGGCCTGGGCTCCACCCAGCTTGTAAATCTCATCGGCTCCGGCCATATCGGCAGCAACGATGGTGAGAGGAGTTACGGACCCGTCCGATTTGGGGGGAGTGCATACTACTATCCTGGAAACACCGGCCACTTTGGCGGGAATTACATTCATCAAAGCAGAGCTGGGATAAGAGGCCCTCCCGCCCGGCACATAGGCTCCCACCGAGTCAAGGGGCACGACCTTCTGGCCCACAGAGACGCCGGGAGCAATCTCGGTCATCCACAGATCGCGCTCTTTTTGCAGGTTATGGAATTGGCGAATGTTATCTGCCGCATCGGATAAGGCCTCCATGAGCCTTTCTTCCACCAGATCGTAAGCTGCATCTATCTCTTCTTCGCTAACCTGAAGGTCGTCGAGGCGTGCTCCCTCAAACTTCTCCGTGTACTTGAAGAGTGCCTCATCTCCCTTGTTTCCCACCTCCATGATAATCTCATTAACGGCGGAAAGCACGTCGGTTATGCCCAC
>JANYKI010000013.1 GCA_025361645.1 Methanothrix sp.
GTTTAAGACAGACAAAGAATTGTTAACACTATAATTGGTGAGGTACTGGCTGCAAGCCAGAGATCCTCTGGCCTTGAGAATCTCTTCCGCATTCCTATCGATGACTGACTGATGCACGATCTCCCGGCCTTCTATCCTGGCCTGCTCTGATTGTATATCTTTTATGATGTCATTATAACGAAGCGTCGCCCAATTTGTTACGAAGTTGAAGGTCCACCAGGGAGAAATTGGGTCAAAGACAGACATATTGCCTTTGCTAAAATCCAGCGGAAGAGCTCTTACCCCGCAATAGATGGGCATATAGCTGGTCTCATAAGGCTGAGCAAAGCCAAACCAGCATACCCCTCCAATAGGATCCGGGAAGCTGGTCCGACCCTGAGCCACATAGCTGTACATGCACTGGAAAGAGGAGGCCGGACGGGACCAGGCGCCCTGGCTGACATTGCCTTCAGCGACATCGCTGGAAAGGTCGTAGATGCCTATGTCGCGGTAAGGGTTGCCATAAGGCCCGGCGGCCAATCCTTTTGTCATATCATAGACCGTTCCCTCGTAATGGTCGCGTAATACGTTGAGCGCATCCTCTGTGGTGAGCTTTCTATCAGGTTTTGCCGAGAAGGGATAGTCCTTGGACCAGGTATCCTCGACATAGGGGCTCAGATTGAGTGAGGGGGCAAACCTGTGGTAGATGCTCCAAATTCGGGCGAGAGAGCTATATGGGTGAGAGTATTCACCTGCGCAGACGGTTTTCATCCAATCGAGGGGACCATCTTCCTGCCTCCACCAGCCCTGGGCCTTGGCGACCTGGAAGAGATTTCCGGAATAGAGCATGTTGTGATCTTCGGGATCTATCTCCCTTATGCGGAAGGTGTTAGCCGAAACAAAGATATCACCCTCAGGGACTTTCCTGGCGGCCCAAAGACCTCCATTGCCATCGGGAGAGCTGCACATCTCCATCACCCATCCTTCTCTTGGATCGGCAAAGAGAAGGGTCTCTCCAACGCCATAATAGCCATAAGTATCGATGAGCAATCCTGCCAATTCCACGGCTTGCCTGGATCCAGTGCACCTCTCCAGAGTGATTTTGGATAGTTCAGAGGAGAAAAAGATACGCTTATGGGAATCATAATCTTGGAGAGTTCTGGTTGAGGATGACCCTTCTCCGATCATGAGCTGATGCTCATTCATGATGCCATACGAGGAGGTGAGGTAACCGTAGGTGTGGTTGACTTCTTCGATGTATGCAATCTTGGAGCTGCTTAAAGCCTTGGCTCCGGAACTCCATTGATCAAAAGGAACAGCGCGCTTGGAGCCCATCGAGTGATCTGCCGGTGGGACGTACCTCATAGTGCCAACTGACAGTGCATCATTGCTGTATCCCACGTACATCGAATTATCAGCGCTTGCTCCGGGCGTGATTATAAAGCTAGTGCAAGCCTGTACAGGTGCAGAGATTAAGAGAAATATTAGGATGGATATAATGTAAGGGTTATCTTCTCTAATTGGCATGGTGGAAGTGTCCTAGTAAGACCTTATCAGCTTTTTGATCATCAAGTAGATAGAATCTAAAAAATTATAACCATTTTTTCTTAAAGAAAATATATATTCTGGACACCGGATTTGACTTTAAAAGCAAGAGATGCAGCAATCAAAAATCAAGTGCCTGCAAAGCAGGAAAATGCGGGGGGCGGGAACCCCGCACGAGTTTACGAGTAAAAATCAAACCCTATGTCTCTCTACACACTGACCTTTCTAAGAACTGCCACGTTTCCAAGTGAAAACGCCAGCAAAAAAGCCACACGGGCCAAGAAAGACTCCCATGGGACGGACCGGCCGAGCGCAGCTGCCCTCAGGCATATGCTCGAACGAGTTAAGTGGAGGCCCTTCTTAAAGCTCACAAATGAGGGCCGATGGTCGAGAAACATAACCCACCTCTACCTTCATCTCGACCTGAGCCAGCCACATGGTATAGAGCAACTCTGCGGTTGCTCAAGGCTTAATATAAGCATTCAATCCGATGGTGATCGGCTTATCATCAACTTTAGCGG
>JANYKI010000036.1 GCA_025361645.1 Methanothrix sp.
CGTGCGTGCGGCCCGAAGCATACCCCATCCCTTTAGGGTGGGGTGGCCGCACGCAGTTTGATTTTCAATACATCTTTGATAAAACAAAGGAAAAGTTCGATATGATCATTTTCAATCCACCTTACCTGTCCACCCAGCTGGAGGTGCGAATCGGTCAATGGATAGACTATGTTCGGGCCAGAGGGCGAGCGAGCGTGGCTGTGGCTCGGTGGGCGTTGTCAAAGAGATAAATACCAGGAAGTATATCAACGGCAAAGGAAGGGATTTCATGCGCCAAAAAACAATGTGTATTATCATTATTATATTATTATTTGGCGTTTCAAGTACGCAGGCAAAGCCAGCCGACCGCCCCGAGACCGGCACCTACATCCGCGACATGAATCGGAACGGGGACGGATTGCTGGTCATCTATAACAACTGGACTATGGACACCGTGGCCGTGCTTACCGACAGGTGGGACAAGCCCAAGGTGGCAGTTTATCTGCGGACTAAGGATGCCCTGGAGGTTGAAGGCATAAGTGATGGGGAGTACAGCCTGTATTTCACCATCGGTAATGGATGGAATTCTAGCGCAGGGGACTTTGAAACCGTGTACAATCATGTTCTCTTCCCTCCCATGGTCTTCGAGACCGATGATACAGACTACACTATCCAGGAGGTGGAGCTCCAAGAAGCGGACGCTACCAACTTTGTGCCCGGCCGGTTCTCGTTCCCGGACATCAGCTCTTGAGAAAGACCGCCTCCACCTCGGCGCGCAGATGGTTCTCTCCTTTTACGCGCATCTTCCAGCAGTGCGTGGCGATGGAGACGGGCTGAAGGAGGCAGAAGAGCTCCTCTACCTCGCTTTTTGTGAAGTAGTGGGTGAGAATGCCGCTGCCCCGCCGAAATGTTCCTGTCTCCACCTCTTCGCCCTGTCCGGCCCGCATATCTTCTGCAGCGAAATCGCGGAAAAAGAGCCGCCCTCCGGGCAGGAGCACGCGCGTAGCCTCGCGGGCCAGAGCGCGGCGCTCAGCCGCGAGCAGGTGGCCGGTCACATGGAATGCGAAAACGGATTCGAAGCTCTCCCCCTGCAAGGGCAAACAACCGGCGTCGGCCTGGATATGGTTGACATCAGCCCGAACACGGCGGGCGAGGTGCAGGGCCTCTCGGGAAACGTCCAGGGCGATGACTTTCCAGTCGCCTGGCATGGCTGACAATGTCTTGCCGTCGCCGCAGCCCAGCTCCAGGACGGACGAGCCCTCGGGAAGGACGGGCAGATTCTTGACACCACCCCCCCAGAGGCGGCCCCGGCTGGCGTAGTCTTTGTCCCAGGCTTTGAGATGAGAGTCCACGAGAGACTCGCTGGGAATGGAGCAGCAATAATCCTTTGGCTGATTTATTCCGATGGTTATTAGTCCCAGGCCGCCGCTCATCCGCTCATGGATTTATTGGACCGCTTCCGGGGCTGTCTTTTGGGCGTGGCAGTGGGCGACGCCCTGGGAATGCCCACGGAGGGCTACACTGCCCGGGAGATCAGCTCAAAATTTGGCATGGTTCGTGAGATGATGCAGGCTCCCGAGGGCCACTTTCACAGCGGCCTTTCGGCAGGCCAGTTCACCGATGACACAGAGGAGACGCTGCTTTTGGCGGAGTCGCTCATTGAGTCCTCGGGCTTCTCGCCGGACAGATTTGCCGAGAAGCTCACTGCCTGGGGGGCGACCTGGACGCTGAATGAGCGGCTCAACCGGGGGGTGGGCTTTGCCACACGCTCTGCCGTGGAGAGCATGATCGCAGGGACGCCATGGCAGCAGTCGGGCCTGAATATTCCCACCTGCGGCGCTGCCATGCGCGCCGCGCCCATCGGCCTTCTCTACCACACGAATCTGAACATCGTGAAGAGCTATGCCGACCTGCAAAGTCTGCCCACCCACACCTCTGCCGCCGCCCGGGCCGCGGCTGTTGCCGTTGCGGTAGGCGTGGCCCTCTCCTTTAACGGCTTTCCTCCAGAGATGATCTTGAGAAATGCAGCCTCCCAGGCCAGCCGCCTGGATGCCTATTTTGCAGAAAGGCTTCTCTGGGTCGGGGATCTCTTAGACCGAAAGCCAGAGGACGCCCTGGGCGTGATCCGAAACTCTCCCCTGGCCGCAGAGACCGTTCCCGCCGCCTTCTACTGCTTCCTCAAGTTTGAACCGGAGGAGGCGCTCGTCATGGCCGCCAGCAGCGGGGGCGACACAGACTCCATTGCCTCCATCGCAGGCTCCCTTTTCGGCGCGGCAAAGGGCTCCAGATGGATTCCGGAGAGTTGGCTGGCCGTCCTGGAAGGAAGGGAGAGAATTGAGGACAAAGCCCGTGGGCTCTGCCAGCTTTCCTCCTCAATATGCCGCTAGGGCGTGGCGAATTTATATCATTAGCTTCGTCAAGGATTTTATGATAGATGTAGGAATTGTCGGTGGTTCGGGCTACACCGGTGGGGAGCTCTTGCGCCTCCTGGCAAATCATCCAAAGGTTAAGGTTGTAGCCGTCACCTCCCGAAAGCTGGCAGGAAAAAGCGTAACAACAGTTCATCCTCACTTAAAGAGCATCTATTCTCAGAGCTTTGAGGCGCTCAGTGGCGAAGAGGTTGCGAAGCGTTGCGACATTGTCTTTACCGCAGTTCCCCACGGCACAGCTATGGACTGGGTGCCCGAGCTACTGGACGGCGGCACGCGGGTCATTGACCTGTCTTCTGACTACCGCCTGCCTACGGATGTCTTCGAGAAGACTTATGCCACTAAGCATCGTGCTCCCCGCGAGGCGGTCTTCGGCCTGACTGAGCTTCATCCCGAGGTGGCGCGGGCTAAATTGGTGGGCAATCCCGGCTGCTATCCCACGGGAGCTACCCTGGCCGTAGCCCCGCTGGCCAAGGCCGGTCTGGTGGAGCGGGTGGTATTCGACTCCAAGTCAGGCATCTCCGGTGCGGGAATGGAGCCCACACAGACCAGCCACTACCCCAATATGTCGCAAAATATTATCCCCTACAAGCTCACCACGCACCGGCACGTCCCGGAGATCAAGCAGGAACTCTCCCGCCTCTCCCCAGGTATAAAAGTGAACTTTACTCCTCACGTCATCCCCTCCGTGCGGGGCATCCTCACCACAGCCCATGTCTTCGCCCGCCCCGACGCCGTTGAGACGCTGCAGGATAAGAACCAGGTAGCTTCGATATACCGCGAGTTTTACAAAAACGCCCCCTTCGTTCGCATGGTGGACAGCATTCCTAAATTGTCCTCGGTGCGCGGCTCCAACTTCTGTGACATAAGCTTTGAGGTGGAGTTGGATAGCGATCGACTGGTGGTCATATCTGCCATAGATAACCTGGTGAAGGGAGCGGCCGGCCAGGCCATTCAGAACATGAACCTTATGGCAGGCTTCGATGAGAAGACTGGGCTGTGGTTCCCAGGCATGGCGCCCTGAATTAATTGGTGAAATAGGTGAAAAAAATGAAAGTCAGAGATGTTATGAACGTCAAGCCTGTCACCGTCCAGGCGGAAGCTCTTGTGAGCGAGGCGGCCCTTCTTTTGCGCGAGAATAAGATCAGCGGCATGCCGGTTCTGGATGGAGAGAAGCTGGTGGGCGTAGTATCGGAATCGGACCTTTTGCGCCTTTTATCTGTGGAAGAGAAGGAAGGCGGTCTCTGGCTTCCCAGCCCCTTCGAGGTCTTCGAGATTCCCTTCCGAGATCTGGTAAAGTGGGAAAGGATGCATGCCAGCCTGGAGGAGATTCCCAAGAAGAAAGTGGGCAATATCATGAGCGGCAACTTGCATGAGGTGGGACCGGATGACTCCGTAGAGGAGGCAGCAAGCATCATGACCCGCCACCGCATCAACCGATTGCCGGTGATGAAGGGCGGGCGGCTGGTGGGCATAGTGACCAGAGGCGACATCATATCCGGCCTGGGAATGCAGCATGCAGAGAATTGAGGGCGGCATCTGTGCCGTTCCCGGCGTTCGCGCCGCCGGAGTACGCCAGGGAAAATACGGCCTGGCACTGATCGCCGCCTCTGGTGCTGCTGCCGGCATGTTCACCACCAACAAGGTGAGAGCAGCGCCGCTGGATGTCACGGCCCAGCATCTGGCCGATGGCTATCTGGACGGAGTCATCGCTAACAGCGGCTGCGCCAATGCTTATACCGGCCCGCGGGGGCTGGAGGACGCCCGGGCCATGGCCCGACTTTTAGCCGGTTTTCTGGCAACTGATGAAAAGAAGATCGGCGTGGCATCCACGGGCGTCATAGGCCGCTACATGGATCTGCCGCTCATCTCCCAGCTTTTCGAGCAGGCCAAAGTGAGGCTGCGTAGCAACGGCGAGGCTAGCGCAGAAGCCGAGCGAGCCATCATGACCACGGACACTCGCGTAAAAGAGATCGCTGTGGAGCATGAGGCGCTACGCGTAGCCGGCATAGTCAAGGGCGCAGGAATGATCGAGCCCAATGTGGCCACCATGCTCTGCTTCCTTTACACAAACGCAGATTTTCCGGCGCAGACATTGCACGAATGCCTCGCCGATGCCGTGCAAGACAGCTTCAATATGCTTACCGTGGACGGGGACACCAGCACCAATGACACTGTGCTCCTCACGGCTACGGGAAAGGTCATTGGCCGTGAGGCGGATTTCCGGGAAGCCCTGCGGTACGTCTGCATGGAGCTGGCCCGCATGATGGCGCGAGACGGCGAGGGCGCCAGCAAGTACTTTGAGACCGTGGTCCGTGGAGCTTGTAGCGTTGAGGACGCCCGTCTGGCTGCCAAAGCGGTAGCTCGCAGCAGCCTGGTTAAGACGGCTGTCTATGGTGCCGATCCCAACTGGGGCCGCATCATCTGCGCCGTAGGATACTCGGGAGCAAAGATGGATCCGTCCAAGATAACTCTGGGCCTGGAAGGAAAAAGCCCTGAAGGAGTAAGCATCAAGGTCTCGCTGGTAGAAAAGGGCCGCATCGTGGATGGAGTCTTAGATCAGGCCAAAGAGATCATGTTAGGGGATACTATTACCATCAATATTGACCTTGCTCTAGGCGATGCAGAAGCGCGCGGCTTTGGCTGCGACCTGACCCACGAGTATGTGAATGTAAACGCCAACTACACAACCTAAAAGAGATGACATGTTTCGCGATCAACGTCTGGGAGAGAGCCGTCAGGATGTCTTGGACTACCTTTCCAGCCGAAAGGCAGATGAGCGCATCTTCGAAGCCGATCTGCTGGTGGACAAAGCCCACCTGGTAATGCTCAAGGAGCAGGGCCTGATTTCGTTGGAGGTCTGCTCGAAGATCATAGCTGCTCTTGACGATCTGATGCAAGCGGGATCGCAGTCGTTAGGCAGAGGTGAGGATGTGCATGAGGCCATTGAGGCGCACATCCTGGCACAGGTCGGTCCGGAAGGGGGCAGGATGCACACTGCTCGTTCCAGGAACGATGAGGTGGCCACCTGCATCCGTCTGGCGCTACGTGCCCAAATGCTGGATTTGATGCAGGAGCAGCTCTCCTTGCTGGCAACGTTGGTCAAGCTGGCAGAAAAGCACACAAAGATCGTCATCCCTGGATTTACTCACACTCAGCACGCCCAGCCTACCACTCTGGCTCATCATCTCCTGGCCCATGCCGATGCTGCCGGGCGGGATCTGGCGCGACTGGAGGACGCCTACCTGCGGGTTAACCAGAGCCCCCTGGGCGCAGCGGCCTTTGCCTCCACCGGCTTTAAGATCGATCGGAATAGAACCTGTCATCTCTTAGGCTTCGAGGGCCTGGTGGAAAACAGCATGGACGCCGTGTCCACTCGTGATTTCATCCTGGAGGTCCTGGCAGACCTCTCCATTTTGATGGTAAACCTGAGCCGCCTGGCCGAGGAGCTGGTGCTGTGGTCCACCTCTGAGTTTGGCTATCTGGAATTGGATAACCTCTATGCCTCCACCAGTTCCATCATGCCCCAGAAGAAGAACCCGGACACGGCGGAGCTGGCCCGCGGCAAGGCGGGCTCGGTTTTGGGAAGCCTCATGGCGGCGCTCTCCATCTGCAAGGGCCTGCCTCTGAGCTACAACCGTGACTTGCAGGAGGTCACGCCCCATTTGTGGCGAAGCCTGGATTGGGCGAGAAGCACGGTGCGCATCCTGGACGGTTGCGTTTCCTCGCTCAAGTTCAACCTGGAGCGATTGGAGAAAAGTTCAGGCGCGGGCTTTTCCACCGCGACTGAGATCGCCGACTCGTTAGTGCGCATCACAGGCATGCCCTTTCGGACAGCGCACCGCATCGTGGGCCGGATTGCCGCCTCGGGCAGCAGGCCGGGCCTGGCCGAGCTGGACGAGATCGTTCTGGAGATGGCCGGGTTTAGGGCGAGCGAGCGCGGTTTTTCCGAAGCGGACCTGGAGAGGGCACTGGACCCACGAAGCAACGTCGCCCTGCGGGCCAACACGGGCGGGCCTGCGCCTGTGGAGACGGAGCGCATGATCCGGGACAGGCTGGGAAGGATTGCGGCGGGAGAAGAGCGGCTGGCCCAGAGGCGAAGCCGGGTGGAGAAGGCGCTGGGGGAGCTGGGAAAGGAGAGATAGCCAAAAAGATAAATCCATATCTGCTACGGTTGGCCACACCAACGCCCTTTTCTATCAATTATCGCCAGGGCGTTTTCTGTCAGGATGATCCTCTGCGCTTTGTGCCTGCCGCTCTTGACAATTACTACAGGATCGCTAACTTTTCTGGCCTCGGCTATGATTCTGTGACCGTGTAGGGAGTCGCCGACCTCAAGCCCCTTCACCGCGAAGCCTCCATTTGGCCTTCCTTCTCCAGATCATCCATGATCTTGCATACCAGCTCATAATCAAGCTCAAGGTCAGTGCTTGCCTCTGAGGCGTAAGCTTCTCCCTTCATTTTGAAATAGCCTGCGACTTCTTTCTTTGCAGTCTCATAGTCTACATCGCGATATTCAATGACCTTGATTGCTGATAGCTTTTCTCGGACAGCTTCACGAATGAAGTCGGAGGAATTAAGGTAGAAACCAGCTTCAACAAGTTTATTGATTTGGCCGATCTCATTTCGGGTAAGCTTGGCGCCAACCACTTTACCTATGCTACCAACGATGCCAACATCCGCTCCCATATCCTTCTCATTAGTTAAAACTAATTTATAGGCTTATCGGCATGCCCTTTCGGACAGCGCACCGCATCGTGGGCCACATTGCCTCTTCGGGCCGGGCCTGGCCGAGCTGGATGAGATCGCTCTGGAGATTGCGGGCTATCGAGCCAGCGAGCGCGGCTTTTCCGAAGCGGACCTGGAGAGGGCACTGGACCCACGAAGCAACGTCGCCCAGCGGGGTCCGGAATGGGAACTTCTCTTTGTTCATCTCCAGCATTTTTTTCCGCCAGGAAGGCCAGCAGGTCGTGTACTACATCTGATTTCTCCTGGCTTGTGATGAAGTTGCCAGCCTCGTCCTTGGGCAGGCCTTTGCCAGTGGGCCAGGATTTCCGTGAATTTGCCCTCGGCGTAGAGCTGCTTTAGCTCCGCTCCCAGGCGGGCGCGTGTGTGGGACGCTCGCTGATGTCCGGCTTTCTGGGATTTCTCGCCAGGGAGCTGTTTAAGTTCTTTCTTGCGACTGCTTCTGATGGGATGTCGCGCGCGGTGAAACGCGCGAGTAAATCCTGGCTGCCTGGAGCGCCGGGCAGGTTTGGAGACTTGGCGGCGAAGCGGTTGATGGAGTGGGCAGGTTTTGTTCCAGCGAGTGCTCCATTAATTTTTATAAATATATAACTATTCGCCAGTCGGGCCAGTCTGGCCGACGGCTCGCCCATTCAACAGACTGCGCTTTAAGGTCGAGTGTGGCAAGAATTGTCCTTCTCTCATCGGAACTTCGCGGCTTCGCGCCTTCGCGTGAACCGGAATCCCGCGCGAAGAAGCCAATTGCATCTTCCTTAACTGATGACCAATGGAAAGAAGTACAAAGTTCTTGATTGATGTCCTCGGGCACCTCAAGGGTCTTGTGCATGTCCAGCCTTCGGCCTTTATTCTCCAAACTATCCCGCATGTATCTCATTTGCGTCAATTTTCATGCATGATGGCAAACGCTATCCTCTGCAGCGCCGTGGCATTGGCCAGAACTACTGTTATTACTATTACTACTACCAGCCACTCTGTATGGAAAAGCCCCAGGAACATTCCCGCATAAAGCAGCATGAGTCTCTCAAATCGCTCCAAAAGCCCTCCCATCTTCTTCAGCTCCGCCTCGCCCTTCACTACACCCCGGTGATCGGCGTAGGCCCGCACGAAGCTGGTCATGAGCGAACCGAAGAAGAGCAGCATAAACCAGGCCTCATAAGGCAGGCCGAGAAACTCGCCTCTTCCTAAGTAGAAGAGCAGCCCCAGGTAGAGCAAGAGCTCCACATACCGATCCACCACCCCGTCCAGAAAAGCTCCCTTGGCCGTGGACTGGTGAGTCACCCTGGCCACTGTCCCGTCCACGATGTCGAGAAAGGCGGACAGGGCGAAGAGCACCAGGCCCCAGGCCAGCCGTCCGTCCATCAGGGCCGCCATTCCCCCCAGTGCCGGGACCAGGGAGAGCATCGTCCAGGCATTGGGGGAGAGGCCCAACGCGGCCAGCCCTCCCGCCAGCCGGTCCGTCTGCTCCGATTTGAATTTTGCTTTAAGCATTTTTCATCGTCTCGAAATCAAATTTTAAAGGCTGGAGAGGAATATCTCTATCCTGTCCAGCGCCTCAATCAGCTCCCCACGGGATGTGGCATAGCTGCAGCGCAGGAACCCTTCGCCGCTCGGCCCGAAGACGCTGCCAGGCACCACCGCCACCTTTTGTTCTTTGAGGAGCCGCTCAGCGAACTCCTCTGAGGAAAGCCCCCAGGCTTTCACTGAGGGGAAGGCGTAAAAGGCTCCTCTTGGCTCGAAGCAGTCCAGACCGATGCGGTTTAGGCCAGAGACGAACATGCGCCGGCGCAGGTTGTACTCGTGCTTCATTTGCAGCATTTCCACCTCGCCCTTCTGCATGGCTTCCAATGCCGCCACCTGGGCCATGGTAGGCGCGCTGAGCATGGTGTATTGATGCACTTTGGTCATGGCCCCCACCAGTGCCGCATCGCCCAGCACGTAGCCTACGCGCCAGCCAGTCATGGCATGCGACTTGGATAGACCGTTCAGGATGACCGTCCTCTCCTGCATGCCCTCCAACTGGGCGAAGCTTACGTGGCTGCCCGAATAGGTGAGCTTGGCATAGACCTCATCGGATATGACAAGAAGATCGTTCTCGACAACAACATCGGCCAGATCCTCCAGGTCGGAGCGGGTCATAATCGCTCCCGTGGGATTGTTGGGGTAGCTGAGCAGCAGAGCGCGGGTCTTGTCGTTCACTGCCGCAGCAACGTCCTCCGGTTGCAGCCGGAACTCATCCTCCAGACGGGTGGGAACTGTCCTCGCCACTCCTCCGGTCAGAAGGATGTCCGGGGTGTAGGCCACATAGCAGGGCTCGGGCACAATGACCTCGTCCCCAGGGTTCAATGTGGCGCGAAAGGCCAGATCAACCGCTTCGCTAACACCAGTGGTGATCAGTATCTGCTCGATTGGATCGTAAGTCAGGCCCTGCTCACAGCGCACTGTTTCGCTGATAACCTCTCTAAGCTCGGGCATGCCTTTGTTAGAGGTGTAGTGGGTGATTCCCGACTCCAGTGAATAGATGCAGGCCTCGCGCACATGCCAGGGCGTGACAAAGTCCGGCTCTCCCACACCTAAAGAGATCGCTCCCTTCATCTCGCTCACCAGATCGAAGAATTTTCTAATGCCCGAGGGGGGCATGTCTTTGACAACCTGATTTAAATGCTGCTCGGCATTCCAGGCGGCTATGGATACGTTTTTTTGGCTCTGCTTCATGGAGTAATCACCAATCTCTGGGGCCTCTGCTTTTCGGTGAGAATGACGCCGTGCTCTTTGTAGCTCCTAAGGATGAAGTGGGTGCAAGTCGATTGAACGCCTTCCAGGGGCGCGATCTTCTCCGCCACGAAGTAGGCGATGTCTTTCATGGACTTGCCTCGCACGGTGACGGATAGGTCATGATCTCCCGAGATGAGGCGCACTGACTCTACCTCCGAGAAGTTGGCGATTCTCTCCGCCACGGCGTCGTAGCCCGTCTTTCGCTGCAGCGCTACCTTCAGCTCCAAAACGGCGAAGACAAAACTCTGGTCGAGCTTCTCCCAGTTGATCAGAGTGATGTACTTTCTTATGATGCCGGCGTCTTCCAGCTCCCGGATCTCTTTGGCTACATCCGCCTCGGGTTTGCCGAGCAGCGCCGCGATCTCGGAAGAGGTTGCCTTGGCGTTTTCAGAAAGAATCTCCAAAATCTCGTTCATGAAATTCTCTATTTACCACGTCCATTCAATTATAGGCTTTGCGCTTACCAGAGTAGTAAGGGTAATCATATACAATCGAAAGTTATTAATACTCTTATTACAACTGTATTAATATGAAACAGATGAGATGCCCCAAATGCCATTACGGATGGGAGACGAGAGTAAATAAGCCTAAGGCCTGTCCCAGGTGCAAAACCAGGCTGGATATGAAGAAGATAAAAAAGGCCTGAACCAAAAATTCAGGCCCTTATATCTATTGTCCATTGCGTGGATCTCTGTAATAAAACAACCAAAGATTATGACTTTTTTTACACAATTTCGAAAAATATATGGTAAGGAAAAAGCCCCGAGCGTGATTCGAACACGCGACCTATTGATTACAAGTCAATCGCTCTGGACCAGCTGAGCTACCGAGGCGCTAGGCTCGACGTATTTTCCATCTTTACTTAAAGGCTTTGCCCTTGCCGGCCCTTTCATGTGCCGGACATTTTTCCAGGCCGCGAAGCAAGGAATAATTCGTGCCGGGATGCCGCCGGTCAAATCCGCAAAGCAGCCGCTTTCCAGCCGCTCGCAAGGTATCGGTAGTGGACAATTCAGCGACATTCTCAAACCCTAGATCGCGTCCGATGGCATAAAGCCGCACCTCTTTTTCGGGAATACGCCGCAGTGGCTTTATCCAGGCGGCCCTTTGCTCTTCGCTTGCATCTACATTGCCCTGCAGATAGCTTATGAAGATCTCCAGGGCCTCATCATCCAGGGTCTCGCCGGTGGCGAGAATGCCGGCTCCATTCTCCTCTGCCGTGCCAAAAAAAAGCTCCCTCTTCCGGGCAGAGTGGACGATGTGGGTCGGTTCATGATCAGGCAGAAGCGGCAGGGTTTTTACAATATATTGGATCCCTAATTGCTCTGCCACACGGCGGGCCTGGTCTGCGGTGGGGCCTGATTTTTTCCCTTCATCGATGATGACGGCCAATAGATCGACGTCCCTTCGGTGAATAAAGAGATTCTTGAGAACAAATGCTAACGTAGCGCTCTTTCTCCCCCCATCCAGGCCCAAGGCTATGCGCGAGCCATGGCTAAAGAGACCGGTTTTGCGCAGAGTCTCCTTGATCTTGCGGTGCACGTCCTCTTCAAAATGCTCCCGGCATAGATGCTTGCCCGAGTACCTCTGATAGATAATGGCACTCTGTGGGCATTTGTCGCACTTGGTCATTTTCTGTTTCACACCTTTCAGGCGATCTTGAATCGAAGCAGTGCTGCCACGCCGCCCAAAGAGCGCAGCCGATCTCCCGGTTCAAACTCCGAGCTGAAGATCACTACCTTTCCCCGTGCATCGGCCACTTCGCGCATGATATCATCCACCCTTCCCCGGCGGGCCAGCTCATCTAATACCAGAAGCTTTTCAATCGCTCCGTAGTTCTTGGCGGTTTCCACCTCTTTTATGCCGTAGGCGGCTTTGCCGTTCGTGGCGATCTCCCGGAAGAGATCTTCAATGAGTTTTGCTTCCCGGGCTATGCGGCTGGATTCAAGAACGCTCTTTACTGCCCCGCGACGTAGGACCTCCTGAAATCCGGATCGCCCGATGGACGAGGTATCATCCATGGCAATCCTTTTGGCCAAATCGGGAAGGCTGGAGTCGATAACCTTCTTTAAATCCTCTTTGGTAAAACCGGGTCCCGCCAGGATTACCTCTGCGCTGTCCTTTGCGGTCGTATCAATTGCTTGTGCCACATCTCGCATAAAGCCGGCGCGCGTGTCTTCACCACTGCCTTTTCCGCTGCCCTGTCGTATCTCTGCTGCCATCTGCACCCCGAACTGGCGCAAAACACCGATGGTGGCCTCGCCCTCCTCCACCAGCGCAATGATCACTCGCGGTCTCTGCGACTCGGCTACTGCCTCATCGATGCGCGCCAGAAGGTCCGGCCTCCAGTGGTACTTGAGGATGGACAGATCCGTTCCCACCTCGATATTCAGAGTATGGTATGCCCCCACATCCATGCCCGACTTGATAATGCCGTGCAGGCGCAGCCAGTTGGAATACATATGAAACTCGATGTCTTCCACCTTGACTCCCAGGCGCACCGTCTTTCTCTCCATCTTCTCCGGGCGCGCCTTGTCGGCAATGGCTGGAACCTTCCGGTGCGTGAGGGCAAAGACCAGATCGCCCCTCGAAATCAAGTGCTGTAGATGCCATAAATCATCTAACGACTCGGGAAGCAAGGCAATCTCCCCTTCATCGCCTCGCAGATTCTTCTTCAGGACGCGCATGAAATCTACCTTCTAATCAAAAGGCTTAAATCATTGTGCATCGAGGGAGGGTGTCGAGCCGCCATAACTCAGTTGGTAGAGTGTCTGGCTGTTAATTGCTTAGGAGCAGTAACCAGAATGTCACAGGTTCGAGCCCTGTTGGCGGCGCATTTCTTTTGGGCCTGTAGCTCAGTCCGGTTAGAGCGCTCGGCTCATAACCGAGTGGTCGCCGGTTCAAATCCGGCCAGGCCCATGCCTGCAGATTTTAGGGTCTTTTCAACCATCCAAAAAGCCGTGTTCGCCAATTGAAGTTTCGATATCTAGCTATTGCCTCTCGTCTCCTTAAGTAGCCTCTCCATACTTTCCATGAATCTTTCAGCAAGATCAATGCTCGCCTGCACTTCCTCCACCGTGGGCAAGGCCGAGAAAGAGTACTGATCGGCATGGCGCACGCTTCTGATCCTGTCGAAGAGCATGGGCCAATCCTCTTCAAGGGTGCCATCTTTTACATACCTTTGCAGGTAAAGACCAATGCAGTAGTGGCTCTTCTCCCGCACCCCATCCCGGAAGAGAACGGCACGGGCGGAATGAAAGACGGCCAGGTACGCTGAAGAGATAGCGGACCGTAAGGCTTCTGCCTCCAGGTTCTTCTCAGCTTCGGAGAGCCAGTCCCCGGCCTGGAGCAGAGACTGCTCGCTCTTGGTCAGGGAGGGCTCCACCTTGCGAAGCTGGCCGCGCAGAAAGCAATCATCGATATTCTTCAAGCGGCTCACCTTTCAGGGTAACTGAACTCATGATCATGGAGTTGTAGAAGGGTGTATCCTCTATCTTAAGCCTCTCAAGCTTTTCGGGCGTCAGCACCAGCAGATTAACTTCGCTGTCAGACTGCAGGCTCAAATCCCTCTGCAGCCTGGCCATCAAGCCCTCCGGAGGAATGCTATCAGCTCTTATCCAGACATCGAGGTCACTTTCCTGATGGTTCGTACCCCTGGCCCAGCTCCCGTAAAGGCCCAGGCCCTTAACGGAGCCCAAGGAAAGAGCCGAAAGGTCTATTCTCTCCAGGTTGAGTAGGAGTTTGACGGCCCGAGAATGAGCGCCATCCTGAGGAGAATACACTCGCCCCTCCTTTTGCAGCAAACCATACTCAACGAGGAGGCGCAGATAGCGAGAAACAAGCCCTTTGGTGACTCCTGTGGCCCTTGAGACCTCGGCAACGCTTGAGGAACTGCGAAACATCACATAGCGCAGGACGGAAGCTCGCTCCTCAGTCTTGAACAGCTCTATGAGCATGCATAGCATTATGTTTACATGCTATAAACATTTTGTTTACAGACTGAAAACGATTCGTTCACAGGAGATAAACGCGAATTGGGGTCGTTGGGTCGTGATGCAATATTTGGTTGGCCGTTTTGGTCGTTAATTTGGGATCTGATCCTCTTCTCGTTCTATCTCTTCTAGGATCTCGGCCGATTTTTCGTAAACTAAATCATGATGGTCTACATATAAAAACTGAACTCTATCGCCCTTAATCCTGTAGACAATGACATAAGGATTTACGTGAGAACCACGGGCATGTTTGAGCTTGTGACGCTTAGGAGTGCCGATTGATGGATTATTGAGGATCTGGCCGATCTTCTTGAGAAGCCGCACCTCCAGCGCCTTGTTTTTACTGGTGAGTTTAAGAAAATTGGCATCAAAATCAGGCGTGGATTCGTAATCCATGGATCTTACTCGAGATTCTTCAGGTGGTCGAGGAACTCTTCCTTAGTTTTGAAAGTCTTAACTAAACCAGCGTCTGCTTGCCTGATGCTTCTTTTTACCCCCTCTTTGAATTCCCTGAGGGCGGCTTCGTTGGCATCCTGGATAACGGCTTTATCTGTTGCTCCGGCCATGATAAAAGTTCTCGCTGTTAGGCTATAAGGATTGCGAAAAGGCAGCCCTGAGACAATGGGGCAGATATTGGCGAAGCCATCAATAAATGTCAGGCTCTTTATCCACATATTTAGATAGCACCTGCTGTGAGTGTCTCATAAGCCCTCTGGTGATTTCCCTCTCATCGCCAGGCTCTTCCAGATCGTAAGGGAGATCGTTGGTTATGATCCTGCGCTCCAAAGTCTCACACACGGATATTACTTACTCTCGATTCTTGATATTTAAAGTCTGATCACCAGAGCTGCGACCTTCATTGCCCCGGCTTCTGGCGGGCTTTCGCGGTGTCTATCTTCCTGGCGCCATCCATCCGGTAGGTGCGGGAGCCCTTCCGGCTCTCTTTGACCGAAATCACCTTTCTCCCAGGCCGTCAGGTCATCCGGTCTGAGGGCCTCGGTCTCTGCCAGGGCCAATCACCCGCGCTTTCAGCCTTTGCGTCTCCAGGCGGGCCCGCAGGTGCGCGCAAAATTTGCGAGTTGTTCATAGTGCTGTGTGCAATCTCCCAAAACCGGCCTAAATCCCCATTGTCCTAACTACACGTTCACATATTCCTAGTAAATCTGGGTTTAAATTCGGAGGATTGCGATTAATCGGCATCCATGATAGCGAATAGCAAATCCACAATCTGCCGCACACCATAAAGACTTATCTAGCTGGAAAGGTATTTATAAAAATATGTTATGCCGCTATGAGTGAAAATGCAGGAAAAAAGAAGGATCGAATCTTGCTGGTTATATGTACCTCTGATAATTTGGAGCGCCAAAAAAAAGAATAAGCTGCTAAGGCCTCAATACAAAATCTTAGGCGTATGCAGCCACTCTATCCACGTCTTTCGGTGTCATTTTCAGTTCCATCAATTTGTCACGCATGGCTACCTCGGCATATCTGGTATCTACCAGTCTTGAACAATCTTCTCTAGGCTGTAATTTTAGGGCTTGGTCGAAGCAATACACGGTCTCCTCATAGTATTCAATTGACTCAGAGCCGTCATTCAGAGCATAGAGAGCCATTCCTTTGTTGTACCAAGCATCCGCACATTTTGGATCTAGCTGGATGGCCTTGTCGAAGCAATCAAGGGCCTTTTGCCATTTATCCTCGCGATAACTGGCATGTGCCTGGTTTTTTGAAATTGATGACTGATCATACGACATACTCAGACCAAGATATGCTTCCTGATCCATCCTGGCTTGATAAACGAAGGCCACGCCTTTGTTATTCCATGCCGTGACGTTGCTTGATTTTTGTCTGATGGACTCATCGTAAATAGCAATTGCCCGGTCGAGACATCTGTAGGACTCCTCGCTAAAGCCTCCGAGACGGCGGGCTTCGTTGATCCAGACGGTTGCATTTGGATGGCATAACTCGCTGGTTTCGTTGTAGACTTCAGTGGCTTTGCGAATCTGGCCTTGGCTGAGAAGAACATGTGCTTTTGCGAACCAAACTGAAGTATTGTTGGGAGCTAACCGAATAGCTTCGTCATATGCTTTGATGGCATCATTGTACTTACCCAATTTATGAAGAGCAGTGCCTTTGTTTATCCATGCCGAGATATTACTTGGATTGACGTTGGTAGCATTATCTATCTCTTCGATGCTCTCATTAAGTAGAAACTCGTCCCAGTTCTCGCCCCAATTATAATTTAAACTCATGCATTCATTAATCGTCTCGATAGCTTCGTCTTGCTTGCTCAGATTGTAGAGAGCAACAGCCTTGTGGTACAATATCCTAGCTTTCTCGTACCTTGGCGGGTCTAGCTTGATCGCCTCGTCGTATGCACGAATGACCTCTTCGTACTTACCCTGCTCATTTAGAATAGTCGCTTTATTGTCCCAGGTCGTGTCGCTAGTTGGATTTAACCTGATAGCTTCATCGTAGCATTTGATGGCATCGTCTTTTTTGCCTTGATCATAGAAAGTATTGCCTTTATTGTTCCAGGCCGTGTCGCTGGTTGGGTTTAACCTTATAGCATCATCGTAGCATTTGATGGCATCATCTTTTTTGCCTTGATTAGAGAGAGCACCGCATTTCTTGTTCCAGGTAGCTGCGGCATTAGGATCTAGTTTAATAGCCTCGTCATAAGCCTCGATGGCTCGATCATACCTGTACTGGGATGCAAGAACATCGCCTTTTTGTATCCAGGCATTTACATCTTGTGGATTTTTCTCGATCGTTTTTTCGCATTTTTTGAGGGCATAATCATTATCATACTCCGTCTGGCCATTGAGGGCATGAACTCGGAAGGTTTTTGCTTGTATATTATTCGGATCTAACCTTATGGCTTCGTCAAAGGCCATGATGGCTTCGTCGTGCTTACTTTGTGAATAGAGCGCATAGCCTTTGTTGTACCATGAATCTGTATTATTTCGATCTAATCTGATAGCCTCATCGTGGCATTTGACGGCTTCATCGTACTTGCCTCTCCAACCGAGAACAATGCCTTTATTGTTCCATGCATCAATATATGTAGAATTTAGTTTGATAGCCTCGTCATAAGCCTTGATAGCCCCGTCATTATCACTTAAACTATGGAGGACATTACCTTTGATGTACCATGCATTGGCATTAGAGTGATCTTTCGCGATTGTCTTGTCGCATTCTTTGAGGGCATTGTCATATGCCTGGCTGGCTTCACTATACTTTTTTAGCTCATCCAGAGCAACGCCTTTGTTGTACCAATCTTCTGCGGTCTGTTGACATTGTGCCGATGTCATCAATGCCAGAAGAATGATTAGAACAGCATAGTTCAGTCTCATCAGATCTAGGAATTGCTTAATGAAGATATGTCTGTTGGCCTCTAGCATCCTACTTCAAATTTCGGATTGTTCCGAAAATCAGAGATTAAGCCCACATTCCGCACTTTAACTTCCTAAATCGAGTATTTTTCCAGCTAACGATTCTTTAAATATAATCCTAATCTATAATATTCATTTACGTTAATAATTTTCTTGTTCGCCATATCGATCCGATTGAGAGAACCTTTTGTCTTCTCATCCACCAAGATAGAGTCGATTAAAATCAACATATTGCAAAATGATCTGGCAAGAAAATCTTATTTGATTAAAATATTTCAATTTAATTAACTAAATCGATAGCCGTAAAAATACTAAATCCTGAACCCCAAAGTGCGGAATGTGGGATTAAGCTTATTGCTAGCGATTTCAATTTTCACTTCTCGAAAAATGAATCTTACAA
>JANYKI010000057.1 GCA_025361645.1 Methanothrix sp.
ATACTGACTATTGCTCAATCATAGTATTGAGCATGTTCGAAACTCATTAACTTTTTCGGGATTTTTCTAATAATAATTTTAATGATTGCTCCAGTGATCGCTGTAGAAAAGACTGTGACGTTCTCCGACCTAATTGTCCAAACTACTGCTCCTTGGGGTTATAATCCTCTAGTAGATCATGTGCTTCCTAAGTTTGATCCGACGCTAGGCACGCTGACACATGTTAGACTTGAAGAGAAAGCACATGTGTGGCAAGAAATTTATGTCTATGCAAAGCTTAGTAATCTAAATCCTATCACTGTAACATATCATTCCAACGTTTCGGTAACGGTTGCTCTGCCCGGTCCTGACACCTTTATCACCAAAGCAACTCAGGATTGGAATAAAACTTTAGCTCGAGGCGAAACATGGCTTGAAACTAAAGATCATATCGGGACCAATCTCAAAAATTATACCGGGGATCTAAGTGCATTTATTGCCGTCTCTCCGGGAGAATATATTCATTTGGGCACGAAAGCTGATTCATATACAAGTATTTCTGGAGCTGGTGCGTGGATTGGGGGCCCTGACCCTTCGGCGTCCTCTTTACTTAATGTTACTTATACCTACGAGTCAAATCCTGCCATTACCATCAAGAAATCCACTAATGGCATAGAAGCTCCTGATCAACCTGGGCCATATATCTCCGTGAACGATACCGTTAAATGGACATATGAGGTCAAGAACATCGGTAACGTTGTGCTGAAGAACGTTACCGTAACCGACGACCGGCTGCCTTCATTCAAAGAAACGATCGCCTCTCTGGCTCTTCAGGCCACACATACCTTCACAGCCCCCGAGTCTAAAGCGCTAGCCGGCCAGTACGTCAATAACGGTACAGTCACAGGTACTCCACCGACCGGCCCGAACATCAGTTCGACCAATATCAGCCACTACTTTGGCCAGACTCCCAGCATCAGCATTATCAAGAGAACAAACGGCATTATAGCCCCGAATGCACCCGGTCCTTACATTCCAGTAGGCGGTCCTGTCACCTGGACCTATCAGGTCAATAATACCGGCAACGTTGTTCTGACCGATGTCCTGGTCACAGATGATAAGCTGGGCGTAATCGGCACCATCTCAACTCTTGCTGTGGGCGCGACCCAAACCTTTACCGCACCGCCCGGAACTGCCTCCGTCGGCCAGTACTCGAATCTGGGTAATGCCACTGGCAAACCCCCGGTCGGCTCTAATGTTTCTGACGAGGATCCGAGCCACTACTTTGGATCGCTCCCTGCAATAAACCTCAGCAAAGAGGCCGATCGAACTAATGCCAAGGTAGGCGAGGAGATAGTCTACAACTTCACCATCAAGAACGTAGGCACCAACGACATAGAAATAACCGATCTTAAGGACACCTATCTCAGTTCGTTCGCTCCCAATCCGATAGGAACGATTCTTACTCCTAAAGGAACACCTGGCGATACCCTGATAGTTACCGGCAAATATACCGTAATAGATACAGATCTGCCCGGTCCCATAGTCAACATTGCCATTGTGGATGGCAAGGACTCTCAAGGAAATAAGGTCAATTCCACGGATACTGCCACGGTAAGTCTGGGTGCCCTGGTAGTGACCAAGACCGCCGATCCAACCTTCGGCTCACCGAGCACTAATGTCACCTTCACACTCCTGGTCAAGAATAGCGGCAGCACACCCTTACCGCATGTCTACGTTAACGACCAGTTGCCTTTGGGCATGAGCTACCGCTCCTCTTCATCCGGTGGCCGCAACCTCGGCCAGATCGTCTACTGGTCCGACATCGGTCCCATGATCGCCGGAGCAACCAAGTCGCTTGAGATCATAGCCCACATCGACGGCCCCGTTTCAGGCATCCAGACCTTGACCAACCATGTAGATGTGGAGGGCAAGCCGGAACACGGCAACAATGTCACGAATAATACTACTACAACCGTGGAAGCTCGTGAGCCCAAGATTACAGTCACTAAGACCGCCGATCCCACCTTTGGTTCCAAGGGCACTCTGGTCACCTTCACGATGAATGTAAACAACACTGCCAGTGCTCCACTGCCGCACGTCTTCGTTCATGATCTTCTGCCAGCTGGCCTGACCTATCACAGCTCCTCGTCAGGCAGCACGCACAGCGGTCAGAATGTCGATTGGTCCGACATCGGTCCCATGGCACCGGGAAGTATGAAATCACTCTGGATCAAGGCTACAATCGACGGCACCGTTTACGGCATACTGACCAACCAGGTGGATGTGGCAGGCAAGCCCGAATACGGTGGCAATGTAACCGACAGCGCCACGGCTACCGTTGCAGCCGGCAAGGCCGCGATCACTGTTACCAAGATCGCTAAACCGACCGTCGGCTCAATAGGCGCTCTGGTCAACTTCACCCTGGATGTCACCAACAGCGGCGATTCTTTGCTTTCCCATATATTCGTAAACGATCTGCTGCCCGATGTTTTGGTCTATGATAGCTCGTCCTCTGGTGGAGTCAACGTCGGCCAGACCGTCTACTGGTCTGATGTCGGTCCTCTCGCAGCCGGTTCAAGCAAATCAATGTGGATCAAAGCTACAATCGATGGCAGCAAGTTTGGGCTTTTGACGAACGTCGTTGATGTCGAAGGCCAGCCCCAGTTTGGCGAAAATGTGACGAGCAGAGCCACAGCCATTGTCACAGCCTTAGAGTCTGGCATACTGGTGGAAAAGACCGCCCTTCCGGATCATGGTGCAGCGGGAACTATCGTCCGCTTCGGCCTGGCTATTACCAATACTGACCGCATCGATCTCAAGAATGTCTTTGTGACCGATAAACTGCCGGAAGGCATGAGCTACGTGGCCTCGGATGGTGGCATCAACAACGGCCTCTTTATCAACTGGTCGGACATCGGTCCCTTGTCAAGTGGAGCGCCAGCCAAGATGCTATGGATAGACGCTCGCATTGATGGGCCAATCACGGAATCGGAAAATCTCACCAATCGTGTGGATGTGGATGGCCGTCCGGAGTTTGGTAAGAACGTTACCGGATTTGATACCGCCGATGTAGAGGCTCAGGCGGCCGGTATCATCGTTGATAAAGTCGCCAATCCATCTGAGGGCACCAAGGGGGTCATAATCACCTTCCCCATGAAGATAACCAATCAAGAAACCATGAAGATGGTGAAGGTCAAGGGAGTGGACACCCTGCCTCTGGGCCTGAAATATATTCCAGATGGCACAACTCCAGAACCAAGCAGCAATGTCACCCTGCCGGATGGGCGCATGCAAATCACCTGGGAAGATCTCGGCCCATTGAATAGCCAAGAGAGCCACGATCTGACTCTTAAGGCAAGCGTCACCGGCTCGGTCATGGGCCAGCTCACCAATGAGATCAACGCCACCGGAGTTCCCGAGTTTGGCGCCGATGTCTATGCCAGCGATACAGCCGACGTCCTCGTGCAGAGTGCGAGCATAAATGTCACCAAAACCGCCACCCCGCCGGAAGGAATTCCCGGTGAAAAGATCACGTTCACCATTGTGATCAATAACACGGGCTCGGCCACTCTATGCCAGGTGTATGCAGAGGATATCATTCCCGATGGTCTGCAGTACCTAAGTGATGATCATAACGGCACTCTTGCTGCGCCAAACAAAGTAGTTTGGAATGATCTGGGCTGCCTAGAGCCCGGCGAGAGCATACGCATCCTTCTGGAAACAGATATCGTGGGAACGATTATGGGAGACCTGAATAACGTCGTCGCCGTTTCAGCCATGCCGTTAGGTGGTGGCGATCTTGTGGGAGATCGCTCCCAAGCAATAGCTAAAGCCAATCCTGTGCCGTATATCATAAGCAAGACTTCAGATAAATCGTCATATAGACCAGGAGAGGAGATGACTTACACCATCACAGTCTGCAACGTTATGAAATACCAAACGCTGGAGGAAGTGGTGGTGAAAGACGTCTTCCAGAATCAGGCAGTGAGAATCGTAGCCAGCTATCCGGAAGCAAGCGATGATGGTCAATGGTATTTCTCTTCCATCCCGCCCTTGGGCTGCGTGAAGATAACTCTCGTGGCAGTATATCCCGAGTCGAATATGACTTTTGATATGGCGGAGAGTGCCGTATCCGGCAAAGGATTTGTCAATGTGCATAATGACTTGTCCACAGGAACCCCTCCCTTCCCGGTCACGAATTGTGTCTATGTGACCGCAAAGATATATTATACCGATAGGAGCGATTACACATCCTGGTCCCAGCAGAAATGTTACAGCGTGACCATCAAAGACAGCGGCACCGAACTATTGACAAGGGAACATGGCAGTGGCGTCTACCAGACTGAAGAAAAGACAAAATTGTTTATGAAGAACAGATCCATCGAATCGCTAAAGAATGTCTCTGCCAGCTACTATCCGACTACCTTCGAGCTGCCCGGCAACAATGGCCTTAATTACGTTTCCAAGTGGACTGAAGAGAGCCGGGCCAAGAACCATATCACCGGCGCCGTCATGCATGAGACCTACCGCTATGCCACCTACGTGGACCGCGATTCGTACATCAAGATGGACGAGAACGGCTCGAAGATGATGGTGGACGCGAGCTTCACCGGCAAGGGAAGCATTGGCTTCTTCAAGAAGGCTTCACCGGAAGATGGACCCAAGAAGAAACCCATCTTTGAGAGCCAGGAGGATTACAGCGGCCAATTCAGCATCAACGAATCATTTGATGAATACGGCAAGAACGTTATCACCAAGAAGGCTGCATCTGGAGAAGGCTTTGTGGCTGCAGACAAGAGGGTGCGAGACAGCCAGAGAACCTACGAGTCTGGAACCGGCTCATACAAGAGCGAGGAGATAGTAGACTCCTTCAGCAATTATATGGCCAAGGACATCGAGGTTGCTCATAAACCGAGCAGCTACAACTACTCTCCCTACGTCCTGGCAAACCAGGACATGAAGTGGAATGAGGGAATGTGGTCCAAGAGCGGCGGTCTACGTGGAGGCTCTATAGTTGCTGCAAATAGCTCAACAGGTGGCGCGATTGGTAATACGTGCGTGGCTCCCAATAGCGGCACGTCTCCCGCTACTATCATCAGCGAGAAGTTCTCATCTCTGCAGTATTTGAAGAAGGATTCCATAGCACTCGGCTTAAACGAGATGAAGACCAATGCCACCTTCAACGGTGTTGCTGATTTCAGGGCAAAGTCGGTCAGTACAAATGCCACGAATGAGGTAGACAATGAGGAGCGCTATGTCGGCGAATTCGGCCTGACGCGACATATTCTCATGACCGGTGTCTCGAAGTACGACTATCCACATGTCATCGTGACCAAGGAAGGCCAGATGAAGTCCGAATGGGTCAATCGGGTTAACTCGACAGTCGCTGATTACATCATAACTGTAACCAATGACGGCAATCGTGCTCTGGCTCCGATTTATGTTACCGATATCTTCCCGCCCGGCACTCAGTACGTCAGCTCTTCGTTCAAGCCATCATCACTCACGGCCACGGGGGCAAACTGGACCATACTCCATCTGGGCATAGGAAACAGCCTGACCATTTTGCTGAAGCTGAACATCACGGAGCATGCACCTGACAACGTGCTTAATTGCGTCGTGGCCAGCGGAGTTACGGATGGAACATTGGTATCTTCAACCAATTGTTCGAGCCTGGACTCTGCATGGTTAGGCTGCTGTGCGCCCGATGTGTCTTTGGAAAAGAAAGCACAATTGGACTCCAGGGACCCAACGGTTGTGCACTACACCATTTTGCTCAGGAACAATGCCAATAGCAGCGTGGCAGCAAAGGTCACCGACGAGATTCCAGGAGATATGGGACTACTGAATTCTTCAGTTGAGCCATACAGCATTGACTCGAACTACATCCACTGGAATTATGCAAATCTGCGGCCCGGTGAAATGCTAACCATTGAGTACAGCATGCATGCGGCAAGAAATGGGGCCTATACCAATAGGGTGCACGTGGATACCAGTGCGCTGGATGGATCGGGCAGCGGTTCTGCCGATGCATCTGCCTACATAGATGTGAGGGAGACGGGAGTGGCTCCGAGAACGACCAGGTATGACGGATGGCAGCCGCCAGACTGGGATCTGAACACATCTGAAGAAGGCATAAGCATGTAAGGTGCCTGGGCTTTTCGGCTCAGGCTCAATCTTATTTTTTATAAATTTCGATTATGATGCAGTCCGGCTAGAAAATGCTAATGGTTATTCGGGCACGCCAACCTTAATAAAGAAGCCTTCCAAGCATCTGGCGTGGTATATCATGTCATTTCAGATTGAGAAAATTCATGCTCGTGAGATCCTTGACTCACGAGGGAACCCGACTATAGAGGTCGATGTTTACACCTGCTGCGGTTTCGGGCGCGCGGCTGTGCCCTCCGGCGCATCCACGGGCACGCACGAGGCTTTGGAGCTACGCGACGGAGGAGACAGATATGGCGGCAAGGGCGTCCTCAAGGCTGTCAAGAATGTCAATGAGGTCATCGCCCCCGAGATGCTGGGCATGAATGCCTCTGCTCAGAGGGAGATAGACGATTTCATGATCGAGATGGACGGCACGCCCAATAAGTCCAATCTGGGTGCCAATGCCATTCTAGGCGTCTCTATAGCCGTGGCCAAGGCGGCAGCATCCTCCGCAGAAATGCCGCTCTACAAATACCTGGGCGGAGTGAATACCTCTCGCCTGCCCATTCCTTCCTTTAACGTCCTAAACGGAGGTCAGCATGCCGGCAACGAGCTCTCCATCCAGGAGTTCATGATTCAGCCCACCGGGGCCAGAACATTCAGTGAGGGCCTATGCATGGCTGTTGAGACCTATCATGCTCTGGGCAATATTTTAAAGGGCAAGTATGGTGTGGGCGCAACCAACGTCGGCTACGAAGGTGGCTATGCACCGCCGCTGGTGAGAACCCGCGATGCACTGGACGCCATCATGAGCGCTCTTGATGTCAGCGGCTATGGCGAGGAGATTAAAATCGGCCTGGACTCGGCGGCCTCCAGCTTCTACATGGAAGGCGGCTACTCCGTGGACGGAAATCGGCTCACGCCCGGAGAGCTTATCGATTACTATGTCGATCTGGTCAAGACCTACCCCATTATTCTGCTGGAAGACCCCTTCGAGGAGGAGGCGTATGACAGCTTTGCCGAGCTTACGGCGAAGTTGCCAGGCACGATAATAGTAGGAGACGACCTTTATGTCACCAACATAAAGCGCCTGAAGAAGGGCATAGAGATGCATGCCGGCAATGCCCTGCTGCTCAAGCTCAACCAGATCGGAACCGTTTCCGAGGCCTTTGATGCGGCACGCATGGCCTTCCGGGCGGGCTGGAAGGTCATGGCCTCCCATCGTTCGGCAGAGACCGAGGATTCGGCTCTTGCCGATGTGGCTGTAGCTCTGGGCTGCGAGCTGCTCAAGACCGGTGCGCCGGCCCGTTCTGAGAGGACGGCCAAGTACAACCAGCTTCTCCGAATACAGGAGCAGCTGGACGAGGCGGCGGAATACGCCGTCATTTAATTTTTTTTTAAAATAGAGTGCCCTTTGGCTCTTTGACCAGAGTCACAGGCCTTCCCGAGAGTTGGGCCAGCAGCCATGGATCTACGTTTAAGCTATTCTGGGATGGAAATTCGCTTGAACCCGTTCGATTTATGATGATCGGATTGTAGTCCGAATAGCTATTGGGATAGTACCATTGAGGTTCAGTTCCCGGTGGGTAGAGGGTGCCGTTATGAAGCCCGAACCCCTTGGGCGCACTGCCCCAGTTCCATAGACCGCTGGCAATTTCCAGGGTGCTTACCGGCTTGGTCCCGTAATTCTCCAGCCATGAAGTCCCAAAGTCCTCACCTACACTTTGAAATCCATAAGATAGTGGTATGCATATCAAGCTGATGCATATGCAGATAATTGCGACCAATGAAGCTCTCATCTAATTTCCTCAAAATCCATGATTCGCTCTTAGGATCGCGATCGTCTTTTCCATCTTAGGATCATAATTAGGAGGCAATGGTGCCTTAGGAGGCTTAGAACCCCAATCGGAGAGATTTTTTGAGGCATTTGTCAGATTTTGCAGCAATAGGTTCCCATCGTCTCCGCCAAGATGCAGGGCAGAAGCGTTCTCTGAGAGGTTGAACGATGAATTGATAGACGAATTGTTTGTCAATCCGCCTAAGATCAGACTTCCATCTCTGCCCCCCAGGTTGACTAATGGTTTGCTTTGTGCAAAAAAGACAATAGCTATCAGTACCACCATAACCAATATCATTCGTTTCATTCCATTCTCCATATCAGTCATCTGTGCCGTGGCATAAATATGCTGTGCTATTTCTCAATAGACCTCGCCAAAGACCTCAAAGTATGCCTGCTCATGCTTGCAGGCTGGGCACTCCTCCGGAGCAGCATTTCCCTCATGTAGATATCCGCAATTGCGGCATCTCCAGACTACCTTGTCGTCTCTCTTGAAGACTGCGCCCCCATCGAGATTCTTTTTCAGGGAGAGATACCTTCTTTCATGCCCTCTCTCAGCAGCGGCTATGTTGAGGAAGGTTGTAGCAATCTCTGGAAAGCCCTCAGACCTGGCAGTCTCTGCAAAGGATGGATACATTTCTGCATATTCATATCGCTCGCCTTCTGCTGCCCCCTTTAGATTTGCAATAGTATCTGCAATGACTCCTGCGGGAAAACGTGCGAAAACTTCTGCTTCTCCGCCTTCCAGCAGCTTGAAAAGCACTTTTGCGTGCTCTTTTTCATTGTCGGCTGTGTCCAGGAATATAGCAGCAATCTGCTCATAGCCCTCATTTTTTGCCTGAGAGGCAAAGAATGAATATCTATTTCGGGCCTGTGATTCTCCGGCAAATGCTGTCATCAGATTTTTCTCGGTCTTGGTGCCTTTAAGGCTCTTCATTATTGCATCACCTGAAATTTTGATCGCATTTCTTCGGGCCGTAATCTTTTTAACCGTTTCCGTGGCTCAGATTGCGAAGCTGAAGCGCGAGGTTAAAAAGCATCAGTATCACAGCGCCCATGAGCAGGTTTTCCATGTTAGACGGATGGATTAGAAGAAGGATTGTCTGGTACCTAAAGAATAGCCAGGTTTTGGCGTGGCAGGTTAAGAGGTGCGGAGAGTGTGTCCGATGCGGCAAATGCTGTGAGCTGTGCCTCGCCCACGATGCCAAAAACAAGCGCTGTAGGGTATACGGTATTCGGCCCAGCATATGCAAGGCCTTCCCGCTGACGCCCGAGGATATAAATAATATTCAAACCTGCGGATTCTATTTTAAGAAATAATTTTTTTTTTGAACCATTCGATCGTCTCTAAGAGAGCCTCTTCGAGATAGTATTTGGGAAAATAGCCCATCCCTTTCGCCCGGTTGATATCGGCCAGCGAGTGCTTGATGTCTCCTGCCCGGGCGGATTCATATCTGGGCCGGACCTCTTTTGCCAGGATCTTGCCGATCACCTTTACCAGTGTATTCAGGCTGATGCTCTTTGCACAAGCGATGTTATAAACTCCGGGCAGAGCCCGGCTGGCGAGAATATTCGCGAAGACTACATCATTAACGTAGACAAAGTCGCGAGTCTGCTCCCCGTCTCCGTAGATCACAGGCTGTTCATCACTCTGGAGAGCGGAGATGAACCTGGATATCACTCCCGAATATTCGGATGAGGGGTCTTGCTTGGGGCCAAAGACATTGAAATAGCGCAGGGATACGGTCTTCAGGCCGTACAGTTCCTGGAAGACGCGGGCATAGTGCTCGGCGGCAAGCTTGGAGACGGCATAGGGAGACATTGGCTCGGGCAGCATATCCTCCTTTTTGGGAAGCTCTTGTGAGCTGCCGTAGACTGCCGCCGAGGAGGCCTGCACCACGCGGTTTACTCCGGCATCCCTGGCCGCAATCAGCACATTAAGAGTCCCATCGATGCCAACGGTATTAGTGTGCGCGGGATCTTCCACGCTCTTTTTGACCGAGGCTATAGCCGCCTGATGAAAGACGCAAGTAGCGCCGGCAAAGGCCTCCTTTAACAGCAGCAGATCGGTTAAGCTTCCCTTTAGGAATGCCACATCCAGGCCGGCCAGGTTTTCCATCTTGCCGGTGGAGAGATCATCGATGACAAGCACATCATTATCTTTAGAAAGATATTCGGCTAGGTTGGAGCCTATGAAACCCGCGCCCCCGGTTATAACGAACTTCTCCGACATATTGATTCAATCCAATCACTCCAGTGCATAAGGCATTATATTTATATCAAATGTATGCAGAGGTATTTCCTATATGTCTAAAGTCCTGGGCAACATGGGCAAAGCGAAGAAAAAGCCCATTGTGCCTCGCGAAAATTCGCGAATAAGCGGTGATGACTTGATAGATATGAAGCTTCATGCCGCCCAGGAGATCCTGGCTGAGGTCTTTGGCATCACAGTTGTCGATGCAGAAGAGATGATAAAACAGAGAAGTAAAGAGAGAATGATCTGGCCGGAGAGATTTCAAACCGATAGATAATATATCAGTGCAAGCAGTAATTAGTCCTGATGGGAATGCTGACAAAGTTGATAAAAACCGTTATTAGCGCTGTTCTGCTCAACAAAGCGGTCAGGGGTGCCTTAATAGTCACGCTGGTCAAATCGGTGAAATGGACCATCAGGCCATCGACAAGGTCAAGAATAATGGCATTTTTCGCCAAACTGGTAAAGTCAGTGCCAGGCAACAGTCGGTCCAATTTTCTTACAGGTCTTTTCAAGGGTATCGCGGAATTAGCGTTACTCCGATTTGCAAAGCGAGGCGGTTTTTCCGGGCCTGCGGCACTCTCAGCCATCGCCGCTATCCTGCTGGCCACGATGAGAGGACGGGAAGAAAATTCGGGCACGAGCAGCAAGAAGCAAAAGGATCAAATCATTGACATTGATGAGTATACCGTAGTGGACGATCGGCATTGACAGAATGAAGAATCCTATAAATACGAATCCGTTTATCCTCTTTTCATGACCTTCAAAGCCGTGGAAATGGTAGCTGAGCTGATGGCCCTCTCTGCGCGCACCGCGCCCAAAGGCCGGGGCCAGGACTCCATAGTAATAAGAGTAGTAATAGGCGAAGAGCTGGTGGAGCTTTCTCGAGAGCTACGCCGTCTGGGAGAGGCGCGGGGCATCAAATTCTTTTTGCGGGACGCAGGCAACCTGGAAAAGAGCGAGGCGTGCCTTCTCTTGGGCAGCAAGGTCGTAGACAGCGTAGGCCTGGACTGCGGAGGATGCGGCTATGCCACCTGCAAAGAGATGCAAGAAGCACAAAAACAGTTCCTGGAGTTGGAGCCGGAAAAATTCTTCCACGGCCCCAACTGCGTCATCAAGATGGCTGACCTTGGCATTGCTTTGGGCTCGGCTGCCAAGACGGCCAGCCTGCACAATGTCGATAACCGCGTCATGTTCACGGCAGGAGTGGCCGCACTCTCCCTGAACTGGCTGGAGGGCTGCAGCGTAGCCTATGGATTGCCCCTCAAAGCCTCAGGAAAGAGCATCTATTTTGATAGACCGATCTGAAGATTAGGTGAGCAGTCTTGGCTAAAATGAAGATTCGAGGCGGGGATCTGGACCTGGTGGAGTATGATTTCCAGCCCTTCCTCCCCGGTGAATGCATCCACACACTGGGATTCGAAAAAGACTACCTTCTCACGCCCCATGTCGGAGTAGTCAAGGCAACGGCCCCTGGTCGCATTCATCTCACTGTGCTGGACATGAACCGCTTTGCTCCTAATCGACCGGGCGGCGGAGGCGTGGGCTTTGCCCTGCAGATCTACTGCTCCGCGAAGGTTGAGTGCACCGCCTCCGGTCTTGACATCGATTACTCGCGTGAGCCCATTATCCGTCATTTTGCAGAGGTCTTTAAGAAGACGGTGCATTATGAGGGCGGCTTTAAGATTGTGATCCTGGACCACGAAAGAAAGCACGTCGGCCTGGGCTCGACCGGATCGGTGCTCCTGGCCCTGGGCCACGCATTGAACGCTGCTTTAGGCTCCCCACTTAGCTCTGAGCAGATCCGCCTGCTTTTGGGTCACAACTATGTGGAGGAGACGGAGGACGGACGGGTGACCAGCGGCTTTGAGACGGGCGTGGGCCCTGCGGCTGCCACCTACGGAGGCATGGTCATTACCGGCGACGAGCTGGCGCTGGCCTACCGCCACCGTTTTGCCGAAGGTAAAAACGTCTTTGTCACCATACCACCTACCGTCGTCTCCTCGGCGGGAAGAGCGGAGTTTGACCTGCTTATGAACCGGGCTCGCAATCTGGATTACCAGGATCGAGAACTGAAAGCCTATCTTCTGCTCATGGATCTCATCCCTGCTCTTGAGAAGGGCGACCTGAAAAAGGTAGGAGATATCGTCTGGGAGATAGAGTTTCGCGGCTCGAAGAGGGCAGAGGTGGAGCACCACGGCTTTGAGATCTACCGGCAGATGAGCAGGCTTCGCGAGGCGGGCCTGGAATTCGTGGGCATGAGCTCGGTAGGCCCCTCCATTGCCATTGTAACCGACAGGAGCCGAGAGGCGGTAGCCAAGCTTATTGAGCCTTTGGGGCTGGAGATTGCCATTGAGACAAAGGTGGATAACGAGGGGCTGAAGGTGCACATGGCCGGGGCTGCACGCGCGGGGGCGAGCGAGGACGATGGTCCAGGTTGCGGTATTCATCGCTGCCATCATCGGCCAGAGGAAGGTGCTGGCCTTCGCACTGCGCACGTTTCAGGAGTTTGAGGGCAGATCGAAAGAGAAGTAATCTCCGTTCGTTCGTCCTCCGTGCGCTCTGCGACTCTGCGGTTCTATTCCGTAAACCATTGGTCATCGGTTAAGCCCATAAATTGTCTCGGAATCTCTCCCGATTAACATGCGGATCAAGGGCCTGACTGCCATAAATTTCGTATTTAGTCGTAATTATATCTTTTACGCCCAGGTAGCAAAGGACCTCATGCAGAATCTCATGCGAGGATTCAACAAATATATTGCTCCACCTCATCTGGGTGAATCGAGCTATTTGCTTATCTGGATTAAGTTTTCTAACAATATTATAAATTTCCTTGCTAAGTATCATCGTCAAGATGGAGATCCAAATAAAAGCTTTGATAACCTGTTCATTCGTGGTTTCAACTATGTCCAGTTGATATTTGCTTTTTAGCTCCTTAAATACCAATTCGATTTCCCAGCGACCTCTATACAGGTCAGCAATATCCTTTGCAGTCAATAGCTCATCAGAGATATTGGTGATATATACGTGATATTTTTCGTCATCTTGATTATAAATAGCTATAAGACGAAATTCTTCCATTATCAACTCTCTTTTTCTCTTCCCACCCGTTTTTATATATTGAATTTCTACTTTTGCGTCTAATATTTCTTTATTAAGTCCTTTTAATATTTCAGATAGTTTTAAACCTTTGATTTTCTCTTTGTCTAATTTGCATCCTTTGTTTAAGCTCAAAATCCTAGGATTTGCATTTGATTTCATTCTAGAAACGAAGTAGCCACCCTTCTCTTGAATTTTTGAAAACAAACCATATTTATAAAATCCGAGATCAATTAAAATAATCCTATCTCTTATCCATGACCCAATTCTCAAGGTTTTTACATCACTTGTTCGTTCCGGAATAATCGAAACGCTTTTTGGCCCATTTGCCTTTACGCTTACCAATACATTGACTTTTACTCCAGCAGCTACTGTCCTAGATCGAGCGGCCGGCCATTTTTCTGCCAGCACCTTATTCAGGCGTATTACTGTGCTGTCCTGAATAAAAACATCCAAAAAACAATTAAGGCGCGAGTCAAGCGATCTACATGAATCTCTAGCAAGTTGTTTCATTCCATGAATAACGCATTCATGAAGGAACGCTACAAGTTCAGGCGTAAATCGATAATACCAGCTGGAATCCGATATCGTCTTGTTTCTTGCATTTTCATACATTCTCTTCATACCAGCGAGCGTTCTTAGCAAAGAAACACCATACCCTAAAGAAATAACCCAGAAAAATACTTCTGGATGTATCTTTCTTTCTCTTTTAATAAAATTAGTTCTTTTGGCAGTCTCGCGAAGCCATGCTACAGAAAACATCGTGCATAAGCTCATCGCAAAAATGTCTTCTTCAATGCATGCTTTTTCATCGGTCATCCTTGCTATCTCCCCTTTCAGAAATAGATTACAGTTAACGTATAAAAAGTAACTTATGGGTTATTTCAATTCAAAAATATCAAACAAATTATTCTTATAAAAACCCTTAACCGATGACCAAT
This sequence comes from Methanothrix sp., assembly GCA_025361645.1. Lineage (GTDB taxonomy): Archaea > Halobacteriota > Methanosarcinia > Methanotrichales > Methanotrichaceae > Methanothrix. Next base: position 14,264 of record JANYKI010000057.1, read on the forward strand.
GAACGAAACTCTAGGTAATTGGTAAGAACGAAATTATGTAATGCTTTGAGATATCGCTGTATTTGTTCAGAATTTTCCGATTCATCGAGTGATACCCAGATATCTTTTGTCTCTATATATCCTATAGGCAGTCCATCGCGCCTTACTGCAAAATCTACAGCCCCACAATCAACACGCTTCGGATCATTTACTGCAATTAGTCGAGAATCAAAAGATTCAATCAAATTTTTGAGATGTGGACGATATGCGTGTTCTTTGGCGATCCCTGTTTTATATTCCTTGCTTATTTCCTTTAAATATAATTTAATATTATCCGAATTATTTTCATTATTCATATTTGATCCACGCCTCGTTGCTCCTTTTTTGGCATCAAGAAATGAGCACTTATTCATTCTTAAGTTTGACGGCCGCATTTCAAAGCAATTATTTAACCCAGATCGATCAAAAGCATTATTTCATTATTTTTCATTATTTATGTGTTCTATCCAGCTCACCTGTTGTTAATCTTTTCTCATACCTTTTCACAATCCCCCTGCACATTTCCGATATCCTCCGCCATCTTCTAAAATAATTCCATATAACCCCGCTCCCACCGCTATCTTGGAGGTGAGGCCAAGACCAGCAGACACGAAGCACTCCTTTCAAGAGCTTATTCCTCAAAGTTGGGGACCTCCACCCCACCTCTCCAACACGGCGGCGGGGCCAGCCTTAAAATCATCAGCCCCTAGATATAAATATTAAATATTAAATAAAATTAATTAGGTGAAATATGAGGCAAATAGCCATCTAGGCAAAGGCGGCATTGGCAAGTCGATCACCACCAGAATCTAACCGCAGCCCTTTCGACCAAGGGCAAGAAGATCATGCAGATCAGTTGAGTCCGACGGACACGAGACGAACGTGGGCTGCGCTGGGCGCGGCATAATCACTTCCATGGGCCGCGGGAGAAACTGAGAGCTTAGAAGGAGGACAGGGGCCTTTCGTTTGGCAGAGCGCAACGTTTAATAAGTTTTGCATAGACGCTCACATATTTGATAATAGTAATCATATGTGCTTACGTGGTCCCGGATATGAGCTACAACATGATAAGCGATAATCCTGGAGGAAGAACAGCAATGATCAATAAACATGTATTATTAGCCTTGATTGCAGTCCTGGTTTTGGCCTCGTCTGCAGGATTGGCGAAAGAGCCAAAAGAGCTCACCGTCTTTACTGCCGCGTCACTTACAGGCGCTTTTGGCGAGATAGGACAGATGTATGAGAATGAGACCAACATTCGTGTCGTCTTCAACTTCGACGGCTCGCAGGCGCTTCGCACCCAGATCGAGAACGGAGCTTTCGCTGATCTCTTTGCCTCTGCCAACAAGAAGCAGATGAATGCCTTAAAGAATGACGGGATGATGAACAACAGCAGCGTCGTCATCTTTACAAAAAACAAGCTCTCGCTCATCGTTCCCAAGGATAACCCTGCTAAAATCGGCAACATCTCAGACCTCGCTAAGCCCGGCCTCAAAATCGTCATGGGAACGAAGGATGTGCCGGTGGGCGACTATGCCCTGCAGATCATAAGCAATCTGGGCAATAATTCCTCATATGGTCCGGAATATAAGACAAAGGTGCTGGCCAATGTCATCTCTCAAGAGACAAATGTCAATTACGTAGTGACTAAGGTGGCTCTGGGAGAGGCGGATGTCGGATTTGCCTATGTCTCCGATATCACCGAGAAGCTGGCAAGCAAGGTGGATAAGATAGACATCCCGGCTGAATACAATATCATCGCCGAGTACCCCATGGGAATATTGCTGGAATCCAAGTATCCGGCCGAGAGTAGGGAGTTCATGAATCTGGTAATGTCGGATGAAGGTAAGGCCGTCCTGGAAAAATACGGCTTTGCTGCCGTGGAGAGCGAGCCTGCCAGATCTGAAAATGCAGCTACCGCTCCAGTAGCAAAAGCTGCAGCTTAACCGAAAGGTCTTTCTTTTGGGCAGGGGAAAAAAGGCTCCGGGCTCCAAAACCCTTTGCCGGAAGAATTGCATATAACAGAGTGATCGATGGCTTCCAATCAAGCAGATATTGGCCGTTTCGAAGAACGAAGTCTAGCTGAGCTGGTGAATAAAGAGCACGAAACCATCGGCCTCTCCTCCCGGACCCGAGAAGTGGCTCTCAAAGCCGGTCTGGCCCTTTTGTTGACACTGGCCATGACCTTTATCGCATTGCCCATAGTCGCGCTCTTCCTCAAGAGCCCCCCGGAAACTATCCTCAGATCTCTGCACGATCCCGTGGTGATGGATGCGCTGCGGCTCAGTATGACGACCTCGACCATAACCACCATCATAGTCGTAGTCATGGGCACACCAGTAGCCTACGTCAGCGCTCGTTTCCACTATTTCGGCAAAGACATGGCCGATTCCTTAATCGATCTGCCGGTGATCATGCCTCCTGCCGTGGCTGGCATTGCCTTGCTCATGGCCTTCGGCAGGATGGGAATTGTGGGACAACACCTGAACGCCCTGGGAATAAGCATAGCATTTACAACTCTGGCTGTGATCATCGCTCAGGTCTTCGTCTCTTCGCCATTTTACATTCGCCAGGCCAGGACGAGCTTTGAGGATGTGGATCTGGCCTATGAGAATGCAGCCCGCACTTTAGGTGCTTCTCGTGTCTACACCTTCTTTCATGTTATCCTGCCCATAGCCATGAACGGCCTCATCTCCGGTGCCATCATGGCCTTTGCCCGCTCGCTGGGAGAATTTGGAGCTACCATCATGTTTGCGGGAAACTTCCAGGGCCGCACCCAGACCATGCCCCTGGCCATCTATACCGCCATGCAAGGAGATCTGGACGTATCACTATGCCTGGCCATAATTCTGGTGGCCATCTCCTTTCTGGTCATAGTCCTGGTGAAGATCCTGACCCGGCGGGTGTATAAAAATGTTAGAAATTGATATCAGAAAGAGGCTGCGAGACTTTAGCCTGGAGGTGAAGCTGGATGTGGCCAGGGGTGAGATCCTCATGCTGGTGGGAGATAACGGCTGCGGAAAGACCACTCTGCTTAATCTGGTGGCCGGTCTCTATAATCCCGATGCAGGCAGGATCTCTCTGGACGGCAGAGTGCTCTATGATTCAGCCTTGAAGGTGAACATCCCTCCCGAGTCAAGGAATATCGGATATGTCTTTCAAAGCTACGCCCTCTTTCCTCATATGAGCGTCTACGATAATGTGGCCTTTGGACTATGCACCCGCAGGCTCCCAGAGAGCGATATCCGG
>JANYKI010000076.1 GCA_025361645.1 Methanothrix sp.
CCATGGCTCCAAGACTAACATGCTGGGACTGGCCAGAGGCGTCGGTCGCGAGATCGCCCAGATCAATGAATATGAAACCGCTCTGATAAACGAGCATGATGCCGCCGTATTCATCTTCGGCAACTTCCAGGAGTGCATCAAGAAAAAGGAGAGCTTATACCGGAACATCAGCGTGCCCGTGGTGGTCACGGGCGGGCCACAGATCGAGGCCAAAGACCTTCCCTATGCCTTTGAGTATGTTTCGTCCATAGGAAGAGTGGCGCACCGGGCCCGCAAGGCTACGGAGATTGGAACTTTAGATCGGATCGTTGAATCCGTAGGCAGAGCCTTGGACAAGACGCGAGCCTCCATTGCCAAGGATCCGCTCACCACCTCGCCGCCTCGAGTCATGGACAGCGTACGCGAGCAGGTGCCGGATGTGGAGTTCTCCTATTCGCCGCTTCCCATAGCCCTCAATCTGACCGGTGTGCGAGTGAAGCTGCCCTATGATGCTTACAAGGATGCAGTAAAAGATGTAACCTTCGATGAGGGTGTGTCGCTAGGCGAGATTGCCACCATCAAGCCGTCGCGGATGAAAGATTATATACTTGTGAGGATACTGTCCGCATCTGAAACCGGGTTTGTCTTCTAAGGCCCGGGAAAGGAGAGGTCATGAGCTTCGAGGATGATCTGGACGCCATTTTGGTCAAGGGGAAGGAGAAAGCAGCAGCGGACATCTTAAAAGCAGTGGAGATCACTTACGGCGAGATCCCCTATGTTTTTCAGTTCATGCAGGACAGTCCCGAGATTCTCATCACCAAGGTGCTGCATAACAACGCCATCCAAAGAAGCTCAACTCTGGATGCCAAGACCATCGAACTTATCTCGGTTGCCGTGTCGGCGGCCATGAGATGCAGCCACTGCCTGAAACTGCACATTCGCATCGCCTCCAATCTGGGCATTCCGGATGACCAGATTGCCGCCGCCGTATTTCTGGCAGGAAACCTGGCCTCCGCCAGTGTGCTGGCCACGGCCACCCGCCATCTGGATAACGAACGGGAGGTCTGCCGGGTCTGCGAGATCGGAAGCAGTGCCTGCGAGATACATGGAGATAATAAAAATGAGTAAATGGATCGTTACTTAAATAAATTTTTTAGTGGAATTATGTATAATAGAATAATATTTATTCTAATATGACGACTACTATTAATATTCAAGATGCAAATTCTAATTCTGTAGAAGCTGCAAATTGGTGGGAGAGCGCCGAAGATCATCGCTTCGCCCTGGAAGTCCTGCAGCTCTCGCTGCGGCGAAAGATGCTCTGTTTCATTGACGGCGAAGTGAGGAGCAATGAGCAGATCGCAAAGGAGCTGGATCTTGGCGTGGCTCTGGCCGAGTATCACTTGCAGATGTTGGAAAAGGCTCTGGTGATCGAGCAGACAGAAGGCGGCTGGAGAGCTACGACTACTGGCCTGCTCTATCTGAAGAACGTGGAGGCTAGAAGTTGATTCTTCGCATCATCGCCGTAGGGCGACTTCGGGAGAAGTACTGGCAGGATGCGGCCGCAGATTTCGCTCGCCGCCTTCGTACCTATGCTCGCCTGGAGATGGTAGAGGTGCCTGAGGCGCATATTAAAGAGACGGCTTCCCTGGCCGAGGGGAAGTTAGCCATGCAAGAGGAGGCACTGACCATTCTCGAAAAGCTGAAGCGACATTGCGGTCCGGTGATCGCGCTGGACAGAAAGGGAAAAGCCCTCGACTCGCCAGAGATGAGCGCATGGCTGCACAAGAATATTCTGGAAGGCAAGAGTGAGGCAGCTTTTGTGATAGGCGGGCCCCTCGGCCTGGCACCGGAGGTTACAGAGAGAGCGGACCTTATTCTCTCCTTTTCCAGGATGACCTTCCCCCATCAGATGATGAGAATAATTCTTCTGGAGCAGATCTATCGAAGCTTTCGCATAATGCATGGTGAGCCGTATCACAAATAATAATGCTCAGGATTTGGAGCGGCTGGCTGTGGCGTTGCCGTTTTCCTCCAGCTTCTCCATCGCATAAAGCTCGTAGCTGCCTAAAAGCTCGCTTTTGACAAGAGCCATATCCAGCCTGTAATCCTTCTTCTGCTGGATCAATTTTACATCCAGGCTTATGCCCTCATCGGATATGGAGCCTGTGGCGGTGGCTGGACTATCCAAACCCCCTTCAAGAAGGGTGCCGTAACCTTGTAACCGATCGCCGGTCTGGATCAATATCAAATCAATGGCTTTTCCTGCATTCTGCTCTGCTGAACTCTTTTCCAGCATAACCCTCCACTTTCCTGCCAGGTCAATGGTGGGGGTCTTTTTCTCGACGATAGCCGTTTTTTCGCTATTCTCTACCGTCTCGTTCTTCGCTTTCACCGTGCGGTCCTGATTTACAGTGTCACTGCTCCCGGTGGAGGACACCACTGCATCGTCGAATATTGGATCTGTCAGAAAATCAGTATTATCTCGAATTACCCATTTTCCGCAGCCTGCATAGGCCGGACAGCTGAGCGTAGCTAAGATCAATACCATGCATACAATTAACTGGGTCTTCAATTATGATCCTCCTTTGCTGAGATTAAATTCATTCTGTTTTTTTATCATGTTTAAGAGGCAAATCTGCTGGCGGTGGCATTTCCTTTGCCTATCAGTTCTTCGCCCGAGTACATTTCATAGCTTCCGGAGATGACTCTGTCTACCTTGACCAGATCGAGCTCGATACGCTTGTCTATCTTGTTACCGTATTCAGCAACTACTGTCTGTACATCAAGACTCATGCTATTCTTGGAAACAGAACCTTTGACGAGGACCTGAAGCTTGGTGTTCTGCTCATTGAGAGTCCCCATGCCCATGATGCTCTCTCCTGTCTGAATGATGCGCAGGGGGTTCAGGGTAGCGCCATTATTTTCCAGTTTTACCGTCCACTTGCCATCCACTTCCATAAACTCGGGCTCCACAGGCTCGACCTGTACCGGCATAGTCGTGGCTGTTTCTACTACCGCCTGTGTGGTGGCCTGAGGCAGAGGCGTAGGTTTTGTTTCGGGCATCTTCATATTGGGCCCGCTGGTTGTTGGATTTATGCGCGACCTCTCGTCAGGCGCAAGTCTCGGCTTGTCCGAAATGGGGTCGGAAGTTTTTGATTCCGGATGACCATTCACCGCGGAGGATGCTGTACTGGAAACGGAGGTTGATGAAGCATTGGACGATGTAACAGCGGCAACTGCTGGTGAGGCAACGAGAGTCATATCAATCGTATTGCCATTTTGAGAATTTGTGGCAATGACATAGCTTTGCACTTTGCTGTCCTCAAATCCAGCCGATCCGGCACGCATTACCCGCACTTCAATCTGGTTTTCTCCTGCATCTTTGTCTGTAGTATTCCAGGTCCAGACGTTTTCGGCTATCCAGCCGGTCTCATCTGTAAGCTGTCCAATGGTCGCGGGTCCCATAAGCCGAAAATTGTAGAGCATCTTTTCATTACTGGGATTGGACGCCACAACCATCCAGACTATGACAGATCCCGGGCTTTGGGGACTGGGCTTGTCCGGATTTATGCTCTGGATCGTGGCATTTTTGTTGGCCTTGGCGACGGCTCCTAGAGTCACAACGGCCTTTGCCGGACTGGATTGTGTCGTCGATGATGCGCCGGACACACCCTGATTTTGGTTCTTGCTTACATAAAAGTCAGTATCCCCAGATGTGTCACCCAGTGGGTTTGTGCCGCATCCCACCCCTGCAAATGCCGTATTGCTGAGCAAAAAGGGCATTGTCATCAGGCAAATGAGCACAGCTATGGAAAGAGACAATATTTTGCACTTCATCTATCCTAAACCTCCACCATTCTCAGAGTGGATCTGATTGCAACGGTTTAAAGCTTCCCCTTGGAACGTCATTCAACGAAATATCTTCTCATGCCTGTCCCTCGTTAGCTTTATCAATCATTAAAGACCTCAGCATTAGAACGGCCTGAGAGGCCGAGGGTGATTGAGCATGAATGCGTGGGATCGATTTATTTGGTAAAATACGTTTTCTAGACACCACCTTGCGTGATGGTGAACAGACGCCAGGTGTATCACTTTGCATGGATGAGAAGCTCGCCATCGCCCAAGGGCTTGATTCTCTGGGTGTGGATGTGATTGAAGCCGGCTCAGCCATGACCTCAGAGGGAGAACGCCTATCGATAAAAGCAGTTGCTGATTTTGGCCTTAAAGCGGAGATATGCAGCTACGTTCGAGCTTTGACCGCCGATATTGATACGGCATTAGCATGCGATGTAGATTCCGTCCATCTTGTGGTACCTGTATCGGATCTTCATATTGAGTGCAAGCTCAAATCCGACCGAAAATCGGTGATAAATAAGGCTGTGCAGGTGACAGAGTATGCTAAAGACCACGGCCTCATTGTGGAGCTCTCTGGAGAGGACGCCAGCCGCGCCGATCAGGATTACCTGGTCAGCCTTTACAAGGCAGGAATTGAGGCAGGAGCCGATAGACTGGCCTTTTGTGATACAGTAGGCGTGCTGGTTCCCGAGGTGACGGGGGATATATTTTCCAGGCTGTCTCAATTGGGTGTGCCAATCAGCATACACTGCCACAACGACTTCGGCATGGCTACCGCCAACACCATAGCGGCTCTTCGCGCCGGAGCAGCCCAGGCGCACGTGACGGTTAACGGCATAGGCGAGCGAGCCGGCAATGCCAGCCTGGAAGAAGTGGTCATGACCCTGGAATCCCTTTACAAAATCAACACCGGGATCAAATGCCAGGATATATACCAGCTCTCCCGTCTGGTCTCGCGAATGACCGGCCTTCCTATGGCCCCCAACAAATCAATTGTGGGGGAGAATGCCTTTACCCATGAGGCGGGCATTCATGTGCACGGGCTCTTGGCTGATACCAGGACCTACGAGCCGATACATCCAGAGACCGTGGGCAGGAAGAGGCGCATAGTGTTAGGCAAGCATGCCGGCCGGGCCTCAGTCGAACTGGCCTTGCGCGAGTTCGGCCTCCTGGCAACCGAACAGCAGTTAGCTCAGATCGTGACCAGGGTAAAGGAGCTGGGCGATAAAGGCAAGCGTGTCTCTGATGCAGATTTGCAGACCATAGCCGACACCGTGCTCTCCATCCAGGTGGAGCCGAAGGTGAAGCTGCAAGAGGTGACAGTGGTAGCCGGCAATACGGTGACGCCTACGGCCTCGGTGAAGATACTGCTTAACGGGGCTATGAAGCTGGAAGCGGGAACCGGAGTCGGGCCGGTGGATGCGGCCATAAATGCCATAAGGCGGGCCATATCAGATGTGGCGGATGTGCGGCTAGAGGAGTATCATGTAGACGCCATAACAGGCGGAACGAATGCACTAGTAGAAGTATGGGTGACGATGGCAATGGCAGACAGGAAGATAACGGCTCGGGGAGCTGGCGCGGACATAATCATGGCATCGGTCGAAGCGGTGCTGGAGGGCATCAACCGACTGATGCGACTGGAAGAGGAGGACAAAGCCAGATGTCTCAAAAGATGACTGGTGCTCAGGCGGTACTGGAGAGCCTGAAGAGAGAGGGCGTAGATGTAGTATTCGGGCTTCCCGGCGGTGTGCTGCTGCCTCTTTACGACGCCATCTACCAGTCCGATATTCGACATATTCTGGTACGCCATGAGCAAGGTGCGGCGCATATGGCGGACGGATATGCCCGAGCTACAGGAAAGGTAGGAGTGTGCATTGCCACCTCTGGGCCCGGGGCCACCAACCTGGTCACCGGCATTGCTAATGCCTACATGGACTCCGTACCAATGGTTGCCATCACCGGACAGGTGAACACCTGGCTGATTGGAAAGGACGCTTTTCAGGAAGCGGACATAACCGGGATCACTCTGCCCATTACCAAGCACAATTATTTGCTTAGAAGCGCCAAGGATATCACGCGCGTCTTCCGGGAGGCTTTCTACATAGCTCGAACCGGCCGCCCCGGACCGGTGCTGATCGATCTGCCCAGAGACGTGACCGTGGATGAGGTAGAGTTCACCTGGCCACAGGTAGATATGCCCGGCTATCGCCCTTCCGTTAAGGCGCATGAGATGCAGATCAAGAAAGCAGCCAAAGCGCTCATGGAGGCGGAAAGACCCGTCATTTACGTGGGTGGCGGAGTGAAGTACGCTGCCGCACATGGCGAGCTCATCGAGCTGGCGACAAAGATCAACGCCCCGGTTACTACCACTCTCATGGGTATCGGTTGCTTTCCTGAGGACCATCCTCTGTCGCTGGGCATGCTGGGCATGCACGGCACAAAATACGCCAACTATGCCATTCAGGAGTCCGATCTCATTTTGGCGATCGGCGCGCGATTTGATGATCGGGTAACGGGAAAGATCTCCAGCTTTGCACCAAGGGCCAAGATAGTTCATATCGATGTGGATCCGGCCGAGGTGGGCAAGAATGTGCGGGTGGACATTCCCGTGGTGGGGGATGCGAAAAATGCCCTGCAAGGACTCTTGAAAGAGGTCAGCCCCAAGGGCCGAAGCGTTTGGAATGAGAAGACAGAGGCCTGGAAGAAGGAATATCCTCTGCGCTATATTCCAAACGATAATGTCATCAAGCCGCAGTATGTGATTGAGAAGCTGTGCGAGATTGCGCCCGACGCCATCATCACCACGGAGGTGGGGCAAAACCAGATGTGGGCAGCACAGTTCTTTGTGCATAAGGATCCGCAGAAGTTCATATCCTCGGGGGGTCTGGGCACAATGGGATACGGCTTTCCCGCAGCCATCGGGGCCAAGATAGGCAGGCCGGAGTGCGATGTCATCGACGTGGCCGGCGACGGAAGCTTCCTCATGAACAGCCAGGAGCTGGCAACTGCTGTCGTTAACGAAATTCCCGTGAAGGTGGCGGTGCTCAACAACGGCTGCCTGGGCATGGTCCGGCAGTGGCAGGAACTGTTCTTTGAGAAGAGGTACTCGGCCACCATTCTGGGCCGCACCAGCCCGGATTTCGTGAAGCTGGCCGAGGCCTACGGGGCAGTGGGCCTGCGGGCCACCAAGCCCTCGGAGGTCGAATCGGTCATTCGCACCGCAATGGCCACGGACAGGCCGGTGGTCATGGACTTTATAGTCAACCCGGCGGAGAAGGTATCCCCAATGGTACCAGCGGGAGCAACGCTTGGCGAAATTCTCGATCTGGAGTGGTGCGATGATGCCCAATCCTGCCATTTGGAGAAGATCTATGCAAAAGGCAGAAAGGATATCCTGGGCCTGGAGGGGTTCTAGATGAAGCACACCATTGCCGTCATTGTGGAAAACAAGGCCGGGGTGCTAACGCGCATCGCGGGCCTCTTCAGCCGCAGGTCCTTTAATATCGACAGCCTCTCTGTGGGAGCGACGGAAAATCCGGATTACTCGCGCATGACCATCACCGTGCATGGCGACAGAGATGTCCTGGAGCAGGTCATAAAGCAGCTCTCCAAGCTCATCAACGTCATTCGTGTCAGCGAGCTGGACCCGAGCGAGTCCATAGAAAGGGAGCTGGCCATCATCAAGGTGAACGCGGATAAAGAGAGCCGAAGCGAGATCATGCAGATTGTGAACATCTTCCGGGCCAAGATCATCGATGTCTCGCACCGGTCCATGATCATTGAGGTTACGGGAGACGAGGAGAAGATCGATGCCATTGTTCAACTGCTGCGCCAGTTCGGCATAAAAGAGATAGCCCGCACCGGTAAGGTATCGATGGTGAGGGGCGCGAGGGTAGTCAAGGCTTAAGGATTCGAGGGCTGCCTGCCTTTTTGTCAGGCAGCCCTCGAATCCGTTATTTTCGCGATTATTATTAATTGGAGGAATGAAATTTGGTTAAGATATACCATGAAAAGGATGCAGATTTGAGGGTATTGAAGGACAAGACCATCGCCATAGTGGGATGGGGCAATCAGGGCCACGCCCAGGGAGAGAACCTGAAGGACTCCGGGCTGGATGTCATCGCCGCCGATGTTCCCGGCTCCAAGGCCTGGAAGAGGGCAGAAGCGGATGGAGTAAAGGTCATGTCCGTGGCCGATGCCGCCAAGAAGGCGGACTACATTCAGATCCTTCTGCCCGACGAGTATCAGGGCAAGATTTACAGAGAGCAGATCGCCCCCTACATGGAAGAGGGCAAGACCCTGGGCTTCTCGCACGGCTTTAACATTCGCTACTTCCAGATTGTGCCGCCCGAGAACGTGGACGTGGTCATGATAGCGCCCAAGGGGCCGGGCGATCTGGTGCGCAGAACATACCAGGAAGGCAAGGGCGTGCCCTGTCTGGTGGCCATAGAGCAGGATGCCTCCGGATCGGCTCTGAAGAGAGCGCTGGCTTATGCCAAGGGCATCGGCGGCACAAGGGCCGGGGTCATTGAGACCACCTTTACCGAGGAGACGGAGACCGATCTGTTCGGTGAGCAGGTGGATCTGTGCGGCGGCGTTACAGAAATGATCAAGGCCTCCTTTGAGACGCTCGTGGACGCCGGCTACCAGCCGGAGATCGCCTACTTCGAGGCCTGCCATGAACTGAAGCTGATTGTGGACCTGATCTACGAGGGCGGATTCATGCGCATGTGGAACAATGTCTCCAACACAGCCGAGTACGGAGGCATGACCCGCGGCCAGAGAATCATCAATGATGAGTCCCGGGCCGAGATGCAGGAGATTCTATCCGAGATCCAGTCCGGCGAGTTCGCTCGCGAGTGGATTTTGGAGAGCCAGGCCGGCATGCCTGTCAAGAAGTCCCTGGAGAAGATGGAAGCCGAGCACCCCATTGAAACAGTGGGAGCTGAGCTTCGGGCCATGATGCCCTGGCTGCAGAAGAAGTAAGCTTTATATCATGGGAAGTAGTAGCATGGCGATGGACGGGTGTGGCTACACCTGCGCCCGGACACGATGCCATGTTACCATGGCCTCGGGATAAACACGATTATAACCCAACAACAACTACATCACCGGAGGGAGGAGCAGTTCCAGAAGCGCGGCCTTCGGGCCGCGTTTCGGGTGCTGTAAT
>JANYKI010000099.1 GCA_025361645.1 Methanothrix sp.
TCATCGATTTGTGCCATCAATCCCACCAATGCATGAATTCGTATGCAGAGGTACTTTAATGTAGGGGACATTTGGACTGATAGTAAAATGCTCACGCGCGCGCCTGGGCAGCCGGGCGGACGGGGCCGCCCACGGCATCGAGACCATCCAGGCCCGGGAGTGCCGGCCCTGCGACAATGGTGCTCAGGGATGGGAAGATGCAGGAGAAGGATGGGCGGGGGTGGCTCGCATCCGCAAGCTCTGGCCGGGGGGCGCGAATTGGTCCAATAATTATCTAGATTTTGACTTTTGCCTCAACATGATCATCATTTCCAATTGCAGATTTTATGTAACAAAAGGATTGAGGCGGGGTAAAATTTGGAAATACAATTTTTGGGTCCAACGGATATTCAAATATCTCTACTTTTTTTATCTCCAAAGCAAATCCCATTTCTTTATTCCTAAAATAGTCAAAAAACTCGTCTTCAGAAATCCCCGCATCATCCTTTAGTTGGTCCCATAAAGCTCTTGGACTGCCTTCAATTATATCTGCTATTTTAAAAATCCCGATTATTTTTTTAACAGGAGATGTTGAATAAATATATGCACAGTTTATATCTTTTTTAGAGAATTTATTTTTGCGAAATTCATATTTTTTCCGCCCATCTATAATTGCCTCCACGTATCTCGGCTTAATGGATAGTAAAACGTCCATCAATACCTCCGATTTCTTTTATTTTGATATATTTTTCTGGTGACAGCTTCATAGCCGATTGCGGAGCGCCCTTGAGTATGCCGTTGCCTATTAACTCCTTTATGCCTAACGGTTTTGTTAAGTGAATGTGATGTCGGAAAAGAAAAACCGATACAGTACCTTCTCCGACGAGTTTATCTATTTCCTGCCGAGAAAAAACCGTTCTCTTTCCGGCAAGTTGGAGTATTTTTTCTGAATCATTTATGCCGAAATATATCGATTCCACTACACCGATTGAGGTTATCGCTTGAAGATCTTCAGATCGATAGAATAATATCAAATCTCCAGGAACCATTCTTTTAATATTTGAATGGGATATATATGCCTTCTTTATAGTATTTCCTTCTACAATGAACTCACCGGAATGCTCGAACAATGTAGTCTGCCTGTTTGGGAAATCCGTGAACAATTTGTTATGATAGGCTGGCTGAATAGGCACAACGAATTTTTTAACATCATTGCCTTCATAAAAGCTGGGATAAAATATTCTTGAGATTTCAATTGGAGTATAATCTTTTAGTTCCTCATAGCCGTTGGCAGTTAACCTCTTTACAAAGATATCCTCACCATTATCTTTTGTAGCAACTTTATTGAATCCATATTCCGAGATCAATTCGACCAGTCGATCTGGCGATTTTGTGAAATGAGTTAAATATATCTCATTTATACCTTTTCGAACAGAGACGTCCACTGCCATCTTGATGAATAGCTCGCCAATTTTATAGCCATTATATGTAACTTTTAGCGTAGCAATTTTTAACCGTTTTTTCTTAGGGAGAGACGGTTTCGAATCATCGATAGACTCGTCCTCAAATTTATATATTAGAAGAGCACCAATATGTCCATCTGTTCTATAATATACCCAGCTATTTCTCTTCTTATTGGATATTTTCCTAAACCATCTTTCAAATTCTGGATTGTATTCTTCTTTTAGACTATCAAATATTGGATCATAATAATCTAGATTGCTGACAAGCTCACTTTTCAAGGCGGGCGGCGTTATTATACGATCTTTAGTTAAATATCCCTTAAAAATCTGCATCGCTTCATCTACGAGAAGTATTTTATAGTTTATGTTTAATTCATTTGATCTTCTATGAATATCCCTATTCTCGGTTATAATGAAATCATATAAATCTGCAAAACGTTTGAGTTCAGCTATCGATAACGTTGGACTATCAAGTTCTATGCTTGCCTCTTTTAAGATATTTCGGAGATCATCTAAATTATCCGAGAGGACTTTATCCCTCTTCACATCCTCGAAGACATTAAAATCCAGTAGAAGCTTCATTGATATATCCCTTTATTATCGTGCCAACATAATATTATTATGGATGAGAGCTATAACTTCGTTGTATATCTGAGCCTACAAATAGCCTATCCATGGAGAGAATGTGATAAATTGATAATTGATTAAGTGCGGGGGACGGGAGTCGAACCCGCGAACACCTTCGTGACAGGGTCCTAAGCCCTGCGCCTTTAACCACTTGGCAACCCCCGCGTTTGTGCCGTCCTCAGTAAGGCTTGGCCACATAAAAGAACTGTGCTCTACTAGAACTTTGCGATCCCCTTAACACCTGCCAGAGGTCCTTACTCTCCTCGACGCCTGGATGAGGTCTATCATCTCCTCTGGGCTCACCTCTTGCCTGTGCTTTTGGTCCTCCCACTCGCGCCGGAAGGGATAGAAATACTCGTAAAGCTCCAGGATGTCCCTTGCGTACACCACGAGCCCTTCCTCAATCACCGCCATCTTGATGTGCAGAGGCAAGAGCTCGAAGATGCGCACGTCATAGCGATTGTCACGAAGACGCGAGATGAACTCTCTCCAGAGTGCGGCTTTATCGGCGGCCTCAGGGGCTACTATGCACAGGTCGATGTCGCTTCTCGGCCCCGCTTCAATTCGAGCCACGGAGCCGTAGAGGAGCACGCCCTGCACTTGATCCTGCCAGAAGGATTCATGCAGAAACAGCAGGTCGTTTTTCACCTGGGCGGCAACATCTTCTCTAGCCATGCTTCCACCTCTTCGCCAAAAGCCATGATGCCGGAAAGCAAGCCCCTCATGCTATCCAGAGCGAGCAGATCATCCCTTTTATTATACCTGTGCACCAGATGATTGCGTAGTCCGTTGGCTTCAATCAGGACCTTCTTTGAGCCTTCTGTCAGATCCCCCAGATTCTCCAGGTTGCCGTAATCGTCATGTGGCTTGATCCCCAGATCCTTGCACATCATTGCCACCAGATCCATACAAGCTTCGACAGCTTCCTGAAATGCCTTGTAGGATGCCAGCTTCGTTTTGTCATCCTCTAAAAAAACCTCAGAGGAGACCTCCTCCAGCCAGTCCTGCGCCTGCCCGGCTCTCTTGAAAATGAGATCGAGCTTATCCTTGTATCTGCCGGCTCTTTCTATCTTCATTGATGGCAGAGCTCCATTGGAATTATCTTCCGCCCATCAGCCAGGCCATGACCGCCTTGCTGGTGTGCATTCGGTTCTCAGCTTCGTCGAATACGGCAGACTGCGGTCCGTCCATCACCTCGTCCGTGATCTCCTGGCCCCGGTGGGCAGGCAGACAGTGCAATGCGATGGCCTCTGGGGCCGCCAGGCCCATGATCTCAGAATTCAACTGATACTTGCCGAATACTCTGAGGCGCTCCGCCTCCTGGCCCTCATCTCCCATGGAGACCCAGGTATCCGTAACCAGCACGTTTGCGCCCTCTGCCGCAGCAGATGGCTCTTCCACAACCTTGGGCCAGCCGCCTAGATTCCTGGCCTGCTCCAGAATGCGGGCCTTTGGCTGGTAGCCCTGGGGCGAGGCCACCGTGATCTCCATGCCCAGGATGGCCGAGGCCAGAATGAGGGAGTTACAGACATTGTTTCCGTCGCCCACCCATCCAACTCGTAGCCCCTCCAGCTTTCCGAAGCGTTGATGCATGGTCTGCAGGTCGGCCAGAATCTGTAGCGGATGCTCCCAGTCGGACAGAGCGTTGACCACAGGCACGCGGGCGTGCTTCGCGAGCTGGACCACCGTGTTGTGAGAATAGACGCGAGCCGTGATGCCCTGCACATAGCGAGAGAGCACGCGCGCCGTGTCGGCGATAGTCTCACCCCGCCCGAGCTGAAGCTCCCCCGCCGACAGGTAAATGGGATGGGCACCAAGCTCCGCCGCCGCCACCTCCAGGGAGACGCGCGTTCGTGTGGAGGGCTTCTCGAAGATCATGGCCAGGCTTTTTCCCAGGAGCGGATGGCCATGCCAGCCCCGCCTGGACCGAAAGGCCTCGGCGCTCTCCAGCAGCCGCAAAATGTCCTCTTGGGAGAGATCAGAGATAGAGATGAGATCCTTTTTCATTGTTCGTTCCTCAGCTTTGCATCCTTGCCTGGAGTTCGGATATCCGGGTTATGTTCATGTTCTCCTCGGTCGTGGAGAGCGTGGCCTTGATGTTCTTAAATTCGGGAATGCTGCCTTCGCACACGACATCGGAGACGAGCTGATTGGACCAGGGGCTGTTGTACATGAAGGCCAGGCCCGGATGCATGTCGTCCTCCGAGGTCCGGGCGGCGACTATTACGCTGCCCACGTCATTTTTCACCAGCAGCTTCTGCCCGTCTTTGGCTTCCAGGCGAATCATGTCCTGCTTGTCCAGAATGATCAGGGCGCTCAGGTTTTTGTACTCATCGGAAAACCGGCTCTTCCTTCCTGCCTCGTCCTGGAAGATGTCCCGCACGGTAACTATGGTGACCTGCACTTCTGCCGCCATTTAAATCGCCTCCATGATACGGGTTAAGATCTGCTCGTCCGAGAGCAGATTCGTATCGATGATGGGCTCGAACTTGATCTTCA
Organism: Methanothrix sp.; assembly: GCA_025361645.1. Lineage (GTDB taxonomy): Archaea > Halobacteriota > Methanosarcinia > Methanotrichales > Methanotrichaceae > Methanothrix. The sequence continues at coordinate 4,569 of JANYKI010000099.1, forward strand.
CTCCATCCATGCGTACCGCCGTGCCTCCGGTCTCCAGGCCGGAAATAGCCGAAGGTATGACAACCTTCGCGGCATCCGTTGTCAAAGATCGTCGCGGATCTATGGCAATGAGCGGCAGCCGCGCCAGGGCATGGGCCGTGCCGAAGGGCAGCGCCGAGAGTGGATCTGAGCCGATGACCAGAGCCGCGTCGCTGGTCTTGGCCGCGGCCATCGCGCTGTGCTCCGGCCCGTGCACCGCCGCGCCGCCCTTAAAGGAGACGCTATTGATAAAGCCCGTCTTTTCCAGCATTAGCTCGTTAAAGCCGCGCATGTTGTAATGCCCTACCATGGGGATGACCTTGAAGGTGGTAATTTCATTCAATTTGGCCACAAGCCTCTCGAAGAGCTCCATCTTATCTTGCAGGGAATAGATCATGCCCGGGCCCGGAAAGATCGCTCCCCACTTAGTCTTCTTGAGACGGCTTCCTAGCTCAATCATTTTTTTCTTGTCCCCCACCTTGGGGATCTTTCCTTCTAAAACGGCCAGGATCGCCTCCATGAATTCGGCATCGCCTCCTGGCGCCACCCGGAAGTAGTAGTTGCTGCACAGTCGCGCCGTGGCGGACTTTCTTACATCCACGACAATGCAGGTCCTCTCCTCCTCGTAGCTCTTCTGCCTCTTCTCTCCCCTCGGGTAATAGGAGAAGCGCGAGAGATGGCGGGGATGGCTGCTGGAGGGGTCCGATCCCCAGAAGATGCTGGTGTCGGCATAGTTTCGCACATCGTCTAAAGTGCAAGAAGGAATCTTTCCCGATAATATGCGCTCCATTAAGATTCCCTGGCAGAAAGATGAGGTGCCGTCCATGGTGGCGCCCAATTTTTCTGCCAGTTTTATGCCTGCCGCCTGTGCCTCTAATGTGGAGTTGGACCAGCCGTACAGGAGCGGGCTTTTGGCGCTCTTTAAAATCTCCGCGGCCTTTGCGATTGCACTATCCAGGGTCACCTGCTCACCATCGATCATGGGCACCGTCCTCTCTGTGAAGGCCGCCTGGAAGTGGCCGTGCCCCTTGCGGCAGAGGTTCTTTACATGGGTGAGCGCACCATTTTCATAGGTCGCCACAATATCCTCGCAGAGAAGCGAGCATCCCGTGCATATTGCCATTTGCTTTTCACCTTCTCTTTTATCTAGACGAACTCTATGGCCTTGCTCGGACAGGTAGCTGTGCAGGCATTGCAGAGGGTCTTGTTCGGCCCGAAGCGCCGGCATTCTTTGAGGTTGTTGGCCACCACCACTCCATCTTCCACGCGCAAGATGACCTTTTCGCTCTCTGGGCCCAGACCCACCGCAGAGCGTGTGGGCTCCGCGGCCACATTAACGGGACAGGCGACAACGCAGTTGCCGCAGCCAAAGCACCTCTCCGGATGTATGATCAGGCCGGTCTCCGAGGCATTTTCAATGGGTGCCATCACCTCTCGCAGCTTTTTCAGCTTGGCCTCGTACTTCTTCTCTTCAATTAAGGGAGTACACTCATCGACCTTCTTCTCCCGGCCCAAAAGGCCCACGGCAAAAGCCATGCAGGTGGGAAGCCCGCACTTCTTGCAGTTGGTCTTGGGCAAAAGCATATAGATCTCCATGGCGCCGACCATAACCAGAACCTCAATTTTGGGAAAGATTTGCCTCGATTATATTTATGGGCTGCGCAAACCTTTTCATAGTTCTTGAATCAAAAGGTTGTTCTAATGCCTTTCAGGAATCCCATGGCCCTTCTGGGGCTCCTCTCTATAATTCCCCTGATAATAATATACCTTATCCGTCCCCGGCCCAAGGAGATCCGCTTCTCCGCCACGCAGTTCTTGCGAGAGGGTGAGGTGGAGCGCTCCGCCGTGCTCAGCCGTTTGATCAACGATCCCCTCTTCTGGGTGCAGCTTCTGGTGCTTCTCTCTTTATCCGTCGCGGCGGCCGGACCATTCACCACTGAAACAGGGTTGGCCAGCAGTCATCTCGTGGTGGTCCTGGACGGCTCGGCCAGCATGCAGGCCAGCTCCCGCGCTTTGCCGCTCATCGATCCCTACCTTGACAAATACCAGAAGATCAGCATCGTGCTGGCGGGAGCCATGCCGTTGACAGCTCTTTCGGGGGGCAGTCCCAGCGAGGCCAGGGCCGCTCTGCAGCGGCAGCAGCCCAAAGCCGTCTCTGCCGATCTCTCCAGCGCCATGACGCTGGCCGGCAGCTTGCTGGCGGGCGAAGGCGGCCACATGCTGGTGGTCTCGGATTTCATAAGCTGGATGGGTGACGATCCCGATGCCACCCGCAAGATTTTGCAGGCAGACGGGCGGGTGAGCATTGTCTTTGCCGACTGCTACCAGGGCGGCGACAACCTGGCCCTGGTGGAGGCCTGGGATGTGCCGGGACCGGGATATGTCAACCACACGGCTCTCGTGCATAACTATGGCCCGGCAAGAGTGGTCCCCATCACCATCCGCGGCCCGAGCGGTGCCGACAGTCGCACGGTGCAGATGGCTTCTGGAGGGGACGACTATCTCTCTTTTACGGCTTACCCTGGAGTCAATGAGATCTCTTTGGACCTGGTGGATGCTGTTGCCTGGGACAATCATGCCTACGTTTATGTTCCCGACCCGGCCCGGAAGAGGGTTCTTTACCTGGGCGAAGAGGGACCGGCCCTGGCAGCTCTTCGCTCCCTGACAAATGTAAAGGTGGAGACCTCCGGTGAATTCAATAGCTTCGACCTGATCGTGGTGGCCAGGAATGCCTCACTGGACGGTAAGCTGAATCGCTACATCGATGGCGGAAGGGTGATATTCATTGCCTCTGACCAGGAGAGCCCCGAGTATCTGCCAGTTCGCGTGACGGGCGAGCAGGCAGGTCCGGCCAGCCTCTGGGTTCGTAGTGAGGGCTTTGCCAAAGGCGTGCACTTCGATGAGATCGGCCTTTTCCGTTTTCCAGAGACCGTATCCCGAAAGGGCTCCACCACATTAGTCGAGGCCAATGGCCAACCCATCCTCTCCTACTGGCGTCTGGGAAAGGGCATGGTGATTTACAGCGGCCTGGAGATGGATTCCGATTTCTATCTGCGTCCGGAATATCCCATCTTCTGGTATCAGATGGTGAACTGGATCACAGGTGTACCGGACATAATAGAGGCCAATAGGAAGACGGGCGAGATAATTCATCTGGGTGAAACGACCCCTGTAGAAACGCCCTCTACAAGCCTTGCTGCCAGCACTCTGCTGCTGGATGAGGTGGGTGTCTATCGCTTCTCGGGAAAGGCCGTGGCTGCCAATATGTATGATCCCAAAGAGTCCTCCCTGCAAAGGAAAAATGGCGTTGATGCGGGAGCGTTTGTAGCCGAAAGCAGGGAAACCATAGTGGAAACGGACCTCTCCAACTGGATCATTGCACTCGCGGCTCTGGCCATCCTTCTGGAGCTGGCCATTATGCGAAGGAGGAGAGAGACATGATCCTGGATCTTTATTTTGCCACACCAGAGTTGCTCTGGGCCATTCCATTGATCTTGTTATTAGGTGCAGTCATCATTCGCAAAAGAGCTAAGAACAGGCTCTTTGCCGTCTCAAGGCTTCTCGCCTTTTGCCTGATCATAGCAGCTTTCGCCAATCCCTATTTTGTCGAGCTGCATACCGTCCAATCAGAAAAACCCAGCATCACCATCCTGGACGATCGGACCGGATCAATGGGCATCTTTGACCCAGATGTCGCGGCGCGGGTGAAAAACTTTGTAGACGCGCCGCTACGCACCTTCTCCGGGGATGCTACGCCATTGGGCGACAGAATCGTGCAGTACGCCCTGCCGGGCAGCACTCTTCTCTTGGTAACGGACGGCTACAGCAATAGCGGTCGCCCTCTGGCTGATGCCCTGGCACTGGCGCGCGCCTCCAATACCACGACCTTTGCCCTTTCACTTGCCCCTCAGAGAGATGACGCGGGCGTGGAGATATCCGGGACGAACACCGCCGTCCTGGCCGGGGATTATCCCTTCCGGGTGTTGGTGCGTTCCTCGAGAAGCTACCAGGGGCCGCTTTCCGTCTTTGCCGACGACAAATTGATCTACAGCGACACGATCGTTGCCAACACCAGTGCGTCCATCAAGATATCCCATTCCTTCCTGGAGACGGGAAATCATATTCTGCGAGCGACTATTGCCCCGGACGGGCAGCCTATAAACGATAACTACCAAAAGGCGGTCTATGTCGTCCCCAAGCCAGAGGTTCTGCTCATCTCCAGCAGCAACTCACCACTGGCCACCAATCTCAATGACCTTTACAAGCTGACACTCGTTTCCGTGCTTCCGGACCAGCTAAAGGGCTATAAGGCCGTAGTGCTCGATGACATCAGATACAATTCCAACCTGGGTCCACTGCAGGGTTATGTGCGCGAAGGCGGTGGGCTGGTAGTAGTAGGGGGCGAGGATGCCTATGACCTGGGCGATTACCGTAACTCCAGCCTGGAGGAAATTTTGCCGGTGCGCTCTATGCCCAGCATCTTCGAAGGCGGCAAGACGCTCATCTTCGTGATGGATATCTCCTTCTCCCTGCTCTCCACGCGCGCGGTGGATGGCACGCCTCTGCTCGATTATGAGAAGGCTCTGGCAGTAGAGTTGCTCAAATCGCCCCATTTCCAGGACTATAAGGTGGGCCTGATTGTATTTGGCACCAAAGCCTACGATGTGCAGGACCCCATCCCCCTATCCCGAGCAGAGAGCGTTCTAAGGGAACGGATAACAAGCCTGGCGCCCACGGGCACAGAGAACAGCTATCTGGATAGCGGTCTAGAGCTGGCCTGGGATATGCTCAATGTTAGCGGCGGCCAGGGTGAATTGGTAATCCTCTCGGACGGAAACCTCTACAACTATCCGGAAGTGGTGGCGCGCTCCATCGCCATACTTCGGCAGATGAATGTCACCACTCGTCTCGTACAGGTGCAGGCCTTCCCCGGTGCGACGGGCAGCTTCGATTATCTGGCCGCCCAGACGGGATCGGACTATTCTGCCTTCGTCTACCCGGACTCGTTGACTACTACGATGCAAGAAACCCCCCCGGACTTACCGGCAAAGGAAAATAGCCTCTCCGGATATGCGGTAAATGTGGTCAATAAGAATCACTACATCACCGCCGATCTGAACTTAAATGCTACTGTTACCGGCTTTAATGATGTCACGCCCCGTTCCGGTGCCCAGCGTCTGGCGGCTCTGCCCGATGGCAAGCCCGTCTTGACTGTATGGCGCTACGGTCTGGGCAGGGTGGCAGCGCTAACTGTCGATGATGGTCGTGCCTGGGCCGGCGGGCTATATGCCAGTCCAAGCTCGCAGATGATTTCGTCCACCGTCAATTGGGCGGTAGGCGATCCGCGCCCCCAGGATGATCGCGTCGAAGCAGACGATGGGTGGCAGGGTACGCCCTTATCTGTCACCATCAGCAGCATTGCGCGGCCCAGCCTTCCCGATGCAGATGTGGAAAAGGTGGGCGACAATCGATATGTAGCTACATTTATGCCTAATAGCTCAGGTATCTACTACATCGGAAGTTATGGCCTGGCGGTCAACTATCCCCTGGAGTATCGAGATATAGGCTTTAATCCTGAGCTTTCCCGGCTGATCATGGCCAATGGCGGAAAGGTCTTCAGCGAAGATGAGGCCCGCCAAAGCCTGGTGGTCGAAGCCGGCCGTGTCAGCCAGAGAACCGTGCAGGAGAGGCTCTCTCGAAGGGACATTTTGCTGCTCTTAGCCCTGCTGGTATTCCTGGCAGAAATACTGTACCGAAAAATGGAGGAGATGCGTAGAAGAGGTCGATTTCGTGCATGAAGCCACACCATTAGATTTTAATAGCATAATCAGCTTTATCGTTGTTATATTGCGGAGGTAACTGCCACCAAATGAGTTCTCAAATGTGTACCGTCTGTGGCCTTCCCACGGAGCTCTGTATCTGCGAGGAGGTTGCCAAGGAGCAGCAGAGGATAGCTGTGAAAGTACAGAAGCGCAGGTATGGAAAAGAGGTGACGGTCATCCAAGGCATTGATCCTCATGAGATTGATCTTCAAGAGCTTTGTACGCATCTCAAATCCAAGCTGGCCTGCGGCGGAACTGTGAAAGAAAGCCTGATCGAGCTGCAGGGCAACCATATTCAAAGGATTAAAGAGATCTTAGTGAAAAAGGGATTTGGCGCAGATCAAATAAGTACCTAAATTCCCTTAAAAATTCTCAAGATCTTTTTCTTTTAGTAGATCTCTTCCAAATCCTCGATATGAGCAAAGGCATCGTCGAGCTGTTTTCGGGCTCTGCACCGCTTCTCTTTCTCGTCCTGCATGCCTCGCGCCGCCTGGGCATAGATGGATTCCAGCTCTGGGGCGCTGGCTACGGTGAAGACCGAGAGCACTTTGGGATTTCCCTTTTTGACCACAATTCCCTTAAATACATGGCCTGCGCTGGCCGTGAGCCGCTCCACCTCTTTGGTGATCTCATCCACGTCCAGATGCTCCCGAGAGCCCTGAATGATGATCATGGCTCGGGCGGCGTCGTCCCCAACATTGGCAGGATAAAGCAAATTGACAGGCTTGAGACTGTTCTCAATGGCATCCCTGATGGACAGATTCTTGCTATCGGCCTGATAAAATCCCATAGTGCCAATGCGTAGTCCCCCATTCATCACCGTCTTGAAGTCACCAAGATCGGTTACAGAGAGCATCTCGGAATCCAGAGACTCGATCAAGAATAATAAACGTTTGGCGATCATGTTGTTGATCTTATCGTATGCAGAGGCAATATCGCCGCTAAACCTCTTCATGTACTGATTGTCTGCCAGGATGATGCCCTCTGCGTCAACCTCCATCAGTTCTCTCATGCTGAAGGCGGCATTTTGCAGGTAGATCGACCCCTCCTCCCGGGCAGGTAGAACGGCAACCGTGACGACGGTGATATCTTTGTACTGCCTTTTCAATTCATTTATGAGTAGAGGTGTGAAAGATGAGCCGGTTCCGCCGGACGTTGATGTGATCACAAAGGCGATATCGAAGTCACCCCTCTTCTCGATCTCACCCATGATCACGTCGCGATTGTCCATAAAGGCCTGCTTGCCCACATTTCTATTGGCACCCACACCGTGCAGATTGGGGACATGCAGTCTATCTTTGGCCGTGGTGAAGCGCAGCTCCTTGAGATCATTTATGGCCGTATTTATGGCTAAAGTCTCCACTCGACTGGGGAACTTGGGGCGCAAATAATACTTAGCCAGGTTAGCGGCACCGCCGCCCCCAAATGCTTCCTTATTTATTGCGTCCAGTATTCGATTTCCGCACTGGCCTACGCCGAGTATGAGTACGTTGAGCATGACAATCAAATCTCACTGTATATTTCGAATCTCGCTGTATATTTCTCTCCATCAATATTTATACTCTCTGTATCGCCTATACATCCAGGCAATGATAATTGCAATTGGGATAATAAGTAGTAGATATTGATATTTATACTCTCGTTCCAGGACAATTACTTCACTAGTGCCCTCTCTGATAACGGATCCGTCTCCACCGTCATAATTGACTTTGAGGTGGATGATGTAGTTGCCTGGGCTTTGGCCCAAGAGACTGGCCGAGTAATTCACCTCTGCACCAGGCATTATCTCAAAGAAGCTCTTCTCCAGGCCCGTGACCTGCAGGCCCTCAGAAGGCACGACTGTCCCATCCGCTTCTATTCTGCTAGCGGAAGCGGTTCCCAAATTGGAGATGCTGATGTTCAGCATGCTTTCCCCATCCAGAGCTACCGGGCCCGAGCGGGCTAGCTTTATGGCCAGATCTGCCTTGCTCTTGGGACTTATCAGAATGTTAAAAGGCTCCGAGCTATTTGATTTGGCATTCTTCTTTACGTCGGTGTAGCTGACCATTATGGCCGGGACCCGGATAGAGCCTTCTTTTACGGCATTCATCACATAAACTGCTGAATCCGACTGCCCGGAGTCTATAGTCTCCTTGATCTTGGGCGGATAGCCAGCGACATAAGTGAATTCAGGAAGGGGCGGTATATCCTCTGCTTTTATGCCCAGCGCCTGTCCCGTGCCTATGTTCTTGACCGTGATGGTGACCTTAACCGCGTCGCCTACACTCATTTGATTCCGATCGAAGCTCTTTTGCACAAAAAGTTCAGGCTTGTCTAATGCCAGAGCCGGCCTTTCTGAGGCATGCTTTCTGGGGCTACCCAGGCTCTGCTGATACTCGATCCTCACTTTAGCAGACTGCTCATCGAAAATATCGGCTACGGTAATGGTAATGCCCTTATTTTCCGCGCCACCATCGAAATTATTGGGGCTGTCTAGCAGGAGGGCTCTTTGCTCATCTAAGGACCCGCCTACCTTGGAGATCCTCATAACCACCAGTCCATCCCTTACCGATTGTATCTCAATGAGCTCCATCTGATAGTCGCCAAGATCAATGCGATCTCCAATATTGAGGGTAAAATCCTTGAAAGTCA
>JANYKI010000008.1 GCA_025361645.1 Methanothrix sp.
CGGTGATGAGGGTTTTTCAGATTAAAAAAAGGCCTCTCTCCAAGCCCATCTTTTTGGCCGTCTCCAACTTTGATATGCTGATGAATGTTGCAGAGGTGAGCCAAGATGACCTGGCGCTTCTCGAGCAGCTCTTGCCTGGTCCTGTTTCCGTTCTGGTCAGGAAAAAGCCTATCGTTCCGGATATACTCACCGCCGGCTCGCCATTGCTCGGCATCAGGTATCCGGATCATGAGACGGCTTTAAGGATCATCGATCTGGCCGGACCCATCACCTCCACCAGTGCCAACCGCACAGGCCTCCTGCCACCCACAAGCGCAGCCTCCGTCTCCTCGGATATCCGGGATCGAGTGGACGCCGTCGTGGACGGAGGAAAATGCAGATACTCGGAGCCCTCAACTCTCCTGGATCTGCAAAAAAGGGAGATCATTCGGCCGGGAGCTGGCCTGGATAAGGTAATGAAGGCGATATCGTGAAGGCCAGAATCAGAGACTTCTTTACGACCAAAGAAGGCTGGATTTTCGCTGTCGCGGACTACTGCCACCCGGATGGTCTTCGCTCAATGCTACGCTATGTTCCTGATGTCACTGGAGAGCGCGAGAATGATGGCAAACGCTATCGCAAAATGGACTTCGATCCGGCCTATGAATTTCTAAGAAGAGAGCGACCAGACTGGGCCCGCGACCTGCATGTGGTTCCTGAGAATGAAGTGCTCAGGATTTATCGGCCGTCTGAGGGGCTTTTATCAGTGGCGAAGCAAGATCCGAGAGTCGGAAAGATTGCCGGCCTGCTGGCAGAAGCCGGAGTGTCATGGGAGCAGATGGGCATCACCGGATCTATGCTTGTCGGGTTGTCCAGTCCCAGCTCAGATATCGATTTTGTGGTTTATGGTCCCATCTGGTGGAAGGCCAGGGATATTGTGGCCCGGGCCAAGGCAAAAGGAAAAATCGGGGACCTGGACGAGCCCACCTGGAGAAAGATCTATTCCAAGCGAAAGCCGGAGATCAGCTTCGAGGACTTCATGCAGCATGAGACGCGTAAAGGAAATCGAGGCATGATCGAAGGCACCTACTTTGACCTTCTCTTCACTCGCGAATGGAACCAGATACAAACGCTGCCTGCCGGCAAGCCGGCCGGGGAGCGGCGCATTGAGGCCCGAGTAACTAACGCCGATTTTGCCTTCGACAGTCCTGCCATTTATCGTCTGGATCACCCAGAGGTAAAAGAGATATTCTGCTATTCGCATACCTATGCCGGCCAGGCGCTGCCCGGCGAAACAATAGAGGCGAAAGGCGTTCTGGAAGAGACTGCCAAAGGCCTTCGGCTGGTGGTAGGAACCACACGCGAGGCCCGCGGCGAATGGATCAAATCGCTAACCTTGCTGGAAAGCTAAAATATATTAAAAAGAGGTCTTTTGCATGTTGCAAGTTCGTCCCTTTGATATCGAGATCGGTCAGCATAAAGTCATGCTCAACGTAGTGGATGCCAGAGAGAGAGGCCTTAATGCCGGTGATCGGGTCAGGGTCAGAACAAAGGGTTCCGCGACTACCGCGATACTCGACATTACCCTGGAGATGGTCAAGGCAGGGGAGATCGGCATCTTCACAGAGGCTCTAAAAGACCTGAAGAATCCCACCAGCGTGGATGTTCTGCCTGCACCCAAGCCCGCCTCTCTCTGTTATATAAAGAACATAATGGATAAGAAAAAGCTCACCGAGGACCAGATCCGCACCATTGTACAGGATATTGTGGATAATAACCTCAGTGATATTGAGCTTTCCGCTTATGTTACTGCTTCTTACATCCACAACATGGACAGTCAGGAGGTTGAGTGGCTCACTCGCGCCATGATTGATACAGGAGAGCGAATTCATTTCGACACTCATCCCGTCATGGACAAGCACAGCATTGGAGGCGTTCCTGGCAACAAGGTTTCTTTGCTGGTGGTGCCGATAGTCGCGGCGGCTGGCCTTCTCATTCCCAAGACCAGTTCCCGCGCCATTACCGGCGCCGGCGGTACGGCGGACCTTATGGAAATTTTGGCACCGGTCGAGTTTAGTGCCGACGAGATCAAGGAAATGACCGAAAAGGTGGGCGGGGTCATAGTCTGGGGCGGAGCTACCAACATTGCTCCAGCCGACGACAAGCTGATTAAAGCTGAATATGCTCTTTCCGTCGATCCCTACAGCCAGATGCTCGCCTCCATCATGGCCAAGAAGGGAGCTGTAGGTGCAGATGCAGTTGTGGTGGACATGCCAGTAGGTCCCGGCACAAAGCTGGCCACTTCTGAGGCAGGCCGCACTTTAGCCAAAGATCTCATTGATCTGGGGGGACGCCTGGGAATTCGCGTGGAGTGCGCCATGACCTTCGGCGGATCACCGGTAGGCCGAACCATTGGTCCAGCCGTGGAGGTACGCGAAGCCCTCACTGTCCTTGAGAATAAGGGCGGACCGAACAGCCTGAAGGAGAAGAGCCTCTCTTTGGCCGGCATTTTGCTGGAGATGGGTGGAATCGCTGGGCGCGGAGATGGCTACAAGGCAGCAGAGGATATCCTCACCAGCGGAAAAGCCCACAAGAAGCTTATGGAGATCATCGAGGTCCAGGGCGGCAATCCCCTGGTGAAGAGCGAAGAGATCGTTATCGGTGATAACTGTGAGGATATTCTTGCTCCGGCAGGCGGCTACATCGTGGCCTTCTACAATAAGCGGCTGGTGGAGCTGGCTCGCATGGCTGGCGCTCCCGCGGACAAGAAGGCAGGGGTTATAATCCACAGGAAGATGGGAGAGCTGGTAAAGAAGGGAGAGCCCTTGATAACTATCTGCTCCTCTTCGGATTGGCAACTGGAGAGCGCCGTAAAGGATGCCAAGAGGCAGATGCCAATCGTGGTCGAGGGAATGCTTCTGGAGAGGTACCCTCGGATCACCGAGTTATAAAAAGGCGTCAGAGGGCACAAAAAATGTTGGTCGCAATTACTTATCACGAGGATTTCGGAAAGCGGGGATTTAGCGTACTGAAAGAGCGAATCCGGCCATCATTCGAGAAGCTGATGGAGTCGGGGCTGGTGGATGGCACAGATGTGCAGGTCTTCAAGGCAAGGCCCGCTCCCCTAGAGCTGGTGGCGCAGGCTCATACCGCGGCTCACATGGCCAATATGGAGAACGATCCATACCGGGAGGTGGCAATGCTTTCCGCAGGCAGCGTGATGATGGCGGCAGAGATGGTGGCCATGGGCCAGGCCAGGAGAGCCTTCGCATTTACCGGGACGGCCGGACACCATGCCTCGCGAGGCAGTTGCTGGGGCTTTTGCTACTTCAACGACGTGGCTATCACCATACTTCGTCTGCGGCAGATGGGACTATGCCGCTTCCTTATCGTGGATGTAGATCCTCATTTTGGCGACGGAACGCGCGACTTTTTCAAAGACGATGCCGATGTATTTCACATTAACATGCACAGCGGCACGGGCGAAGAGCATGATCCAATAAAAAACAACTACGACATCGGCCTCACTTTTGGCGGCAACAATGAGCGTTTCCTCTCAGCTCTGCAGAGCGCCCTGGAATTGGCCAAGGATTTTGACTTTCAGATGGCTTTTGTCATCTTCGGCCATGACTCCCACCAGGACGATTATGGGGGCTTCAATCTCACCTATGAAGCCTATCCCAGGATGGTGCAATTGATTATGGAGGCAATGGGGGATCGGGGCTTGGTCTTTGTGCTCAGTGGCGGCTCGTGTGTGCATGTTGCAGAGCGAGTAATTCCAGATGTCATTCGTGTCTTGGCGGGAAGGTGGCCGTCTTGAGAATGGCCTCCAACTGTTATCCCTGTATTCTGGACCGGGCCAAATTCGAGTGTGATCTCGTCTTTTCCCAAGAGGAAGAGGAGAAAAAGAAGGCTGCTATGGAAGAGCTGCTGGACTACATGGCTTGCCATATTGGCGGAGTGCCGGCGCTGGTAGGGACAGAAAGAGAGAACATCATCAAAAGGCGCAGCAAAAATCATGATCCGTACCAGAAACTGAAAGAGGAGAGCAATCGGGTAGCTTTGGATCTTCTGCCCCTGGCCGAAGAATTCTACGAAAAAGCCGATGACAAGATTGAAGCCTTAATCCGCATTGCAGCGGCCGCCAATTCCATGGAGTTTGGCGTCAAGGGCCACGATTTCGATAACAGTACCTTTGCCGGGGTTTTCTTAAAAACACTTTGCGAAAAGCTGCATGGCGATATTGGCGAAGTTAAAAGGCGTCTAGGCAGCTTTAGCAATATCTTTTATCTTACTGACAATAGCGGTGAAGTTGTATTCGATCTCTTCGTAATTGGAAAGCTTCTGGAAATGGGAAAGCAGGTGGTAGTGGGATCAAAGTCTGAGCCGGTTCTCAATGATGTTACCGTGAGGGAGCTATCCGCCATGACCGATATGGAGGTCGAGGTCATTGCTACCGGAAATGTAGTAGGAACGGCCCAAGAGCACCTGGAGCCAGAGGCTTCTGCCTTATTGTTTGATCCCAGCTGGCTGATATTGTCCAAAGGCATGGGCAACTTCGAGACCATCTCTGAGTTCGAAGAAAAGCTTCTCGGCCGGCTTATCTACATTATGAGGGCTAAGTGCGAGCCAGTGGCCAATGTGATTGGCGTTTCCAGGGGAACTCTGGTGGCAAAATCGATATAGTGTTTTTCACCTATAGTTCATATCCACTTCTTGAGGAGCTAGCTCTTGTGGCTCCTCTATGGCTGGCTCCATGAGGGTGATGTCAATGTCGAGGTGGAAAAGCTCTTTTATTGCACCGAGCAAGTTAGTTGCCGCCCGGATGTCCACGGGGTCGGCTCCCGAGCTGGCTCCAAGTAAGCAGAAGCCACGCAGATCATACAGAGGTGCAAGCCCTGCCAGAAGACCGTTTAATCCGCCGATAGCACCGCTTCGCAGCAAGGGGATTTTGCACAGACCAAGAGCCGTAGCAGAATCAAGATCCGTAGCAGTTCCCAGTACCGTCTCGCTCGTATCTCCCACATATGCCGCGAGAGTGATCACATCCGTAACTCCCTGTTCCTTTAAGGCCTGCAGGATATTTCCCGCCAGCTCGTACATGCCCACTACATCCAGGGGCTGAGCATCGCCGGAGAGAATGAGCATGTTATTTTTTTCCTTGGGACGCATCAGCTGCGCATGCATCAACTCCGTCAAACCTTGGGAGACCATAACCTGGGGCGGAAAACTGTTTGAAAAAAAGGGCATTATGGTACTGCATTCCAGGGCAGTAGCCAGGTAATCGGCAGCCACTTTGCCAACGCTTCCAATTCCCGGAAGACCGCAAATGCAGATGAAACGAGACTCAAACATCGGAATAAGGTTGGCGTGCAGCTATAACATACTTTCGCCAACCTTATTTTCAGATACTTAACACTAATGCCTTCTCATTTGCCGAGAGCCTCGATCAGCCAGTTGATCTTAATGGTCTCATTTGTCTCCTGGATGGTGCGATCTGCAGGCAGAATCTGGCCGTTGATAAAGATGAATGAGTTGCCTGTTCCATTGAAATTCTCCATGCCGATGGGAGCGGCCCCGCGATCGTAGAAGACTACATAAAAGTCTCCGGTTACCGGAACTGCTGGTATTTCTATCTCACCGAGTAACGGCCCGGCATCAGATAGGAAGTAATTGTTCTGGGCATCAGCAAATTTGTAGAGAAGATTGAGGTCTTTGTCCCTTATCTCAAGCATGATATTTCTGTCTGCAGGGAACGATTGTGAGGAATTATTGTATCCGCTCCAACCCAACACCCGCACCTTTTGCAGCTTCCAGCCGGCTTTGGGGGCAGTGAACTTTACAGCTTCTCCTGCCTCCAAAGAGCTAAATTCAGCCAATGAAGAGAATAATGTAAAGTTAATCTCCGAATAATTCTTTCCGCTATCTCCCCTCAGTAGTTAATTTTGATGTTGCTGTTTCTGCCGCAATAGCGTTTATGCATAGTGCTGCGCAACATAGGCAAGCAAGTAATAATATAGTCTTCTTCAAGCGAAATCACCCAAGACCTATCAAATGATTTTTATCCATATAAAGATTCTGTTGGTTTGAAATAAAAGGGAAAAAAGTAGTTAACATGTATTAGATTTTTTTCAATCCAGTGAGAATTTCCTCATCTACTCGCCGACAGCCCTGATAATCCAGTTGACCTTTGTGCTCATATTCATCTCATTCATGAATTGGGCGGGAAGCAGTTCGTTGTTTAAACTATCGTAGAAATAAGAGTTTCCGGTTGCATTTTCATTTTCCATTTCCAGAACCATTGCTCCACGATCGTAAAAGACCACATAAAAATCGCCGTTAACCTTAAGCGCAGGGATATCTATCGCTCTTAAAACAGGTGCTGAGAATGTGAAGTATGCATTCTGCGTATCGGCCATGCGATAGAGAAGGTTTAATTTTTCATCCCTGACCTCAATGAGGAAGTTATTCGGCGAAGGAACCTTCTTTTCTGTTCTATTAAAGCCGTTCCAGCCGGCGATTCTTATCTGCTTTAGATTCCAGTCGGGCCTGGGCGCTGTGAATTTTACCGCTTCTCCGACGCCGAATGCATCGATGCCAAAATCGGTGGCAGCAGAATACAAAGACAGATTCATTTTAGTGAGGTTTGTTCCGCTGTCCTGCTTGAGGACGGTCATACTTTGATTAGCACTAGTGGCATTACTTTGAGCTACTGCCATGCCCATTAGAGTTAAAAAACAGATGGCTGAAATCAATAAAATCATCTTTTTCATGCTATCACCTATGTAAGGGAATTAAATTTGATCTTTATATGGCTCATGCTGATTATGCTGGTCAAAGGTAGAACCAGTAAGCATAATACAGTTGGTTGTAAGATCATCGTCTTCAAATGATCACCTGAGGTAGTTCAGATGAATCTTGTCCATATAAAGATTCTGATGGCAGGAAAGAATGGGCTAAATTCAGCAAAAAAAGAAAAACGTTCTACTCGCCGACTGCTCTGATGACCCAGTTAACCTTGATCGACTCGTTATTATCAATTTTGAACTCCGCCGGAATCAGCTCGCCATACATGCTATTGTATTGATAGGAGTTCCCGGTTCCATTATCCAATTCCACACCGATCCTCATTGTGCTTCGATCGTAGAAGATGATGTAAAAGACCCCTGTCAATGCAAGTGCGGGGATATCTATGGCAATGAGGCCAGGTGCCGGCAAAGTGAAGTATGCATTCTGTGTGTCTGCAAGTCGGTAAAGCAGGTTTAGCTTTTCATCTCTGACCTCAATAAGGAAATCGCTCGGCGAAGGGACTGCTAGAGTCGTTTCATTGAAGCCGTTCCAGCCTAGTACTCGTATCTGCTTTAATTTCCAGTCTGGCTTTGGTGCGGTGAATTTTACGGCTTCACCAACACTGAATGCATTGATGCCCCAATCCTGGCCAACAGAATACAAATTCAAATTCATCTTAGTAATATTGGCTCCACTATCCTGCGTGAGGACGGTCATATTTTGATTAGCATTACTTTGAGCTACTGCCATGCCCATTAGAGTTAAAAAACAGAAGGCTGAGATCAATAAAATCATCTTTTTCATGCCATCACCTTAGGTAAGGGAATTAAATTTGATATTTATATAGCTGATGCAGTCAAACAGCGACTTCTGCCTTTTCCCGGGCTTGGCCTCCATCTTCCCCCTCGCTCTCCGCCTTCTTCGATATCTCCCCCTCTTGCGGCCCTCGGGCCTGGCCGCGCTCCCCTGCTGGCCATCAGCAGTCGCAGCAGCCTCCGCCCTGGCTGGCTCCGTCTCCACAGCGCTTGCATTTTCAGCGCTGGCTAGCACAGCCTCAGTCACGTCTGTGCCCACCTGGCACCGCGCCCGCATCCGCTTGCGCTCGACCCGCAGGCGCGCGCCCGCGCAGCACGAGCCTCAGGAGCGTGCTCCTTTCGTCATGGACGCGACCCGAATCCTGCTAAATTCTCTCTCTTTTCATCCCCGGTTCGCTTTTCCTTTTCGGCGTTTTCCCGGCGGGCCGCATTTGCTGCCCCGCGAGCGGCTGGAGATAATCGAGGAACGGCTTCATGGCAGAGAAGACCGACAATGCATGGTCGGCAAAGTCTGGCTCAAGCACCTGCTCGTCGCTGAGCTGATGGAGAGCCAGGAATTGCTTGTGGCGCAGCAGCTCGATTTGAGGATGGTCGGGGGCGTATCCTCGCGGCGCTGTTTTTAGCATTTCCCCGGAGATGCCGTCAAAATATTTCCTAAAAGCAGGCGCTTCGATCACCTTTTTTATGGGGCCGGGATCCTCGGCGATGGCGGCGCGAATGGATTGCAGGTCTGCGGAGGTGGGCATGTGCACGCCGCCCGCCAGGAAAGAGCCTGCCGGCATGATGTGGATGTAGTAGGGCAGCCGCAAAGAGTGCCTGCCGCCGGGAGCCAGAACGGCTGAGAAGTGGCTTTTGTAGGGTGGCTTGTTTTTGGCGAAGCGCATGTCGTTGTGGATGCGAAAGATGGCATCTTTGGCGGCGAGATCGCCCAGGGGCTGGACGGCATCGAAGCGGAAGATGAGGCCCTGGATGAAGTCTTCGAAGAGCGCTCTGGCTTCTTCGTACTCGGGGCGGTGGGCTGCAAACCATTCATGGTTATTGTTCAGGCGAAGGTCGTGCAGGAAGGCGAATATGGGCGGGAATTGAGTCATGGGATAGACTGGGTAGGCAAGCTTTAGATAACTTTCATTTCATGGGCAACATCGTCCAAAGTGCGATGCTCATCTAAGCAACAACTTCTGCTTCATCTTGATTCGGCCTGATGACTTCAGATATTTTGACATCCTGTGACGCGACCTCTGGGCCGGAATGCTTCATGGCAAAGAACTCGGAGATGACGTCATCCAGTTCCATGAGCTTCTTCACCAGAGGGCTTTTCTTATTCAGCCTGTACATCTTGGCCTGGCCTACCGTCCTTGTGGCTGTTATGAGATCCAGGGCTTCCAGCCTGGGCCACACTTTGAATAGAGTGGCTCTGCTCATCGTTGCACCTTCGGCGATGTCGGTCTTTGAATAATCAAAGGCCTCGTTGTCCATTAAAAAGTCCAATACCTTCAGCATCAGGCTCTTTATTCCCAGTTCTCTTACGAATAATGACTCATCCATTAATTTATCTACCTCTTCATATCAATCCGATTTTCTATCCTCTTGTATTTCCGGAACTCTGGTCTTATAATTTTTCTTAGTTAGTCTTGAGAAAGTGCCTTGTCTTTTTCTCGATGAATCATTCTATGACAGTTTGAACATACTACTGCCATTCTGTCTCAAGATTAACATGTCTTTCTTTTTCAATCGAACTTACTTGCTTCAAATGATGAACTCCAATAAACTTCCAACCCAGTTTCCGGTATCTTAGCTCAAAGTCAAAGTTACAGGCCACATATAAATCCATGAAATCAAATTGCGCACTACGTAATTTTTAACTTCTATTGCCTTCAGATAATCCTTCTTCTCCTTTGATCGAATCTATATCTGCATCAACTATAGATTCTATAGATTGTTCCGCAGGTTCAACTCTTTAAAGATGTCCCTTTCTCTCATAATCTTCAGGAGATCGCTCCTGCAATCTTCGTCCTTGATCAGATAGACAGTACCTCGGAGATCTAATCCTTTCTTTCCATGACCTGGTGAGCATATTGTTTCTGGCATATCATCGCGGGATAGTGATTCTGTGTGCCATTTTACTTCTTCTAAAATGTGATAGATATTTCGCTTGTTATCATCCAATAGAATTGGATCGAATTTATACGGTTTGACAACTCTTCCTACCCAAATTTGATTCCGAGGGGTATCTGGAGTAAAGATCAGATCACCTTCTTTAATATTATTGGCAAATAAGAGTAGCTCTCTAGATATTTTTAGCCAACCCTTTTCAGTTTTTTGGTAATCATCTGGGATGTTTTCCTGGAAATAGCGAACAATATCCATTGGATCGTGCACGGATTTTAGGTCAAGTTTCACGCGCCAATGGACGGTTGCAATTCCAAGACGCAAATTCAGCTTGATCTCATTATCAAACTCAGACCGCTCGTGTGCTGTCGCGCGCGCTCTGACTACATACATATTCATTTTATAATTCCTCTATCTTCTATATCATCCGGACGCTGCTATTAACTAAGTATCTCATGGATAATATCACTTTCCTTCTGGAAGGTCTTATCATTGCCGTATATCTTTTCAAAAAGGGATACCAGATAAGTTATGACAATAGCATGCTTGAATACTAGTAGTTGCCCTTTGCCGTATGGAGCAAGATCCTATAGTAGTTGTATCTCTCGATCGTGCTTGGTGACAGGTAGGTCTCCTGCGTAAGTGCGGATAATGACCTTTTTTACTATCAACCTGTGGATGAATTCATTTGGCAGCAGTTTTCCTGCACGCTTTACTCCTTGCGCCATAATTATCCTCGCTTCCAGAATCTCCATGTCTACCTTTTACGACTCTGGTTCTTGTTCAAATCGTAGTATTTTCCTACTACATCTTCTTCCGTTTCCATCTTGAAATCCTGTCGGGATTTATCGATCTCTAGAAGTCGAACAGCGACTTCTGCCTTTTCCCGGTCTTGGCCTCCGCCTTCCCCTCGCTCTCCGCCTTCTTCGACCTGCCCCTCTTGCGGCCCTCGGGCTTGGCCACGCTCCCGGTTTGGCTTTCGGCAGCCACCGCAGGCTCCTCCTGCAGGGGCCCGACCGCCGGTGCAACAGGCTGCACCTTGGGCGGCTCCGTCTCCACAGCCTTTTCAGCGCTGGCTGGCACAGCCTCAGTCACGCCCGCGCCCACCTGCACCGCGCCCGCATTCACGCACGCCTGTGCCCGACCCACAGGCTCGCGCCCGCGCAGCACGTCCCTAAAGGGTGTGGCAAGAATTGTCCTTCTCTCATCGGAACTTCGCGTCTTCGCGTGATACTTCG
>JANYKI010000017.1 GCA_025361645.1 Methanothrix sp.
TACTCAAAAAGGGCTTCATGTAGAGTGTGGCATGGATAAAAAAGTCTACCAAAAAGGCATTAAGATATCCGACAATGAATTAAAAGAAATAAACCTAACAATTGAGAAATTTCACGAAGAATGGAATTATACAATTAAGCCGAAATAAAATATATAAATATACCTAAGTTATTTCGTTACGACCGCTAAGTGATTGCTATGATCCTTATACAAAGATGACCCGCCAAAGGAATTTTCCCTCGTGGACAAACAATATACTCTGCTCGATATGTGCTCTATATCCTGATTTCGCTTATCAAGCAAAAGAGCCTTTGGGCGAGTTTAAGGCTCATGTCGCCAATATGTGGAGTTTTATTGCTTATCCCGAAACCGGTGATCTCTGGTTGGCAATAAAGGATTTCCCTGCGCAGTATGGCGGATATGAATATTTCAACTTGAAAGAGCTACTGAGCTTTTTGCGTTGACGAAAAAGGATTTAATGATTTACACCTATCTGGGCGACTGGATCAGCCGTCAGAAGAACGACATCAAAAGCGGCGTGGACGGAGCTGCGGAAAAGCGGGCTGCTGCCGAGACGCTCAAAAAGCGGCTGGAGCTGATACTGGAAGGCGAAGCGCCTTACGATATCTTTGTGCGCTGGAAGCCGCGGCACGAATACAAATGGTCTCCAGAGGCCCGCGAGCATTGGCTACATAAGCTGGGAAATCTGGCTTTGCTCTCAAAGCGCAAGAATAGCGAAGCACAGAATTATGATTTCAAGAAGAAGAAACAATCAAGCAACCTCAAGAGCGGATCAAACAATTAGAGCTTGAGAATGAGTTGCTTAAGGCAAGAGTAGGTGAAATTGAGCCGCTTAAGGCTAAGATCAGTGAGCTTGAAGCCCGACTAGCCCAATATGAGAATGCACATACCCCACCAAGTCTAAGACGTGGCCGCAGTCGCAAAAAAGATCCAAATAAGAATAACAAAGGAAAGCCCGGACAAAAAATTGGGCACAAAGGCGTAACAAGACCTTATGCTGCTCCGGATAGACAGGTAGAAGTCACAATTGATCTATGCCCAGATTGCGGGGCTGATCTCGGCGTTCCTTTTCGAATAGATTGGATCTGGACCTTTTCCACACCATCGGAGTCTTTTTTCGTGATTCGAAAGAGCCGAGGCATGAAAGTCCTGACGAAAGTCTTGACGCGGAGATTCAAGGGAATAATCGTATGCGACGGTTGGAAACCTTATGCCAGGTTCACAAATCGCATTCAGCGATGTTGGGCACATCTGCTTCGAGAGTCAAAAGAGTATTCTATCGAGAAAGTCCGGAAATTCATCGGGAAAATCAACAACGGGTTTGACTACTAGTTCACCTTTATTATCAATCCGGGTGTAGAGCCGACCAATTCATGAGCGAATCATGACGGGACAGAGAGGATTGAATAGTCTCCAAATGCTAACCGAGAAGCTGGCCTGCTAAACACATACCATTTTTTCACCCAAATTATCAGTGGTACATCATCATCTATTGCATACAGGATATTTCAGAAATTTTTTTTAAGGCCAAACTATACGAATGATTTCAGCGCGGGAAATATTGCGTCTCTCGATATCCAATAATGCTACCGTTGGTGAAGGAGAGCACTTATGAGACAGCCCAATTTTGCCGCCGGGTCCGGGACAGACCAGAAGTCTCCTCTTTCCTTGCGAATTTTTGTTCCACACGATTATGGGTTCATGTAAATGCCCAAAGACCAGTACATCCACACCTTTAGCTCCACTCGGCAAGACCATATTTACAGCTTCAGCAGCTACATCAGATTCCGAAAAATCGTAAGAGGCGTTTGCAATATGCATTAGGCCGATCTTGATCCCAAACCGCTCGTCAGCCTTTTGAACCAGCAAAGGCTCGCCGCTATTATCAATTATTTCTGCTGCATTTTGATTACGGCATGCATTATTTCCCCTTATAGCCCATAGGAGCATGTATAATCGACATCTTTTCACCTAATTCAACCCAAACTTATATAGTATTTTTTAACAAGTATAGTATTTAAATCTATGGTAGTTTCCGACTACACAGGCTCGCTATCATCATCAATCATCCATTCCAATTTTTTGGGCAGCATGGGAATTATTGATATACCCTGACGTTTCCTCTCATGGCACTGTATCGCATAGGCAGAGCAATTAAAATTCACCAGGGTATGAAAATGAATTACTGGCAACCGAAATTGGAGCTCATGGAGAGAAAGGAGCTTGAGGAGCTGCAACTGCAGCGGCTCAAGAGTGTGGTAGAGAAGGTTTACAAAAACGTTCCCTTTTACGAGAAAAAATTCAAGCAGGCAGGCATCACCCCTGAGGACATCAAGAGCCTCAAGGACCTGGCAAAGCTGCCCACTACCAAAAAGCAGGATCTGCGGGACAACTATCCCTTCGGCCTCTTTGCCGTTCCGCTAGAGGAAGTGGTGCGGGTGCATGCCTCTTCCGGCACGACCGGCAAGCCCACCGTGGTCGGCTACACGGCCAAAGACATCGAGACCTGGTCGGACCTCATGGCTCGCGACTTTGTCATGGTCGGGGTCAAGAAGGGTGATATCTTCCAGAACGCTGTGAACTACGGCTTTTTCACGGGCGGTCTCGGGGTGCACTACGGCATCGAGCGCATGGGGGCCATGGCGGTGCCCTCCGGCGTGGGCAACACGGAGCGGCAGCTCGAGATCATGATGGACTTCGCTGTGACGGTGCTGCACTGCACACCTTCTTACGCGCTTTACCTGGCAGAGACGGCTAAGGCCAGGAGCGTGGTGGACAAGCTTATGCTACGCATCGGCTGCTTTGGAGCCGAGCCCTGGTCGGATGAATCGAGAAAGGAGCTGGAGGAAACACTGCACATCAAAGCCTACGACTCCTACGGCCTCTCCGAGATGATGGGTCCGGGCGTGGCCTTCGAGTGCCAGGAGCAAAATGGCCTGCACATCTGGGAGGACCACTTCCTGATCGAGATTCTGGATGAAAATGAGCTGCCCTGTGCACCGGGAGAGCCGGGAGAGTTGGTCATAACCTCGCTTACCAAAGAGGCCATGCCCCTCATCAGATACCACACGGGCGACGTAACCTACATCATGGAAGAGAACTGCCCATGCAAACGCACCAGCAGAAAGCTGCACAGGTTCTTAGGCCGGGCGGACGACATGCTCATTGTGCGCGGCATCAACGTCTTCCCCAGCCAAATCGAGGATGTGCTGGTCAGCATTCCTGAGATTGGCAACTACTTCCAGGTGGTCGTGGACAGAAAGAAGCACGGCCTGGACGAGATCAGCATCCAGGTGGAACTTAAGGACGAGGCCTTCACCGGCGAACTCACTGACCTGGCAAAGATCCAGAAGAAGACAGAACAGAAGATCAAGTCCGTGCTCAATGTGAGAAGCAAGATCGAGCTGGTGGAGAAGGGGTCCATACCCAGAACGGCCGGAAAGTCAAAGAAGGTCGTAGATCTGCGGGACGTCTACGCCAAGGACGAGAACGCGAAGAAAAAGAGCTGAAAGAGCCAAAGGCTGCAGAATGCTTCCTGCAGCTTTTATCTCGTCACCTGAACTATGAGATTCTGTCCTATGACTGCGCTCTCGTCCACGGCAGAGAGCAGCTCGTCGTGGATGGAGCTTTGCGAGTAGTAGAGCGTCACCAGCACGCCTGCCTCCTTTGCTGCCTCTATGGCGGGCAAGAAATCACTGTCACCAGTAACGATGACCGCCTTTCCGATCATCCTGCCGCAACTGAGCCGCACCAGATCCACGGCTAAAGCGATGTCCACCCTCTTTTGGATAAACTCGCCGCCCACGCAGCCCAGGCGCCCCAGCTTCACCTCAAATCTGGGAAGCTTTCGTAGTGTGTAGACGAATTTGTCCATGGCGGCAAACCTGCGACGCTCGTCCTCCGTAGGAGGGCAGCTCTGGTAGGGCATGCAATTATAGTAGTAGGTTCTCAGCCGCTCATAATTGCCGCAAAGAATATCCGAAAATCCGGCCAGGTCGATCTTGGGTTTGCCAAAATCAACATCTAGAATCTTGGTTAAATAAGCACCATCAATAAATACCGCTGCACGGTCCGCCAAAATTGTTTCCCACCTTAATTTATAATTACTGCCGTCCGCTTCGAACGGCAGTGACCATTATCCTCGCATCACTCTCATTCAATGGTATATCAAATTTGTGTTTGGTACAAATCCCGCTCCTTTGGTAGCCTTTATTCCACGACCATCTATAAATATATGTGGTACACCGCCGGCAGAACAATTCCGCCTAGTGTCTCGTCAACTCTGTAATGTCGGATAAAGGCGAGATAGTTTTATCCTAGCATCCTTAGTTGTGAAATGCCATTTTACCTTTGCTTTTTTGTTGTCCCTGAATTTTTGCCATGCCGCTACTTCTTTCCTAACAAT
>JANYKI010000029.1 GCA_025361645.1 Methanothrix sp.
AACGACCGGACTTCCCGGAAAACCGACTGGAAAACGGCTAAATAGTTTGAGAGGTATAATCGCAAACAAATATTTAGAATTTGTAAGGGAGATAAAACAGATTAGCAATGAGGTGGATTGGATGAAATTTAAGAAATTGGAGAATAGATCGGTGTCTCTTGGAAAGATGCTGCTTTTTTGCTGCATCACGCTTGGCCTGATGACTGTGTTTTCTGCGGCAGCTGCACAGGAAAAAGACGTTTGCACGGGAGCGGAGATGGGCAGCTATGCCAAACTTGTCTTCTGTCTTCCCCCAGAGGTAGTTGTGGAGCCAGAAACCATGGCAGAAGCAAATTATACCGGCGGAAGAGAGGTTGCGGCATCAATGCTGCTGGACGGAAACAGGGTCGAACTGCATCTTCTCTACCCCTGCCAGGCGCCTTATGAAGAGCTGGAACCCGCAAAGCTGAAGCCTTATCTGGAAGCTTTTGATCCTATTCTGGCCCAGACCGTGTATAACGAATCGGAGATCGGACCGGTTCTCCTGGGGCAGATAGGAAATCGGAACCTCATCGCTTACCAGCCGAACAATCTGACCGTTGCCCTGGTACTGACGGATATAAACATGAGCGCGAATATGATGGCGACCTTCCTGGGCAATTTGAGCATAGCTGTAAATGAGGGCATTGCACCCCCCAGCAATTGTCCGGATACCACGGATACAGTCGCTCCTGCCGTGGCCGCGATCCAGAATGATACAACTCCCAGCCTGGTTACAGATAATGAGGTAACTCCGGCCAAGACAGGAAAGGAGGATATTGCCACCGGCAGAGAGAAGATGGCCTTGGATAGGGAGGCTGCCCTGGCAAAAATGAAGGCGGCAAGGGAGAATATGAGAAGATAATTCCATCTGGGCCATCCTGACCGGTGGCTTTTATCATAACCTAATTTTTTAAACAAGACAAAGCTAACCTTTTTCCGTGTATTTTTCTTGAAAAGAGGCGAAGGTTCATATGCAAGCATCTCAATTTGCTCATGAAATATCGCAGGGGGATTTAACATAAAATTAATCGCGATTTATCTGATTGCATGCTTTTTGTTGCTGGCTCCGGGGGCAGCAGTGGATAACAAATCCGAATCAATTGATGATCTTCTGGCAATGAATTTAAGCAACCAAACGACACAAAATCACACTGCATTAAATTACATGACCATTAACTCGTCAGACTTTAATTCTTCAGAATTCGCATTTAAAGATCTTAACTTTTCAGACAACTATTATGATTATTCCCAGATCCAAAGTGAGCCGGAAGTTATCAGCCTGGCATTTCCCGCAACAGATCTCAACGGGGACAATGCCACAGACCTTCTGGTCATGAACCTCAGCAGTGATGCCGACACGGGAGCCTTTAATTCAGAAATATCGGCTTTCAGCGGCGGCGACGGCAGCACTTTATGGCAAAAGGATTATCCCGGCTCCCTGGTCTTTGCCACAACGGCGGGAGACCTCAATGGCGATGGCCAAACGGATATCATGATAAATGAAATTCTGTCTGCCGCGAGCTTCATTCCTTACAGCAGCGTTTCCGTCCTTGACGGCAGCAACGGCACTGTAATTTGGAGCCGGCCCCAGTTGCTGGCCATGACCTTTGCCTATCCCGTCCAAGATACCAGCAAAGACAACGCCACAGAGTTTCTGGTGCACGTATTCGGCTTGGACAGCATGAACAATAGTATATTCACCAGCATTTCCCGGGTAAGCGGTTCCAATGGCACAAATCTGGATGAGAGAATCTTTTCCGGTGCTCTGGCAATCGAATATCCGGCCGGCAACCTCACAAACGACCTTGTGCAAGACAGCATTGCCGCAATTTATAAATTGAACGGATCGATGACGAGCGAGGGCGTTGGTGAAGAGTCTCTTCTGAACATCACGGCCACCATATTTGAGGCCAGAGACGGCCAAGAGCACAAAATGCTCTGGAACCACAGTTTTGCCGGCCCGGCCCTGGCCGTACCAGTAATAGATCTGACCGGCGACGGGCGGGGCGAACTGGTAGTCTATCTCATGAAGTATGCAAAGAACGGTTCAATTAGTAGCGATATCGCCGTTCTTCAGGGCTCTAATGGAAAGTTGCTCTGGCAGCAATCCTTTTCCTGCCTGGTCTACGTCGTGGCCGGCCCGGACCTGACTGGAGAAGGACAGCGAGACCTGATCGTCTACAAGCTAGGAGAATCTGAGAGCGCAGAGGTACTGGCCGTAAAGGGTGACGATGGAAGATTGCTGTGGAGCCGGGAAGGGATGATATTCATTCCTCCCTGATCCCAAAACCTTTTAACCAGGATCTTCATAGTAAGCTGGTTATCAAAAAGCTCAAACATTGACAGGAGGTGTATTTGATGCCATTCGAGAGCATAAGCGAGCTGCCCAAAAGCGTGCGAAATTTGCCCAGCCGCGCCAAGGCCCTTTACATGAAGGCTTATAACGGCTGTTGGGAGGATTTGGAGAGTACTGAGGACGCAGATCGCGAGAAGGCATCTCACGAAACTGCCTGGTCGGCCGTGAAAGAGCAGTACGAAAAGGACGACGAGACGGGTGAGTGGGTAAAAAGCGAAGAGGTCGCAGGAAGACGCTCGCGCCATGTCATAAGGCACCGCAAGAGCAGGTCCAGTGGGACTGCCTCGCAGGCAAAGGCAAACGCATGATGTCTTCAGAGCAATGCTGATGAGGAATTGAGTCGCGAACGAAACTTAAAAATTGGCTCCTCATCAGCAAGTCTCGTGACGTATATTCTCTTGTCTATTCGATTCTTCAATTCTTGCTGCGATTTTTCTCGTGATTTGGTTCTGCAAATAATCTGATTCTTTTGCCGGTGGGGTGACCACACCATAAATTAGTTATAAAATGCGAGTCTGATTGATATGGAGGATTTCGTATGCCTAAGATGGCGATAATTTATGCCAGTGGTATGGGAAGGACCAAGACGATGGCAGAGGCCATTGCTAACGGTGCATTAACCATTCCAGGCATCGAGGTGGTAATTAAAGACGCCTATGATGCCTCGCCCGATGATGTATTAAATGCCGCAGCCATAGCTTTGGGCGGCTCAACTTACAACTACAAGCTTATTAAGTCCATGGACCCTTACCTGAAGGAGCTTGCCAAGCTTGATTTAAAGGGAAGAGTAGGGGTGGCCTTCGGTTCGCATGGATGGAGCGGAGAAGGCGTTCCTACCATCATTGCTCGAATGAAGTCCTTCGGCATGCTGGTGATTGAGCCAGGGACCACATCCATTCAGGTTCCAAGCAAAGAGGACATTGAGAAATGCTTCTTGCTGGGAAGAACCGTGGCTATGGGACTGGTGAACTAAAACCATGTCCAAAGATATTCTGGAAAAGGGCGCAATTGTGCAGAGGGACAAAGAGACCTATGCCATAGCACCACATATCCCAGGCGGCATAATAGATCCGGCTGGTCTACGCAGGATCGCCGATGTGGCTCTGAAATACAATGCCAAAGTTCTCAAGATCACCTCGGCACAGAGAATCGCCATCGTTGGAATTGATCCCAAGGACATCGATGATGCCTGGAAGGATCTGGGAATGAAGGCAGGGGCAGCCATTGGTCTATGCGTTCGAAGCATCAAGATATGCCCCGGAACCACCTTCTGCAAGCGCGGCCAGCAGGATTCCGTGGGCGTAGGCTTGAAGCTGGATGAGCTATATCATGGCATGCTTCTTCCCTGGAAATTTAAAATTGGTGTATCCGGATGCGCAAACTCCTGTGCCGAGCCGGCCGTAAAAGATATCGGCTTGATAGGTTTGTCCAAGGGATGGAGGCTTCTGGTAGGGGGAAGCAGCGGAGTCAAGCCTCGACTGGGAGTGATACTGGCCGATAATCTTTCCGATGAAGAGGTCTTTTCGCTCATCAATAAGATAATCAACTACTACAAGGACCACGCCAAAAAGCAGCGTCTGGGCGAGTTCATAGAAGAGATCGGCTTCGAGAAATTCAAGCTGGACCTCCTCTCATAAAATTAAATGGGATGGTAGGTGATTTTTCCCCCCTTCCCCCTTTTATTGGTTATCGTTCCCACGATTACTACATGCCATATCCCTGTGCATAAGTTGGCCGATAGTAATAGGGGTAATTATTCGGGTACATATTAGGCATTGGGCTGTATCCCCAGTCGCTGTAAAGGAAGTTGTAGGCCTCTGTCATCCACATGGCCTGCTCGTAGTATTCTCGTCCCGGACAGGTGCCGTTGTAAAAGGAGCGAAGCTCACAGAAGCTGCCGTCCGGAAAATTGCAGTATCCGTCTTTAGGACATCCGCCATGATTCACGCAATAGGCTTCTATTGCATTTCTCGCCTCGCAGGGGCCGGACCCGTAAAATCCTAGGGCGTAGACCGGTGCGGCCAGTATCAATGCAAAGAGGCCAGATAGCATCCATAATTTTCTTGTTTTCACAAATATCCCCCAAAATAATCATTAACTTCTTATCCTTCAACCTATGAAAGATTATTGGGTCAACTACCCCACCCTAAAGGATGGGGCTTGTGACTGCACAAAAAATCGCGTCACAATAGGCTGGCTGACAACAGCCCTAAAAGCTATGTTCATAGCAGCGATGTAGTCCGCCGCACCAGCGAAACCGCAAGACTCACATCTAAATTCGTCTCTGGTAGGTCTATTCTCCTTCGATATATGTCTGCATGAAGGGCAAGTCCTAGAAGTGTTTTGGGGATCTACAAAGACCACAGGGACACCTGCAATCTTGGCTTTGTAGTCCACAAACATTCTAAGCAACCCAAAATTCCAAGTATGCAAGTTGCGACGCTGTGCCTTCCTAACCGTAACTCTGTCTCTAATGCCCTGGAGATCTTCAAGAGCAATAGACCTGAGAGTGCCTTTGGCTTTCGTAACAAGCTTCTTGGAAACGCAATGGTTAACGTCTTTGGAGAATCGAGCCATCCTACCCGAGAGCTTCTTAAGATGACGTTTAGCGGATTTAGTGCCTTTGGATTGGAGTCTGGATTTGAGGGAATCAAGTTGCTCTCTGGTATTGGTGATCTGCTCACCAGAATGGACTTCTCCATCGCTATCTACAGCCAGGTTCTTGATACCAAGATCGACACCAAGAACCCCTTTAGGATCATAAGGAGACTCTTCGGAGGCTCCGACCACAACGCACAGGTAAAAGATCCTTTTAACAAGGATCAAGTCTGCCTGTCCTCTGATCCGATCCATTCTAGCTCTCTGATAGTCTCCAAACTTGGTAGGGACAATTTGTCTGCCGTGCAGAGTTGCCATAGATACTTTATCAAGCCCCTTCCAAGAAAGAACTCTCTGATCGTAGACCAAAGCACCATCGAGCCTAAACTCTGGTTTAATGGACTAATCTCGCTTGTAGGCTTCGCAGACCTTACGAATAGCAAGAATAGTGAGTTGTGCAGAGAGGCCGAATTTCTCCCTGATAGGATAATACACCGTCTTTTGGACTTCTATCTTGTTGGCACTATGGATAGCAAAGACCGTTTCAGCTATCTCATTACAAGCTTCGTTAAACCTCTTCATTGTTTCAGATAGCATCTTGTATTGCTCTTGGGAGGGATAAGCTTAACCAACAATGTCTGAAGCATAGTATTGTATGTATCATTCAATAGTTAATATACTTATCGCACGGGACCGCCTAATTCCTCTCCACCCTGAAGAGATGGGGACTCCTTGGGCAACGAGTTGAATGGCGCGAAGGAAAAACGAAAAGAGGGACCCTGGAGAACCAGGGTCATGATTCATTAGATTGCTTTTTTGCCGATCCTACACAGTGGCATTGATCGTTTCAGTAGCGTTGATGAGTGTAGTGCCATTGGCTGGAGTTGTTAAGTTCTCTGCAACCACGGGCACGACTACCTCTGGTACAGCTACAACTGGCAGGAGCTGATTGACGAATACCAGATCTGTCACGCTGGCATTGGTGATGTTCAATACAGACTTGCCCTCTGCCGGGGAGATTACGCTCCAGCCCTGCATGAGGACCTCGGAGACGGTGTACTCGCCAGCAGCCAGGTCTGGGAAGGCAAACTTGCCGTCCGCGGCTGTGGGAACGCTATTGATAACAACTCCACCCGTTGTCAGGTTTATGGTCCAGCCGGCCAAGCCGGTTTGATTATTATCCACGATCATCCCTTCGATAGTGAATTTGGTCTCATTCACCTGCGTAGCTACGGGTTCAACCACGGGTGTGGCTACCGTCTCATTCACCGGCGTAGCTATGGGTTCAACCACTGATGTGGCTACAGGCTCAACCACTGGCGCAGCCACTTTCACCTTATTGATGCTGCCCAGCTTTAAGACCGGCTTCATGCCCTGTGAACCAGCATTCACCAGCTTAACTGAGTAGGGTGTGGCAGCTCCCGACTGGAACGAGTAGGGCATCCTGGTACTCTGAACGGCGGCGGACTTGAAAGAATACTTGTTTGCCATCATATCCGGAGTCAGGTTATGGGCGGGAACATTTAATGTTTTGAAGCTGTGTTCGACTTGATTTCCCGATTTTGCAGTGTAAGACTGATTTCCTGCAGCTTGATTAGTGTACCCCAAAGCAGGCATTAAAACGATGGCTGCGATCATGAGGGCCACAGTGATAGCCAAAATTTTCCTCATATTGAATACCTCCTATTCCACTAGCGCATAGCATTTATGACTGTAGCTTGAACATCCTCCCCTTTGAGAAGAATTATCGTCAAGTCTAGTTATTCTTCATATAAATAGACTTTCATGGACGAAGACCACAATTAAGGGACCGCATCTCATTTATGCCCTCGTCCTCCTCGGCAGGGACGACATTACGGGCTGGCGGCAAAAAAAGACAATAAATGCGACCCATCGCAGTTTGTTCCCGGAACTGTTGCCCATCCTTCCCGGCAAGAGGAGAAGGTCACGCCCTCTCGCTCTGCACTCTCTTTCCCCCTCTGCATCAGATCGCGCCTGGTCTCTACCGGAAGGTAGCAGCTTCCTGCAACTTTGCCGCCTCTGGCAAAAAGGCTCTCTAAAGCCGCGCCCTCTTCTGGAAAGGCGGAGATGATCTTATTCATATTTCCCGGCCGGGCCTTATAAGTGGACGAGGTTATGTGCCCGGCTCCGGCCCGTGAGACGGCAAGTACCAGATCATCGATCTCCTCATCGTTGATGCCGGGGATGATGGGATCAATTCTGGCCGAGACCGCCACACCCTTTTTTGCCAGCTTTGTCATGGCATCAAGGCGTTTTGCTGGCAGTGGCGCTCCCGGCTCCAGCCGGCGGCAAATTGAGTCCTGCAGCGTAGTGACGGTTATGGCCACGCAGGCTCTCATGTCAGCCAATAGCTCAGCATCCTGGGCCACCAGATGCGACTTGGTCACCACCTGGACACAAAGACCCCGCTCTTTTAAGATCTGCAAACAGCCCCGGCTGAGCTGAAGCACCTTTTCCTGGGGTGGATAGGGATCGGAGCTATTAGACAATGCCACCAGGGTGCCGGGCTTGACCTTGGCCGCCTCTCTGGCCAGGCGTTTTAAGAGATCGACCTTGGGGCGGCACTCTGCAAAACGGGGGATGTAGGACGAAGCGTAGCAGTAAAGGCAGCCGTGCGGGCATCCCGTGTAGGGATTCAGACTCAGCTTGGCCGGGCAGGTGCATAGCGGGCTCTTCCAGGGATCAAAGGGTCCGAGGATCATTCGCGGCAGATCTTCTCCAGCCCCTGCAACTCATCCGCATCCCCTAGGGAAGCGTTGAGCCTGAAGCCTTCAATCACAGGCTCAAGAATGCTGTATTTCCCTCCACTTTTATGCGCACCTCTGATCTTAAGGTTCAGGATAACCTCTGCATTTGATATCTTGCCGAATTCTTCTCTATATTTCCGTGGCCCCACGACGCCCGCACGACCAGGGCCGCGAGATTATGCTCGGCTCTAATGATGAAATCCTGCTCGGCAACTATGCCGGGGCGATAGGCGGCCTGAAGATCTCGCTCTAGCAATGCCCTGGCTCCGTCAATCTCTGCCTTGCTCCGAAATTCATCTACGGCGCCTTTATCCATAAGGACTTCTTCATAGGCCGGAGATATTCCCTGAAAAGGCATGGCTTTGGGCTCGCCAAGTATTGATAAAAGCCTCTTTCGTCGATCCTGATAAGGCATACTGCAAATGTCTTCTCCTTGCAGGGCGATGAGGTCATAGGCCAGGAGAGCTGGATGAATGTTGCTTTTTCGAGAGAGGCGACGGCGATTGATATACCTTAGCATTTCTGCCTGGCTGCAAATCCCTTTCTTCTTATCATGAAAGCCTATAAGGTCGGCATCTGCAACAAAATCCGATTCTATTTTTCCAAGTAACCGAGGTATGTCGTTCAGGACAACTGTGATATTTCGGAGTTGTGATGTGAAGATCAGAACTTCCTTTTTTATTTTATGAATCTGCACCCTCAAGCCGGGGTATTTAGGTAGAAAGGCACCGGGAATCACGGGCTTGCCGGTGCGAATGACCATGAACCGGATTGGGACCTTGGGCTGAATTGCTATCCTCTCCAGCTCCCGGTCGCACGCCAGAGTGGCAATGCTGCCCAGATCCGGCATGAGGCCGTAAGCACGGCGAATTTTCTTAATGTCGCAGTGCAGTGAGGAAGAGAGTGCGGCAATCATGGTCTTATGCCCGATGCCGGCCTGCATGTTTCGCAGAGCCGTGCGTGCAATGTACTTTCCTTCCAGGGGCGTGGCTTCCAAAAATAGGCCTCTAAGCAAAGCATTCTTGCGCTGCTCCGATTCCTTGCCGTTCATGGCAGAGATGTGCCGAAGCTTTTCATAAACCGATAATGCTTCGAGAGGCCCCGGAAAAAGGGAATGCTGCCCTTTCTGCCCCAGCGCCACCTCGGCCACCATCCCCATATCACGGTATCTCTCTCGCAGAGAAGGTAGATCTTGGTCAGATACCTCTGTCAATGCCGTCATGAGGGCCTCTGGGCCTATGCCCATCTCCCTTCCCTCCCAGGGTGGCCACAGTTCCCCTAAAAGCAGCCGCACGACTGGACAGAGCATCTTTGGCGTAGACGTAATCTCAGCCAGAAGGCCCGTCGCCAGATCGACCTTGAGGCTACGCGGGGCCTGGGAGATCTCTTGCAAGGCCTGTGCAATTCGAGAATAACGCATTTACCTCGCGATCTTGATCTTTAACAGATCCTCTGTCCGCTTGGCCAGATTCTCAATCATGCCGTCCAGCTCTTTTAGAAAAGATTGGGTTTCCTCCGTGGTCACCGCTCCTGGAGCGGAAGCCTTGATTAATCCTTCCTGTTCTAAAACCCGCAGGGAATAACGTACCTTGTGGCTGGGTATCTTTGTTTCCTCTGCCAGCTTGAGGATGCCTATGGGCTCGTTCTCCACCACTTGCTTGAGGATGACCAGGTGCCGTTGCAGCATCTCAAGCTCACCGCTCACCTTCTCGGTCAGAATAACTATCACATCCGCTCTCAGTAGCGCGCCCGGCGAGGGAGGAAGTCTATGCCATGTCTGGATGTAACACGCCTGTTCAGGTCCTTTCCCAGTATTTGCGGGGACGATACACCAGTGACCACAAGCATGGTTCGCAGAGTATGCTCCAGGTTCGGGTCTATCTGCGCTCCCCAGATTATGCGAGCATCAGGATTGATCTTCTGGTAGACCTCATCTACCACAGTTTCGGCATCGGTGATGGTCATGTCCGGGCCACCCACCACGTTTACCAGGGCCGAGGTCGCGCCCGATACATCCACATCCAGGAGTGGGCTTCTTAGAGCTTTCCTGACGGAGTCTCGGGCCTTTTCCTCACCTTCTGCCTCGCCCATGCCGATCATGGCCACGCCGCCGTTGGTCATGACCGTTCTGACATCGGCAAAGTCCAGATTGATCAGTCCGGGCCGGGTGATCAACTCAGTGATGCCCTTGACGGAGCGCATCAGCACCTCATCGGCGACTTTGAATGCGGCCTGCAAGGGGAGGTTGGGGACCACATCTAAGAGTCGGTCATTAGGCACCACAATTACGGTGTCCGAAACCTCTCGCAGTCTTTTCAGGCCGGCTTCGGCATTCTGCATTCTGATGGAGCCTTCTGCACTGAAGGGGATAGTGACGATGGCAATGGTGAGAGCCCCTGCCTCGCGGGCGGCTTCCGCTACTACGGGGGAGGCTCCTGTGCCCGTGCCACCGCCAAGTCCACAGGTAACGAAGACCATATCTGCTCCTTCCACGGAGGCTTTAATCTCATCGATATCCTCCAGGGCTGCCTCCTCTCCGATGGCGGGCAGGCTTCCTGCCCCCAGGCCACGTGTGGTGCGTCTGCCAATGAGGAAACGTCGGTCGGCATTGATGTGCAAAAGATGCTGGGCATCGGTATTGATGGCAAACAGCTCCGCACCCTGGATGCCGCACTCTGCCAGACGGTCGATAGTATTCGAGCCGCCTCCACCGCATCCTATAACTCGGATAACCGTGGTCAGCTCTTCTAAAACCATAACCAGCTCTTCATCGCTCTGGATCATGCTGGAAGGCTTGATCCTGCTCTCGGCCTCAGATCTGCCCAGGGCTTCGTCGATGATGTACTTAATCTCCATCCCCTCTACTTTTGTTCTGCCTTATTCTAGTAATCAATCAGTATATAGTTTTTGGCATATAGAAAAGAAAATGTTGTGCGGTTCAATTGGACCTCAAGGATTTGAGCTTTTCAATCTGTCTCATCACCCTTTCGGATTCCTTTGACTTCTCATTCTCCAGGTAATCGACAATTTCAGGAAGGCTTCTATTTAACTTGTAAATGCGATATGGTCGTCCCTTTCCTGGATTTTTCTCGTCCCTCTCTGCAATCCAGTCAAGTTTTCGAATCTCCCGCATGGCAATGCTCACTTCCGGTTGGCGAAGATCCGATCCAATCTCTATCTCGCGGGATGTTGCCTCTTGCATCCCTGCCAGATAGGTCAAAACTTTGGCCACGTTCCTTTTCAGGCCTACCTTCATGAGTATGGATGCAAATTCATCGCGCTCTACTTTCAGGTCTGAGGCGGTTGATGTAATCAAAGCGGTCACCAGGCGCATAAAGAGTGATAACATATATATAAGTTTCGTCGAAAATAATTCCATTGAGGTGAAAAACCTGGGTGTCTTATTAATTATTTTTTTATATGTATGACATTTCTTTTTATCTCGTTGGGGTACTGGTGTAGAGAAGACCCCCGACTTCAGGCAGGAGATGAATCGTACCCCTGTCATGATTACTAATTGACTTAATATAGCAGGGAACTGCTCATGTTAAGAACAATCGAAGGGTCTACTTCTCCCTGGAGGACTAAATGCACATAATGGAGCTATTAGGCAAATCTCGCGTCAAAGTGGAAGGCGAAAAGGTGCTGGATGCCAGCGAGCCCATGATTGAATGGTGCCCCCTCTTCGACAAGATCAGGGGCATAAAAAAGGTGACTGCCGAGTCTGCCACCGCAAATATGGAGTTTAGAATAAAAAATCACGGTATGTTCTCAGCGCGGCGCAAGCTGCAGATGGGCATCTTCGTGGGCTTTGGGGCCTCCGAGTCCATGATGACCGGCATAAAGACAGGAATTATAGACGCCGCAGTTACGGTTTGCGATGGTGCGGGCAGCGTGATAACTGCCAATGCCGATCTGGTTCAGGGCATGGGCGGCTACATCTCCGGACTTGTTAAGACCGATCCCATACCTGAGGTAATCGAAGGCATCCGGGCCAGGGATGGGCATGTGCTCTCCCCCCAGGACGGCAAGATCGACCAGATAGAAGGAGCGGCCTATGCGGCAGCGGCCGGGTACAAGAAATTTGCCGTTACTGTAGCCGATGCTGTAGCCGCGGAAAAGCTGCGAGAGCTGGAGAAGACGGCAGGAGTTCGGATAATGATTGTGGGTGTTCATCTCACCGCTCTAAGCAGAGAAGATGCAACGAGGCTTTTGGCGGTAGCCGATATTGTTACCGCCTGCGCCTCAAAGCACATTCGTGAGCAGGTAAAGCCTCTGGTGCAGGTGGGAACCGCCGTGCCGCTCTTCGGCCTGACTCGCTGGGGCAAGGAACTGCTGGTGGAGAGGGCCAAGGATGTAGAACAGCCGCTTCTGATAAACACCATGCCTCTGCCCGTTCTGCCCGAGAAGAAGCAGCCTTCGCCATTGGTTTAAGAACTCACGATCGATCGTCCAAGGAGGCCCACGAATTTATTCGTGGGAGGAATTGGACACCCCCGGACGTTAAGTATTTATGCCATTGATCATATATGTCTATACTATCATGATGCAAACTCTCAAAGTCAAAGTTGTAGTTGAACCAGAGCAAGCGAAGGCTCTCCATGAGACTATGCATCAGTTCAATGCTGCTTGCAACTATGTAGCTGAAATTGCTTTTCAAATGCATACAGCCAATAAAATCAAGTTGCAGCCCATTGTTTATCATGATATCCGTGAGAAGTTTGGTATATCCTCCCAAATGGCAGTTAGAGCCATTTCTAAAGCTTGCGAAGCCTATAAACGAGATAAGTCTATCAAACCAACCTTTGATCTCAATGGAGCCGTCATCTACGACCAAAGAATCCTCTCTTGGAAAGGGCTGGATACGGTTTCGTTGTTGACTGTCCATGGTAGGATCAAGGCTCCTGTTAAGATCTGCGATTACCATGCTCCGAGATTGGACAGGATCAGAGGTCAAGCTGATTTGATTTTCAGAAACAAAGAGTTCTATCTTTGTGTCGTCGTTGAGGTCCCTGAACCTGTCATTATCGTTCCGACGAACGTCCTTGGTGTTGATCTCGGAATTAAGAATATCGCGGTAGATTCGATGGGTGAAGTATTTTCTGGTGAGAAGATCGAAAAGACCAGAGCCAAACTTGATAATCTCAAAGCTGATCTTCATAGTTGTGGTACGGATAGTGCCAAAAAACATCTGAATAGACTTTCTGGTCGTGAATCCCGGTTCAAGAGAGACACCAATCATTGCATTTCCAAGAAGCTTGTCAAGAAAGCCATAGACACCTCTTCTTTGATCGCCCTTGAAGATCTCAAAGGCATCCGAGAGAGGACAACGGTCCAAACTAAGGTTCAGAGACATAGACATAGCTCTTGGAGTTTTGATCAGCTCAGACAGTTTATCGGCTACAAGGCAGCCATTGCTGGTGTACCAGTTGCTTACATTGATCCTGCTTATACATCTCAAGAATGTCCGATCTGCCATCAGATCTCTCGATCCAACCGTCATACTCGGGATGAATTTTGCTGTATCTGCTGTGGTTTCTCTGATCCAGCAGACATAGTTGCAGCTCGGAATATAGCTGCACGGGCATCAGTCAATATGCCCATCGTGGCCCGATTTTTTGCGGAGCCGCAAGCCCACGAATTTATTCGTGGGTAGTTGACAAAATAGCATAATCCAAGTCTCTGGGCAGGCCAGCGTCGATCCGCAACGCCCTAATCGGCTGGAGCCAACTACCGAAGTGATGGCCTGACCCGCCCGAAACTCGACATTAAACCGGGCTCGAAGGCGGCACAGAGCGCTGGAATCCCACACAGCGTCCTTTTTACAGGAACCCTTTTCTCATGGGGCCTCGTACTTGCCTCTCGCCTTCTACTTCTTTCTACTTGCGCCGCAACATGCCCCGACCGTGTATTAGCGTGAGACTCCCGGCAGATTACTGCGCTAATTACAGCGCGCAACTTTTTGAGCCAGCCGGAGTTTCAGCCTCACAGACTCGTAACCAAATGCAGTGCCACGAAGGCATGCATCTCCTGTACCAAGGAAAAAGCTTCCTTGTCATCAGAGCATTATCGGATACGTTAAGCCCACGGCACGCCCGCCACCCTATCATGGCATGAAGCGACTAATTACTCTTATAATCATTATAGATATTTGTAGTTGGCGGTAGAGGGCCCGACATAGTACTCTTGCAGTTCAAAGCATATCAAAAAAAGAGTGAGGGATTACAGGTCACCCGCACTACTCGGAGCTAGTATTGGCACGCATAGCCCAGCTCATTGGCTTCGGTGGTCTTTCCGAGGGCTCCGAGAGCGATGCATTTGATTATGGCTTTCCACAAAAGAAATAACTATATATTTAACATCTAACATTTTATCGCATGGTACATGTCGCGAGATTGAAGTGATGGGCTCAGATTTATGAAATACCTTGAACGTTTTCAGAATATAATATTGGCCCTATTGACCTGGACAATGGCACTTGTAACGCTTGTAGCCACTTTAGATGTGATCTACACCCTGGCCAAATACCTAATATTTCCTCCTTTAAGCCTGCAGACTGCCGAGCTATTGAGCTTTTTCGGAAGCATCCTATTAGTGCTCATCGGAGTGGAGCTTCTGGAGACCTTCAAGACCTTTCAACAGGATAAGACGGTTAATGTCCTGAGTGTATTGCTGGTGGCCTTGATCGTTATGGCCAGAAAAGTCATCATCATGGAGATAAATGACGGTACGAATGATATGGGACTGCTCGGGCTTTCAGCTATCATAATATCGCTATCTTTGGGGTACTATTTAATCAAGAGAAGCAGATCTCTCGAAAAATGATCGAGAAATTGCATTTTTTTTTAACAGCGCATATACAGCTTAGGATTAAGTACATTTGGGCCGCAATTGTACCCATGAAGATTCTTATTGCCGAGTACGCCTCCGCTCTTGGCCTTTGCGGGACATGCGAGCTGGAGGGGCGGGCCATGCTGGCCACCCTGGCGAGCAGCTTCGAGAAAGCCGGGCATGAGGTGCTCTATCCCACATGCGGGCCAGTCGTAGAAGCGGGCCGGCCCATTCTCATGAAGGGAGAAGAGGAGTTTGAAGGCGTCCTGGACGGCAAGGCGGACGCCGGTCTCTTGATCGCGCCGGACGGCCTGCAGTCGCATCTTTTGGAGATCCTGGAGAAAAACACTGTGAACCTGGGGGCAAGTCCCGACGCGGCGCGGCTATGCGCCGACAAGCTGCTCTGCACCCGGGCACTGGCGCAGGCGGGCGTTCCCGTGGCCGAGATCGTGGACAGGCCCGATCCTGTGGAGCAGGGTTGCCATCGCTATGTGGTAAAGCCGCGCACGGGCTGCGGCTCAGAGGGCGTGCGCGTCACCTCTTTTGCCCGGGCGGGTTTCGGGGAGATCGTCACTCGCTACCATGAGGGGCTGCATCTGTCCGCCAGCTTCATCGTGGGGGTTGAGGGCTTTTTGCCGCTTACCATCAACCGTCAGCTCATCGACTTTCAGGGAGAGGGCATGAGCTATCAGGGAAGCCAGGTGCCCTACAACACGCCTCGCGCCGATGAGATCTGGGCTGAAGCGAGAAAGGCGGCTGTGGCGCTGGGGCTCTCCGGGTATGCAGGAATCGACTTTGTGTTGGGGGAACGACCTATGGCAGTGGATGTGAACGCCCGGCCAACCACGTCCATCATCGGCATTGCCAGGGTGATGAAGGAGGAGATAGGGGAGCTGATCCTTGGGGCGAGGTTTGGAGGGATGGCAAAGAAGGTGACGCTGGAAGGGGTGTGGACGTTTCGGAAGGAGGATCTCTAAAATGCAAAAGATCATATTGCCTACATAAGATCCATATGAACGTACGTCTTTTTATTTGTTTGATCACAGGTACTCTCTAGTGGAGGAAATGACTTTGAGATATTTGTATGCGCTTATGGGCATATTCCTGCTTCTGGCCGCGACTGCCGCCGCAGGGAGCTTTAAAGCAGAGATGGATGTTGAGACCTATGTGGACGCGAACAATGCCAATCAGAGTTTTGAAGATAGCGATTTACTCTGGGCAGCTTCTGAGGGCAAAGAGCCCACAAAACAGGTCTATTTGAGCGTTATCAATATGTTCGGCACGCAGGGAATCTTCAATCCAGAGCAGATCGCTTCGGCATCATTGGCTCTTGATGCCTCAAAGGTAGACAAGCCCGGCAAGATCACAGCTTACTTCTTACATGGAGCGACCTTAGAAGGAACGAGCTGGTATGATAAATCGGACTACGATGCCGAGGTTTACTCTCCTGCAGTGGATATTGGTGAAGCGGGGAGCTACACCATTGATGTGACATCGATTATCAAGAAGGCGGTAGAGACCTGCACAGAAGGGTGCCCATTCACCATCGTATTGGTGGCAGAGGATGACGCTACCGTAGGATTCGCATCCAGTAAGGCTTCCGGGAATAAGCCGACCCTTGTGTATGTCACGGATGAGTAAATTCAAAACGAATGATGGATTTTAATTGGCAGGGAGATTATGGATTCATTCCCCTGCCAAGGCCCGGCTTTTGCAATCAAGGGGGTTTTATACCTCTTCTGTCTCTTAGGGTAGATGATGCGTTCTATCATGCCTCGCATTGCGGTTGTCAGTCTCGTTCTTGCGCTCATTCTGCTTTTTAGCGTAGCTCTGGTATCCTCCAATGGCGTCGCAACTATTGGGAAGAATGATACAGGTGCCACCGAAGTCATAATAATCAAGTCCCCAGGATGCACGAAATGCGCTGCGGCGGAGAGGGCTTTAGAGAAGATCGGCCAAGAGGTGCCGATCAATGTCACCGAGTACTACTATTATTCGGAGGATGGGCACCGCATCATCAAGCAGTATCGAGCCAGGGATGTTCCTGCCATCATAATCGGCGTGCAGGTCATAAATTATAGGGATTATGAGGGAGACAACGCCTTGCTGGAAAGCCTCATTAAAGGTGCCCTGGCCAACCAGACTCCCAATCTTCCTGCTGCTTTCACCCTGCCCGGCAATGAAAGCACAACGCAGAACCTCAGTGCGGCTGCCAATGGCCAGAGCTTGAATTTGCAAGAGATATCCCTTTACACCATCTCTGCCGTCCTGGTAGCGGGCCTGGTGGCGGGCTTCAACCCCTGCTTGCTTGGCATCCTGGTCTTCCTGGCGGCATCGGTCCTCTCCTCCAAGGGGAAGAGGCGGGAGCTGGTGATGATGGTGGTTTTCTTCTCCTTTGGCATCTTTACCATGTATCTACTCCTTGGGCTGGGCATGCAGCAACTGCTACAGACGGAGGCGATAGCCAGTGCCTTCCGCTATATCCTGACAGCCTTTCTCCTGCTGGCCGGCCTCTCTCAGGTCTGGGATGCGCTGCGACTTTCGCAGGGACGGCCCTCCCTCTTTCGTACCGACTGGGCGCTCAAGTACTTCCAGGCAGGGATTGATAAGAACCGCTTCAGCTCGTATTTCTTGATTGGGGCGCTCTTCTCCCTGGTCAAGGCCCCCTGTCTGGTCGGCATCTACTTCGCGATACTGGATCTTCTCTCGGCCAGAAGCTACTTTGAGGGGGCTGCCTATCTGTTTTTCTTCAATCTGGGAGTAATTTTGCCCATCATTATCCTGGGCGGGGCCATTGCTCTGGGCATGAGCCCGGAGCAGGTGGACACCTTCCGCAAGGATCATAGAGTAGGGATGAGGCTGGCCACGGGCCTGGCCCTGCTGGCGCTGGCCCCTCTTATCTACTGGCAGCTTATTTAGGATTGCAGATTCATGTGAGAAAGGATTAAA
Organism: Methanothrix sp.; assembly: GCA_025361645.1. GTDB lineage: Archaea > Halobacteriota > Methanosarcinia > Methanotrichales > Methanotrichaceae > Methanothrix. The sequence goes on from JANYKI010000029.1 coordinate 17,524, forward strand.
ATAGAGAGATTGCTCAACCTCCTTTTCGAGGTGAATCTTTTTGTTTTTAGTTGGAGAGGCTCTCATAGGAAAGGAGCCTGAGATTGCTCATATCGATCTGATCATCGGAGATAAGGAGGGGCCGGTAGCCACGGCTTTTGCCTCCGCGCTTTCGCAGCTTTCGGCAGGGCACACGCCCCTTTTAGGTGTTATCCGGCCCAATCTGCCGGCCAAGCCGTCCACTCTCATAGTGCCCAAAGTTACTGTGAAGAATATGGATCAAGTCGCCCAGATCTTCGGCCCGGCCCAGATGGCGGTGGCCAAGGCAGTGGCGGATGCGGTAGCTGAGGGCATCATTCCCAAGGATAAAGCTGAGGAGCTGCTGATAATAGTATCCGTGTTCATTCATCCCCAGGCAAAAGACTACGACGCCATCTATCGCTACAATTACGGCGCAACCAAGCTGGCCCTGGAAAGAGCCATGACCGGATTCCCGGATGTAGATCTGATGCTCTACGAGAAGGACCGCTCTACTCATCCCATCATGGGCTTCCGGGTCACCCGACTCTGGGACCCACCATACTTGCAGGTGGCCTTCGATCTGGTGGATGTGGCCGAGGTGCGCCGCGTGCTCACGGCTCTCCCCGAGAGCGATCATATTCTCATTGAGGTGGGAACGCCCCTGGTCAAGATGCTGGGCATCAGTGTGGTCAAGGAGATTCGCGCCATTCGGCCGGGTGCCTTTGTCATCCTGGATCTGAAGACTCTGGACACGGGTAACCTGGAGGTTCGCCTGGCAGCGGACTCCACAGCTGACGCCGTGGTCATATCCGGCCTCGCCCCCAAGAAGACGCTGGAGCTGTCCATTCGAGAAGCCAGAAAGACCGGCATCTACTCCATCATCGACATGCTCAATGTGCCCGATCCGCTGACCGTCCTGAAGGGCCTCGAAGTTTTACCGGACGTGGTCGAGCTGCACCGGGCCATCGACAATGAGTTGAGCGCGCACGCCTGGAATAACATTCGTGATATTCAGGCCCTTGCCAAAGATGGAAGAAGACTGCTGGTGGCTGTGGCGGGCGGCATTCGCGTGGATACCGAGGGTGCGGCTCTGGCGGCAGGCGCGAACATTCTCGTCGTCGGTCGGGCTATCACCCGTTCCAAGGATATTCGCGACATGGCCGAGCAGTTCCTGACGGGTCTCAAGCAGACAGAGATTGACCAGTACCGGGTCATGACGGACTTCTGAAGATAGCAGATCTTGGATGATCCGCCCTTTTTTCTTTTTGTTGACAATATTGTGCGTACTTTGTGAGCTTTGTGTCTTTTTGGTTGATGGTCGCGATCGGTGCTTTAGTTGCAACGGGCGACGACTTTTCACCACAAAGGCATTTTATTTTTGTTCTCGTTTTGCGCTCTTGCGCCATTTTAAACAGCAATTCTCGTTATTATTACTAACATTACTCTTATTATTACTACCAACAGGAATCGCCGGTGCCATTGATGTGCAGGTGGGGCCCGTGGCCCAGCCCACCGGAGCAATCATCCTGGTGGTGGATGGTCTGGGCGCTTCTTACGTCTATCCGGAGCATCGCGCCTATGCCCTGGACGGCACGGCGCTGGAAGGCGCCATTCTCTTCAATTTGACCGGCGGCGGGGCGAGGGCGGTGGACGTGCGGGTGCCCGTGCCTGAGACCACCCAGAGTCACAGCATTCTCATCACCGGAAATTCGAGAACCGACCCCGACCATCTCGGTCCCACAGTCTTCGACGCGGCTCGCGCCAACGGCTATCTTTGCCTGGCCGTGTTGGAGCGGGGCGACAGCATGACGGTCTTGCAGGAGATGGACGGCGTCCTTTATCTGGGCGACAACTCCCTGCACGGGGCACAGCCTATTCCCGGCTTTCGGGCCAGCGCACCTGCGGGCCTGAGATACCGCTTTCAGGTGTGGCGGGACAGATTTGCCGGCTACACTGCCCTGCAGGGCCAGGCGGGCTACCAGGGCTACAATGCCTGGGCCCTGGACGTCGCGGCGGACACCGTCCAGAATCTCTCCGGACAGCGTTTTCTCATGCTGGTGAATGTGGGCGCGGTGGACAGCGCCGGGCAGAACCTGGGCGCGGACGGCTACCGCCGGACGGTGCAAGCCCTGGATGCGCCACTGGGCCGCCTGGCCGAGATCTGCCGCCGGAATAACGTGCTGCTGGTCGTCACCGCCGACCATGGCATGGTCTTTCCTTCCGCGACGGGCAAGGGCGGGCACTCCGCAGAGAAATACGCCGCCCACCCTGAGGCCCTGCGGGTTCCTTTGGTTTTCCTGGGGCCGGGTGTGGAGGAGCTGAACCTGGGTGGCCGCTGGTCGGAGGTGGACATCGCTCCCACGGTGCTCAGCATCCTGAACATCTCCGGCAACCTCAGCTCAGAATGCAAGAGCCTGCCCATCCGCGCGGGCTTTGACTTGCGGGTCACGGGCGCGCCCGCGGGCCTGGAGCTGTGGCACGATGGGGCGTGGCTGGCCAACGTCACCGCGGCGGGAGAGTGCCGCTTCCGGGGACTGCCGCGCGGGCTGTACAGGCTCAAGGCGGGCGGGAAAGAATGGGGGGTGCTGGTGAACGGGGACGCGGCGATGGATCTGACAGGGAAGGCTGAACCACAAGGAGATTGGAAGAGAATAATCGGAATCATACTTATCCTGGTCATTAACCTGGCAGGAATTGCCATCATTGTGAGGATCTGGAAGAAAGGCGACTGAAGCGGCTATTCCCATTGCGGGAAATCATTCGCAACGCTTAGGCCCTATTTGAGAAGATCTTCGACAGAAAGGCCCGATTGGTTCAGAATCGCCTTCAATGTACCTTTGTGAACGGCTGATCGTTCTTCGCGCCTTCGCGACTTCGCGTGAGATTCAACCGGGTCCGGTTTCACGCGAAGGCGCGAAGCCGCGAAGTTCCGATAATTAAAGAAGATCTTCCACAGAAAAGCCATTTCTGACCAGGATCGCCCTAGCTTATGGCTCCCGGTAATTCAAGGCACCGAACCGTGAAACCTCCCCCGTCCTGCGGTTCAAGGATGACTGTGTATTTCATGGTGAGGTCTCCTCTAATTGGACATTATGTTGGGCTGCACACTTTGCATGGCACATACCCTTGGTTTCGAGCGTCCTGAGAGCTGTTGAACTTGATCACGTTTGCCGGACTTATTTTCTTAGCCCACTGGCAGCAAGAATAGTGATATTTGCGGGATGATGCATTGCCAACAAGCGAACCATCAGAACATGACCTAGAATCGTTGTTGCCTGGAGCATCTATTTTGCAGGCAGTTGATGGGATGGTCCCATTCCACCAGGTGGCCGGATCAAATTCATTATTCGTGAAATCCCAAATACAGGCATGACCGGAGTCAACCAGCATCCTGTTAAAGTTCGCTGTCGTTCCATCTTGCTTTTGGAGAAATACAACGGCCACCCAACGGCAGAACCTATCCATTCCGGTCACGTCATCGAGGTCCAAGGAGACGAAGCTGCCATTCAATACCTGAAACGTATAATTCCTCGAATCTGGGCCTTCCGGAGTGTCCATTTCAGGAGAATCAACATCAGCTAGCCGAACTGTGATATTACCGATCCTGCTATCGTAGCCTTGGATCTGGACGTGGATTGTATCGCCATCCACAACATTGGTCACAATGCCATAGGCTTCTCCGGGCGCTGCGAAAACCAGTGGCGACAGCAATAACGCCGGCAGAATCGAGATAATGATTATTTCATTTCTCATTAGGAGTCTTTCCCTTTCTCTAAATCCGTTTACCTATCTCATGAAAAACATTACAAAATATGGCTCGTCCCCATTATCGATGATTTTGTATTGCGCCTTCTCCAGAGCCGCCTGAATGTATTCCGCGAACATATCAAGATCCTATTTGAGTTCAAAGGATATGAAATATGCGATTCAGATTTCATGAGCTTGTGAACGGCTAATCGTTCTTCGCGGCTTCGCGTGAAACCGGACCTGGGTTGAATCTCACGCGGAGTGGCGAAGTCAAAACATTGGCTTATTTCTATCTTGCTTCTTTCTGCCCCTTCAGTTGAATCATCGTCCCCACAATTTCGTCATGCTCTGAACAATTGACCGCGAAATTCAATCGGTCGGGATAAATGGAGAAGAGAACCTGCGGGATGTGGGAGTTGCAGTCATCCAATGCCATCTGCAGTTCACGATACTCGCGATTGGTGACCAGGAGCTGATCGCGATACTCTTCTTCCTGGTCCAGCGACTCCAGGGGGTTCTTTTCGTCAATCGTGCTGTCAACAACCAGATCGCACTGCCACTCCAATACCAGGGCCCGGTTCTCCCAGTAATATGTATCAGGCGGGATCAAATCCTGCAATATCTTCAGATCCTCCAGGGGCACAAGCCACTCTCTCGCCTGTACTTCTTCCGGCAATTTCCCTTCGATGCTTACCAGCGAAGAGACAGCCCCCGAGGTTAGATTCAGATCGCCCATGTCAAACGATATCTTAACCGGCGAGTTCCTCATGGCTTTGAGGGCAAAATAAAGCCGGCCGGGATTGAGTATTTCGACTGCCTTCTCATAAATTATATCGTCTTCCATGGTTTCTGTATTTGTTGCAACTGATATATTGAAGTGGCGCACCGGGGCAGGGCTGGCAAAGCTGTGGTCCGCCCTTCGCCCCGGCCCGCCATTTTGCGACCTTCCCCGTCTTCGTTGGCATGGGTCCGCGGATTCGACAGGTGGCGAGATGGGCGGTTATAATAAAGTGCACAGTTTATGGTTATTAATTATAATATACTACCACATCCGCAGCTCAACTCTTTAGAAAAATTTATATTACTGAAGTGTGATCAGTACTAAAAATACTAAATTGCGGAAAAGTAAATCTGGAGAACTAAAGATGAATAACCGAATATTTGCAGGGGCGCTAATCTCCCTTGCCGTCCTAATTCTGGGGGCGGCATTGGTGCAGGGCGCAGCAGAGAGCGGTATCGCCATAACAAATGCCAATTTTGCGGCCCCAAGCCCGGAGAAAGAGAACTTGGATAAGGAATGGGTGGAGATATCCAATCTGGGCACCGCGGATGTCAGCCTGGCTGGCTGGACGCTGGAGGATGCGCAGAATCACACCTACAAGTTCCCGGATTTCAGCCTGACGGCCGGGGCCAAGGCCAAGATTCGCACGGGAATAGGAAATGACACTACCGAAGATCTATTTTGGAACCGCAGCTCATCCATCTGGAACAATGATGGCGATGTGGCTACCTTAATGGATGCTTCAGGCAATATCGTCTCTCGCTATCCAGAGGAGGTAAAAGCAGCTTAAATATTTTTTTTGGCTCGTCACCATTTTCAGGACTAATCTCAAGTTACTATGTTTTTCCAGTTGTTAGTTAGTCGCTCTGTGCGTACTCTGTGAACTGTGGTGTCTCTGTGGTGGAAACGTCGTTAGCCCCTGGTTATTATTAAGTGGCTGACGATACTACCACAACCGATCAATTTTCGTAGGAAGAGCGCAAGTGTGAAATGCCATTCCAGCCTCCTGTTATGCGGTGTATTGAGATGAATCTTGAAGAAATGTCGGATATATTGAAGTCCTCCTTAGGCATTCGCGACAATATCGTTGGCGTAAGACTGTTCAAGAGCGAAGCGGAAATTCCCAAAGATCTCAAATCTGTGGAGAAGCCCTTCCATTACTGCGGCATGATTCAGGGAGCGCGACAAGAGGGGAAAAGCTTCCTGGCGCGGGCCGACTATCACGGATGCAAGGGCGGGGCCTCGGGCCTGGGCATTGTGCAGTGCCCGGAGAACATCGCCTCAGGATCTTTGTACTTCGACAAGCTGCATAAGTGCGAGACCCCGGCGATCGGCACCAGCATCGCCTCCAATATGCCGCGCCTCCTTCCCGGCAGCACAGTTGCTACCTACGTGGCCCCCTTGGACAAGATGGTCATGAACCCGGATGTGGTGATATTTGTAGGCAGTCCGCTTAACGCCCGGCGCATTGTGCAGGCGGTCATGTTCAAAGAGGGTGGCCGGGCCGGCTTCAACACGGCGGGAATCCAGTCCTTCTGCGTGGATGCCACAGCCTCGCCCTACCTCAAAGGAGAGGTGAACATCTCTTTAGGCTGCGACGGATCTGCGAAAAACTCCGGCCTGGCGGATGAGGATGTCGTGGTGGGCATTCCCTTCGCGATGATGGAGAATATCTGCACCGTCCTCAAGACGCTATATCAGGGCTGGGATAAGTTCATGAGAGGCTAGGAATCATGTTTGAAAGGATCTTGATTGCAACCGACGGCTCCTTGCATAGCGAGAGGGCCGCAGAAGCAGGAATAGAAATGGCCAAGCTCTACGGCTCAGCCGTCACCGCTCTTTTTGTTGTCGATATCGGCAAAGAGTATGGTCCTCTGGGGGACCTGATCTCAAAGGTTGCCGACGACCTGATCGCAGGCATAAGAAGCAATCTGCAAAATCAGGGCGGTGAAGCCACAAAAAGAGTAGAAGTGATGGCAGAGAAGGCGGGCATTGCCGTGACCAGAAAGATCACGGAGGGCTATCCGGCTGAGGACATCATCCGCATCGCAAAGGAAGGCGATATGAACCTCATCGTCATGGGCGGAATCGGAGTCACTGGCCTGGAAAGGTTCCTCCTGGGCAGCGTGGCCGATAAAGTGGTCAGAAGCTCCAATATTCCCGTGCTGGTGGTGAGAAAGAAACAAGGCCCGGTGGGCACTTATTGGAACGTCTCACCTGGGGCTCGCCACTAGTACAATTTCGGCCTCGCTGTACTTGTGCTCCCATAATCGTCAGGGCCGTTCGCTTGGCAGGCTCCACTTGATAAGCACTCCCTCGTCTAACCGCTGCACGTCGCGAAGGGTCAGCCGGGGGAAATTATCTTTGAACCCCGGCCCGTCCACCAGGGTGGGTGCTTTCGCTCCACCGATGAGCATCGCCCCCATGTAGACATAAAGCTCATCCACCAGGCCGAGCTTGAGAAGCGACCAGTTGAGCGTAGCCCCCCCCTCCACCATGAGGCGCTTGACGCCCCTATCAAAAAGCCGGGAAAACAGCTCTGTCAGATCGACCCGCTCTTTTCCGCATACTATTATCTCACAATTTGAGGAGAGCCTATCCAGTCGTTCCTGCGGCGCAGAGTCGGTGACGGCCACGATGCACCCTGGTCCCAGGACCCTGGCATAGGACGGCGTTCTTGCCCGGCTGTCGGCAATAATGCGAAGCGGGTCTTCCGGCCAACCTTTCGCCCGTCTGGCCTCGCGCAGATCTGCCGATTTCACCCTCAGGCTGGGATCGTCTGCCAGCACCGTCCCCACTCCTACCATGACAGCGTCGCTCTCTGCCCGGAGAAGGTCGACCCGGGCTCTGTCATCCGGGCCGGAGATGCTCACCTGGCAGCGCTCAAAGGAGCTGATCTTGCCATCTGCGCTCATGGCGCTATTGATGAATACGAAGGGCCTGGTCAATGCTTCTAATTAGACAAAGAGATACTAAATAGCTTGCCTGCCCATTTCATGACATGCCTCAAGCACGCGAGATCCTGCTGCAAGGAACCGTAATCTATGGAGATGATTTCCAAGCAGAGGATGGCTACATCAGCATCCGGGATGGCATCATCCGGGAGTTTGGCTTTGAGCATGTAGACGCCGACTACGAGGGCATTGTCTGCCCGTGCTTCGTGAACGCACACGTTCATGTGGGCGACTCTGCCTTTAAGGACCCACCTTTTCTGCCGCTCTCTCTGCTGGTCGGCCCGGATGGACTGAAGGCACGAATGCTGGCCCAAATGCCGCGCTCTGTTCTCGTAGAAGGCATGAGAAGAAGCCTGCAACAGATAGCTGCGTCGGGTACGTGTGCTTTTGCCGATTTTCGGGAGGGGGGGGCAGATGGTGTAAGCATGCTGGAAGAGGCCGTGCAGGGCCTGCCCCTTCTTGCCAGAATCCTGGGACGGCCAAGCCAGGGCCAGATAAATATCCCGGAGAGCTGCTGGGGCCTGGGGATAAGCAGCACCCGAGACCATGATCCTGGCCAAATCCATGCGGCAGTGGCGGCAGCCAGAAAGGGGGGCCAGACGGTGGGAGTGCACGCCGGCGAAGCCGGTAATGACGATATCGGCGACGCTCTTGCTCTTCATCCGGATTTCCTGGTGCACATGAACCGGGCAAACGAAGCGGATCTGAGGGAAGTGGCCCACGCTGGCATTCCGGTCGTGGTCTGTCCCAGATCCAATCTGGTGACGAACGTTGGTCTGCCCAATGTGAAAAGAATGGTAGAATTGGGCATTACAATTGCCGTTGGAACAGATAACGTTATGATGAACTCGCCGGACATCTTTGAGGAGATGCATTTCCTTGCCAGGGCTCTGCTGCATGACGATAGACAGGTATTTAAGATGTGCACGCTAAATGGTGCTAAAATAACAGGGCTTGATCAGAGGCTGGGGTCCATTCGGGAAGGGAAAGAGGCAAGAGTGATGGTTATAGATAAAAAATCGAATAATATGTGGGGGTCGATGGCCCCTCTTTCCAGCATTGTGAGACGGGCCGGGCAGTCTGACATAATAGCTATCTTTTAGAGGTTAATCATGTTTGAGAAGATTCTAGTTGCAACCGACGGATCAGAGCACGGATACAGAGCGGCCAAGGTGGCATTGGAGTTGGGAAAGATATCTGGTGGAAAGGTCACTGCGATCTATGTGGCCGACACCAACAGGACGAGCCATCTGCCGGATGATATGTTACTATTCAGCATCCGAGAGCTTCTGCTCAAAGAAGGAAAAGAGGCCTTGAAACATGTGGAAACGCTGGCCAAGGATATGGGCGTTGCCTTTGCGAGTGTTGTGGCGGAGGGCAATCCAGGCAGCGAGATCATCAGCTATGCAGAGTCAGAAGGCATGAATATTATCATCCTGGGGGCTGTAGGGCGCACCGGTCTCGATAAGTTCCTGCTGGGCAGTGTGGCTGAAAAGGTGGTAAGAAGCTCCAAGATTCCTGTACTGACCATTCCGAGGGAAAAGACGTGAGCATTCTCGTCAGGGACATAATGGTCCGGGATGTGGCTCATGTCGCCATCCCCGGCAGCAGGGACGATGTTTTAAAGACTCTGCAGGACCACAAGGTCTCCGGCGTTCCTGTAATAAAGAAGGGCGAGGTCGTGGGCATGATAACCAGGACCGATCTGCTCCGCAATCGCGATGAGGACCAGACGGCTCTGCTCATGACTCGCGATCCTGTCGTGATAAGCCCGGAGAAGAGCATAGTCGAGGCCTCAAGGCTGTTGATCAAGCACGACATCCGGCGGCTTCCTGTGGTGGAGGGCATTAAGCTGGTAGGCATCATCACCATTGCCGATATCGTCCGGGTGGCTGCTGACTTGGGAATAAAAGAGAGCATTGAGCCCTATTTAGAGAAGGAGACCGTGGTTCTCTGGAGCGAGATGCCCCTGGCGGTAGCCGGATCAATTATGGAGTTTGCCGCAGTGGAGGCCTGCCCCGTCATCGATAGCAGCCTCAAGCTGGTGGGCATGATCTCGGACCGCGATCTCATCAAGACCAGTGTCATCGAGGATACGGTCGAGAAGACGGATATGTCTGCCAATGATGGAGAGGACACCTGGATGTGGGACCGGGTGATGCAGACCATCAGTAAGTATTACACTGTTTCGCGGATCAAGCTGAAAAATATTCTGGTCTCCGAGGCTATGGTGCCGCCCATCACGGCTTATAAAAAAGATGAGGTGGGCAAATGTGCGGCGACAATGTACAAGAATAGAATCGACCAGATGCCTGTGGTCACATCCAGCGGAAAGCTGATGGGGATGCTCAAGGATAAGGACATCCTGATGGCACTGGTGGATTATAGCCAAAGGGCGACGGTGTGATCGAGATCTCTTGGCTAAGTAGATGACGGCGACGCACCCCTGCGGCAAGGGCGCCGGAACGGGTAATATCTCAACAAGCTCTTAAAATTGAAAAAAGCCATCTCGCCTTAGCTCCATCTACTTTTCTATTCCTTGGCTATCCTTATTTTTGGCTTCAAGCAGCGGACCAATATTTAGCCATGAAAGGGTCGTAGTTTCCCAATTACTAACCCTCTAAGTTTTTGACAGAAAATAAAATATACAAGCTTTAACCAGCATAGCTAGAAAATCGCTATCATTTGACAATATAATTTTGGACACGTCTTTGGAAATGCGTAAATTATTTCTAATGATAGATTTTTTCCAGGGCCACATGCCAATGGCTGGAATGAATATACGCTGAGGCGAGTCCACAGAAATGCAACCATCAATAAAAATATATAGGTTTAGGAAGAAAAGGCGGATATAAGTCCTCAAAGAATTTGCAGACATATTTGGAGACTTAATATGATGATAAAATTAAATAAAAAAGTAAGTTAAAACAATAGGTTAAAAAGGTAATTCAGAAGGGGTTGACATTGCGGTTTAAACTTTGTATCTTGATTTGCTTATTACTGGCCAGTCCAATTGGATGTCAGTTGACTTTAAAAGAGAAAATACACGTTTACGGCGATGGGAGTATATATGCTAGGACAAATACCGATGAAGCCAAAGATCTAGCATCAGGCTCAGGGGATCAGATCTATAAAAGAGTTCTTAATTTAAAAGATGATGCATCGAGCCTACAAACGAGTTATCTTTATAATAAGGACCCGTCTATCGTATCCAACATATCTAATCAATACTTCGCCCTGGCTAGTGCCGTTGGTGGATCGCAACATATGATCTCCGTTTATTCCAACACCAACATCAACTCCCAGAGCAAAATAGAACGCGTGGGAAACAGCCTATCGACGGACTACAATATTAATTCAAGCAACGGCAACTTATCAGAGGCCGTTATTAATTCTCTAGGTGGGCACTCTCGGTACATCGCTGAAGCTAAACTTGAGGGCAAATTTACTTTAAGCTCCCAGTTGTCAGAAAGAGTGGATATCTCCAGAGGATTTGATGCGGCAAATCTGCTTGCCAATCTGCAGTCCGTGGATATAAAAGGGTCTCGGGGTGTGGAAGAGGACGATACAATAGAGCCGCCTCTAATGCTCATAGGAGGAAAAGAAGCATCTGATCAAGATACTGCGGCTATTTTAACCAAGAGAGGGAAGGATCTTGCAACTAGCGGTAATCATGATGATTTAGATAAAGCCCTCAAGCTCTACGATCAAGCACTGGAACTCGATCCCGAGAATCCGGTGATATGGAATAACAAAGGTACCGTCCTCGTAAGGGAGGGCAAGTATGAAGATGCATTAGATGCATATGATAGTGCACTGGAATTGAATTCGGAGTACCCAGAAGCAATGATTGGCAAAGGCAGTGCTCTGAATAGACTTAACAGGTCTGCTGAAGCCGTAGGTTTATTCGAAATGGCAATTGCTCTGGACACAAGCAATGCAAAAGCTTGGAACAACAAAGGCGTGGCTTTAGCGAGGCTCGGCAGATACGATGATGCTATAAATTCATTTGACAAGGCCATCGAGATAGATCCGGAATACGAGGATGCCTTCTTCTCAAGAGGCAGGTTATTCTATACACACCAACATTATCAAGAGGCCTTACAATCCCTGAACCGAGCACTCGAATTGAATCCAAACGACACGAGTGCGTCAGATTTAAAAGTATTGGCAGAGAAAGCGTTGAATCAAGGATTAACGCCCTAATTGGCTTTATGTCGTATGGAAGACGCGCATCTCTTCTGGAGGAAGAGGCAGGGGTTCTGAAGCCCCTGCTTAATTTGTCGGTTGCCAGGGGAAAGCAAATACCAAAATGAAAGGGAAACGCCTTCCGAGAGATGCATAACATTAAGATTAATTTTCGTTTGCAGAAAAACTGCAAGAATGGAATGGAGAGATGGTCTTATGGCTGAGCAAGATGTGAGATTCACATGCAAGAATTTGGATTGCGGTATGGTGAATAATGTAAGGCTTGATACTAGCCTGGTGGGACGACAGAAGATACTCATGTACTGCTGCAATTGTGGCTTTGTAAATATGCCTCAAAGTGTGGAAAAAAAGAATAATGAAAACTGGCTTCCATGCATATTATTTGATGGCATTGAGAAAGACCTTCCCGCGGGCTTTGTAAAATCCGCAACAGGAGAACGTTGGACGGATGTTAATGGAAAGCACCTAACGAGGGCAGAATTTGCCCAACTCCACGGAGTGGACCCATGGACTGTTTTTTGCAGCGCAGAACGTAATAAAGGTAAGGATATATGCAAGAACTACCCCAATAGGTGCCAAGAAAAGAGAAGAACAATTTTGAATCCCCAAACAGATAGTGATGTGCCATCTGACAGGCTATAATTACTTTTCCACAAAATTTTTTAAACCTAATTTTTGTATTGCATGATTCGAGCAAATGGTGCGAGATGTGCTAGAAAAACCTCACCTTCCAAAAGGCAAATAAACCTGGCTAGCCTTCCCCCACCCCATGTCCCGCTTTCTCGTGGTCCTCGGCACCACCTCCCATTCCGGCAAGAGCACTCTTGTCGCCTGCTATCCGATCGCGGCTTTCGGATCGCGCCCCAGGTCTGAGAACATGAGCCCTAACTCCTGGGGAGGCTGAGAACGGCTCAGAGATCGGTGATATCTCAATTGGAGTTCAATCGAAGCTTATCACCGCCCCGAGGTCGTCTCTCGGAATCATCCACCCCGATTTCAGGCGTCTCGCCTTCAGCCTCTTCAGCGACGCAATCAGTCTTTCCTGCGCTCCTGCCACCGTCCCATCGTCCTGCAACACCTGGCCTTCCAGCAGCGCATCCACCACGAATGCCGTCTTTGCTATGACCATGTCTTCCAGCTCTTCCGGTGTCATCCAGATATCCTGAATGCGAGAGGGCTTTGGGAAGGGCGGCAGCACATCTCTTCTCTTCAGCTCCGGAAGGCCTGAAGCCACGATGATGAGGTCTACATCGCTGTGCTCCTTTGCCTGGCCTCGAGCCACAGAGCCGAAGAGGATCACACTCTTAACATCATATTCTTTGCATTCTTTCAGCCTGACAAGATAGCTCTCGATCATCTCTTCAAACATTGCTCTATCCTCTCCAGGACTTCATCCAACTCCTCCGCGCCAAGCGTCGCGAAAAAGCCCAGAGCTGCTGCTAAAACAGTCTCCGATCTGCCCATTATCTCCCTTGCCTTCTCCTCATCATAAATCTCCGAAGGTTTGATAATTCTATCTCTGGTCTCCCATCCGTATCGGGGCATGCTTCGCTGTTTTTCGATAGATGCAGCATTATCTGCCATGGCCAGCAGAAATCCTATTTGATCTCTGGATAGACTCAAGTCTCGCGTTGTCTCTGGATTATTCAGTATTTCCCCTACAAGCACGTCCGATGGAAAATGCGTCTTTTCGTGAAAGATTCCAAAAAAATACAGAACCGATTTCAATAGCTTTTCTGCACATTGCTGAGCATGAAAAACGCTGCTTGGATATCTCTCGTCGCTAAAGTCTGCAATGGCATCCTTCATATCATCTATTGCCATCTCTATCCAGTCCTTGGTTTTCTGGATGTTCTTCATAGTTCAAATCCTCACGGAAAATGTCTCCAATGATTGAAGAGATTATTGATATGATCATATGCAAAAAAGCTAATATATCTTTCCGTTCATGCTACAATCCGCTCAAACTGGCTCTACGGTTGGGATCAGAAAACTCCACCTTCCAAAAGGCAAATAAGCTTGCACGGCTTCGCCATTCCCATGTCCCGCTTTCTCGTGGTCCTCGGCACAACCTCCCATTCCGGCAAGAGCACTCTTGTCGCCGCCCTTTGCCGCCTGCTCTCCGATCGCGGCTTAAAGGTCGCGCCCTTCAAGTCCCAGAACATGAGCCTCAACTCCTGGGTCACCCAAAACGGCTCGGAGATCGGCATCGCTCAGGCGGTGCAGGCCTGGGCGGCCAGAGCGGAGCCCAGCGAGTTCATGAATCCCATCCTGCTCAAGCCAAAAGGGGACCGCACCTCCCAGGTCATCGTCCTGGGCAGGAGCGTGGCCGACAAATCGGCAGAGGAGTACTATCGCGAGATCGACGGGCTCAAGGGGGTGGTGGATCGATCCCTGCTGGAGCTGGAGAAGGACTACGACTACATAGTAGTAGAAGGCGCGGGCGGAGCGGCAGAGATCAACCTCTACGATAGGGATCTTGCCAATATCTACGTGGCCCGCTACCTGCAAGCACCCATAATCCTGGTAGGGGATATAGAGAGAGGTGGCGTCTTCGCCAGTCTTTTCGGCACGGTGCAGCTTTTGCCCGAGGACATCCGGCCTCTAGTTATGGGCCTGGTTATCAACAAATTCCGGGGCGATCCTGCCATCTTGGGCAGCGGCCTGAAGACGCTGGAAGAACTCACCGATGTTCCCGTGCTGGGCGTCCTGCCTTACCTGGATCTGGACATACCATCTGAGGACTCTGTCTCTTTAGGCGACAAAAAGACCCAGCCAGCGGCAGATGCGGTCGATATCGCGGTGATAAGGCTGCCGCGTATCAGCAACTTCACCGACTTCGAGCCCTTGGAACGGCTGGCGCGCGTTCGCTACGTTGGCCTCTCGGAAGAGCTGGGCTGTCCGGATGCGGTGATCATTCCCGGCACCAAGAACACCGTCTCCGACCTCTTGGAGATGCAGGAAAAGGGCATGGCCGATCAGATAAAATCCCTGGCAAAGACGCCCATTCTGGGCATCTGCGGAGGCTACCAGATGCTGGGCCGGGAGATCATTGACTGCGGCATTGAGGACACCGTGGGAACAATCCCCGGCCTGGGTCTGTTGGATGCGGTGACCCGCTTCGACCTTTATGAGAAGAGGACGGTGCAGGTGAAAAAGACAGTTACGGGCGGCGGCCCCATCCTGGAGCCGATCCGCGGCCAAATCGTCACAGGCTACGAGATTCACATGGGTGTGACCCGTTCCGGTGGTGAGGCAGCCTTCGGAGACGACGGCGCTGTATCGGAAAGCGGAATGGTGATCGGCACCTACCTGCATGGAATCTTCGAGAACGAGAACTTTTGCAATGCTTTTCTCGATTTCCTGCGCCGCCGCAAAAATCCCGGCCGGGACCAAAAATTGTTGCCCAAGACGGAAGTAGGGACGAAGGCAGCGAAGGGAGATGGCTTTGCGAAGCTTGCCGCGGCTGTAGAGGCAAACTTGGATATGGAGAGGATCTGGCGGATGCTTGCTCTGTGAGTCCTCCCTCGCGCTCTGTGTATACGTTTCAACTATCCCGCTCGCCAATATCTTTTATTAGCTTGCCGTATTCTTCTTAACCCTGATGAAACTGGGCGTGCTCTTCTCAGGCGGCAAGGACTCGGCCTTTGCCTGCCGCCTGGCCATGGAAAAGAACCAGGTAGCCTGCCTGATTACTCTGGTCTCGGAGAACCCGGACAGCTACATGTTCCACACGCCCAACATTCGCCACACCGACCTGCAAGCGAAGGCTATGGACATTCCCCTGCTCACCTGGCCCACGAACGGCATCAAAGAGGAGGAGCTGGCGGACCTGGCGGCGGCCATTGCCGCCGCCCGGGAGAGATATGCCGTTCGTGGAATCGTCACCGGAGCCATTGAGTCCGTCTACCAGGCGGCGCGTGTACAGAGGATCTGTCGCGACCAGGATCTTTGGTGCTATAATCCCCTCTGGCAGACAAATCAGATCGATTACCTCCGCAGACTTTTAAAGGAAAACTTTTCCATCATCATCTCCGGAGTCTATGCCTATCCCTTTGATGCCTCCTGGTTGGGCGCAGAGTTGACGGAAGAGCACATACAAATTCTGGAGCGTCTATCGCAAAAATACAAGATTAATCCCTCAGGCGAAGGCGGGGAACTGGAGACCTTCGTCCTGGACGGTCCCCTTTTCCAGAAGAGAATCGAGATCATGAAGGCATCCCAGAGCTATGCCAACTATCGGGGGCAGTTTGTCATAGAAGAGATGCAACTGGTGGGGAAACCGGGGAAGGCAATGAGTCAGGAAATGGACGGGAAAATTCCGT
Organism: Methanothrix sp.; assembly: GCA_025361645.1. Classification (GTDB taxonomy): domain Archaea; phylum Halobacteriota; class Methanosarcinia; order Methanotrichales; family Methanotrichaceae; genus Methanothrix. Next base: position 33,540 of record JANYKI010000029.1, read on the forward strand.
ACGAAGAACAAAATCCAACGGAGATGATGCATAAGAGGTCGTGCATCCTCTTGGTTGACCTGTGCTATGAAAAAGACTCCTTATCCCAGTACGAATTTGTCCACCCCATTAGAGATACGCTGCAAAAATTGGGCTTTCTCTGCAATATTTTGCATTATATCGAGGTCAAGCCGCTGGATCTTGCCAACCACGATAAAATTATCCTCTGCGGAACGGCCCTGATGGACAATGTTTATGCCGGGCATTTAGAGCTCTTCTCCTGGATAAAGGATTTCAAAAAGCCCATTTTAGGAATCTGCGCAGGCATGCAGGTCATCAGCGCCGTTTATGGCGGATCGATAGTGCCAAATCAAGCAATCGGCCTGGAAGAGATAGATGTCGTCATGGATTCATCGCTGCTGGGCGAGCCGCGGCAGATAGAAGGCTATCACCTTCATAACTATGCAGTGACATTGCCGGAGAGATTATCGCTTCTGGCCGGAAGAATTGATGCAATCGAGGCTTTCAGGCACCGCACCCATCCCACTTACGGTATTATATTTCATCCTGAAGTGCGAAACCGCTGGATATTGGAGCGTTTTGCCAATCTCTAAAATTGCCGGAAACCCCTTTCCTTCGAAACCGATTTATGTAATGAATTATCACTATTAGCGCGCTATGCAAGACTACTCTCTCAATCAATTCTTGGCCCCAGCCAAGACACCACCCCTGGACATCGAGATATGCGATGTAACCCTTCGCGACGGTGAGCAGATGCCGGGAGTAGTCTTTCGCGCTGATGAAAAATTGGATATTGCTCTGCGGCTGGACGAGATCGGCGTCGAGGTTATAGAAGCCGGTTTTCCGGTCGTCTCCGCGGCCGAGATGAATGCCGTAAAAGAGGTCTGCAATCTGGGACTTGATGCCAAGATCTCAGCGCTCTGCCGATCCGTCAAGAAGGATGTCGATGCGGCCATTGAATGCGGTGCCGACATGGTCAGCGTCTTCATCGCTACCTCTGATCTTCATCTCAAGTACAAACTGCACATGAGCTGTCCCGAGGCGATTTCCTGCGCGCTGCAGACTGTGGAGTACGCCAAGGATCATGGCCTGATTGTGCGCTTCTCAGCCGAAGATGCCACACGCACCGACTTTGAGATTTTGAAGAAGCTTTACAAGAAGGCAGAGGA
>JANYKI010000040.1 GCA_025361645.1 Methanothrix sp.
GATGAGATTTGCGCCCCTCCATTATAACGCGTATATGATTATTATTAATATTTTAAATTTTTGGTCAAATATCGCACATTATGATTCATGGAGTATCGGACGAAAAATCGGGTTTTGACTGGGTGGCTGAATAGTTACTCTACTCTTTCCTTTGAACCTTGGATAACCGGGTTCCTCTCCGGATTTGACTCTTCGGAAGAATGCTTTGAATGCAAGTTCCACCCTAAGAGCTACATTCTGAAGAACAAGTGAATAGACATCCTTGAGTTCGGGTACCTCCAGCTTCAGTTGAGGTAATCTATCCTGAGTCTCAAATCGTTTAACCGTTCTTTGCTCAAGCTCCCACGCATTCTTTCGATATGCAAGCGTATCATTATAGACAAATCTGCAAAGCTCAAGTTGCCGTTCTAAGATCGTAACCTGAGATTTTGTAGGTTTGAGCCTGTAGCGATACGTTTTAAGCATTAGTAGATTATTGATTTATGATCTTAAATAGTTATTGGTAGGCAGAAACAGGGGCAAAGGACTCCGCTTTCATCCCCACCCTGAAGGATGGGGACTTCCCACTTCGTCCTTCGCAATCCTACAAGTTAAAACTATTGATGCCTAAAATAACTTATGAAGTAGATGCGAGCCTGATGCGGATAAAATTGCTTGACCTCGATCCAAGGGGCAAAGCTTACAAGAAATTATAATAGTTCGCCCGCAAGTAGCATAAAGCCGCCGGTTAAATCTCACGGTGATGTTGCCACTAACTGGATGGGACGGGCCCGATTGCATCACCGAGGGAGTTTTCCGTTACTCGAAATGCATCTCCTGGATAAGGCTGTACATCGATGTGGTGGATGGCGTTTTTTACGGCGGCACCTGCGGGGCTTGCACCAATTTCGAGGTGGAGCGGGAAGGCGGCCGTTGGATGCGCTTTGAGACCGATCTGGCCACAACGCCAGCCGGCGAATTGGTTTTGCGGCTGCGCGGATACTCCACTTGGGACGTGGTCTACGAGCGCATTTCGGAAGGCACGCCCATCGATGAGACGGTGGAGAGCATCGAGGATCTGGCGGCTTTCCTGGAGAGGTGCTTTGTGCGTCCTTTGTGAGCTTCGTGATGCGCCTGAGAAAAAGTTAACATCATTGCCTTTCATCCCTCTTCTCGAACATGGACATATTCGATGTGGCCGTCATCGGCGCCGGGCCAGCCGGCTCGATGGCCGCCAAGTATGCCGCCAAAGCCGGTGCCTGTACAATTTTGCTGGAGGAGCATGCCGCAGCAGGATGGCCGGTGCAGTGCGCCGGACTGCTGGGCCTGGAGGCTATGGCCGAGTCGGAGCTGCCGCCTGGCTCCTACATCTTGCGCGGCATGATGGGAGCGTCGGTCTTTTCGCCTGGCGGCCAGCGCATGGACTTCAAAGCCAAATCCTGCAAGGCCTGGGTTGTGGACCGGAGGCTCTTTGACCAGGCGCTGCTTGGCCGGGCCGTGCAGGAGGGAGCGAATCTCCGCCTTCGTGCGCCAGTGCGAAAAATCAGACGGGAAAAAGGGGCAAGTGTCCTCACCCTGGGCGGGGGCGAAGAGATCGAGGCAAAGATAGTGATATCTGCGGAGGGCGTATCTGCCCTTCTCGCTCGCCGGGCCGGCATTGCTCCGCCTCAGATGATCCTCTCCGGGGCCCAGGTGCAGGTGCCCTTTGCCGTGGAAGATCCTGAGAAGGTGGAGGTGCACCTGGGCCAGGCACTGGGGCTTTTCGCCTGGGTGATTCCCCTAGACGAGAGAACGGCTCGCATCGGTCTGTGCGCTCGCGATCGGGGGTGCGAGCACTTGCGGGCGTTCTTGAAAACGGATGTTATCAAAAAGAGGCTGCAGGGCTCCCCCGTGGCCCTGAATGTAGGCGGTTTGCCTCTGGGCCCGGCCCCGGCGACCGCAGTCGCGGGCCTGCTGGCCGTGGGAGATGCGGCAGGCCAGGTCAAGCCAACCTCAGGTGGTGGAATCTATCCGGGACTGGTGGCGGCCAAGATTGCGGGCGGCGTAGCGGCTGCCGCGGCAATGGAAGGCGACTTTTCCGCCCTGCGACTCTCCGAGTACGACCGGCTCTGGAGAGCGGCATTGGGCAGGGAGCTGGAGATAGGCATGAGGGTGAACCGCATGCTGGGCAAAATGAGCGCTCTGGAATTGGATGAGCTGGTAGGCTACCTGGCCGGCAAGCCCCGTCTCATAAAAGCCATAGAGGAGCACGGGGATATCGACCGGCCCAGTCGCCTCATGGGCCGCATGCTACGCCACCTGGACTGGGATGCCATCCGGCTGGCTAGGCTGCTGGGATACGCCTTAGGATAATTGTTTATCTATTTATCCTAAGAAAGCCCATATACATTTTATGCCCATCCTTCGCGAAGATTTGGACCTAAGAGAGGCCCTGACAAGCTGCCGCACCATCTGCGTGGTCGGCATCTCCCCCGATCCCTACAAGCCCAGCTACTTCGTCTCTGATGTCCTGCAAAGCCATGGCTTCAAGCTCTATCTCGTCAATCCCAATTATGCCGGTCGAATCATTCTGGGCGAGAAGGTCTACGCCTCCATGCAGGACATACCGGATGAGATCGATATTGTGAACGTTTTTCGCAGGCCCTCTGCTGTACCCGCCTTGGCCGAGGAGGCCAAGAAGAAAGGCTTCAAGGTCTTCTGGATGCAGCCGGGCACAGAAAGCCCGGAGGCCATAAAGAAGCTGGATAAAGAAGGATACAAGGTGGTAGCCGGAAGATGTGCCAAAATAGAATCCAGCAGGCTACTATAAATTTTTTAGATCTAATCAAATCTTTATCGTGAAGTTATAATTCTTGGCCACCAGGACCTTGTTCAGTATCGTCTCCAGAGACTGACATAGCTTCTCACGACGTTGTTGGTCGGTGTTGATATCCGGCTGGTGGAAGATATAGACCAGGGCAGTACTGAGAAACAGAACCGTCTCCGTGGGATTTTCAATATTGAAACGACCCTTAGCATTTCCTTTGGTCACTAACTCAGCTAAGATAGGAACTATTCGCTCCACAGTTGCCTTTTCCAGCTTGGCATGCATTACAGCATTTATGTCTTGATGGAGAAAGTCTATGAAGTCATTCCTTTGGGAAACGAACCCGAGAATTCCATTAATTGCGGCATTGAGCCTGGTTGCCTCATCGACCCCTTCATCTTCGGTGAGCAGGATTACATTTTGCTCCAAGACGGCAATGCTCTTCTCCACAACAGCTTCCAATATATCTTCTTTAGAGCGAAAGTAGTAGTAGAGAGTTCCCTGGGCAATATTGAGCTCTTTGACAATGTCGCTAATTGCTGTATGCTCATATCCCTTTTCCATGAAGAGACGCTCAGCCGTATTAATCAATTCTCGTCTTCTTTCTTCGGGTACTTTTGTAATTCTTTTCATCTTTCTCAGTACTCTATCCGGTCCCGACTATTCTTGTTCATCTTTTGCAGGCACCACGAGAACCGGCACATGGGAGTGACGCACTACTTTCTCGGCAACGCTTCCCAAGAGGAACCGTTTCAGGCCGCTCTTTCCGATGGTGCCAAGCACGATCAGGTCAAAACCCGGATCGCGGCAGAGCTTGAGCAGCTCCTCACCCGGATCGCCCTCAGCTACCACTCTTTCATAAGCAACTACTGCATCCCGGGCCATATCCTCAATTTCCTCCAATGCCTCGTCGCCTTCCTTGAACATGAGTTCCATCAGATTGTCTTTAATACCGGGCATTGCCGCATAACCGGGAAGCTGAGCCAATCTATGCACATCGACAACGTAGACTGCCGTTACAGTAGCTCCTGTTTTTTTCCCGATATCTAAGGCCATCTTCGCAGCACGCATGCTGGTATCCGATCCATCCGTGGCTAACAATATCTTTTTTCGCATAAGAATCAAACCTCGCAAATCATTTTAAGCTCTTTTTTCTCTTGCTCACTGAGCAGGCAGCCGCAAGAGCCTTCTTTGGCCATGGCGCAATTGCAGGGCTCGATATGAATGGTAACTGTAGTCCCAGGATAATGCTGTTTGATAGAGCAGGTTATCATGTCGGCAATGCGATGTGATTCGTCCACCGACATTGATGCGTCGACTCTGATGTGAAACTCTACGAAGCGACTGGGTCCAGCTTTTCGCGTGCGAAGGCGATGAAATCCCCGGATGGTTGGAGCAAAAGCCCTTATGTGCCTACGCACATCGTCCACCTCTTCAGAAGGAAGGCCTACATCCACCAGGTCACGGGCAGACTCAACCGTCAGATGATAGGCAGCTCGTACTATCAGCAGAGCGACTCCTATCGCAGCCACCGGATCCACCCATCGCAGATCTACACCGGGAAGGACAAATCCGCCTGCAAAGATGATGGCCAGGCCGCCGAAAACACCAAGCGATGTGTATACGTCTGTTCGCAGATGCCATGCGTCCGCCATCAGAGCGATAGAGTCCGTTTCTCTTCCAACCTTAAAAAGATTCTTGGAAACTATGATATTCGCCATGACGGAAATCAGCATCACGACAATGCCTAGCCAGGCATCACCCAGAGGTTCGGGATTTCTCAGCTTTTTTACGGCCTCAAAGATGATCCAGCCCGCCGCAAGGAAGATGAGCAAAGCCTCAACAGTTCCAGAGATATTCTCAACCTTGCCGTGCCCAAAGGGATGGTCCTCGTCTGCCGGTTTGCCGGATTTTCTCACGGCAAAAAATGCAATGATGGCCGCCAACAGGTCCACTCCCGAATGGATGGCCTCGGATATTACAGAGACCGATCCGATCATCGTTCCTGCAACAAGTTTGAGAATCACAAGGCTGGTATTCGAGATTACGGAAAGCAGAGCCACGTTTGACTTTCGCTTATTTTTTTCTGCATCATTGAGTTCCATATTTCTTTCCCTTACTGTATGACTGACGGTCAGTCATCGTATTGGTATATATTGGTTCTGCCTGGGACCTGGGACGGCTTTGCATCTAAAGTCGGTTCTGCAAATAAAGTAGGAGACTTGCAACTAAAGTGACAGACATGATCAGTGCATCAGTTATATTCTTAAATAACCAGTTGGGTCAAACTTTGGAGGAAAATCCATGATGAAACGCTATTGGAATTCGGCTCTGGATATTTTATCCGATAAGGATATCATACCAGAACTATTTTGTGTTTTTATATTTTTTGTGTTTATAGGATTCTTGATTAGCTTTCGCAATCCATCTATGGGACTTATTATTATCTGTATGGGGTTTGCCGTTGGATTCGGTCTTATTATTGTTATTATTTCGAGGCCGTGGAGGTGGGCTAAAGTGCCATAAATAAAAAAGAAGGTTGATGACTCCTACAATTGTAAGAAAATATATCGCTATGGTCGAATATAAAATAGCGTCATTGGCTACTATTTGCGCGAGATCGGTTTTAGGATAAACGGTGATAGCAACATCCGAACTTATACCAGGGGGTTTCTGATATCTACCCGTTCTGTTTTTAAAAATATACGCTCCCATTGGATAATATTTGCCCTCAAGCGCCCATGACATTGTTGCATTTCCCGTTAATACACTTTTATTTTGGGTTGGGTGCAAATAAAGGTCAATACCCTTTGTAATCCCATTGATGTTGTGAGTAATAGGGAATTCTTGTGCATTTTGAAAGTGTATGGTAACACTTTCAACAATCACATCAGTTTGGTTGTATATGATTGCCTTGCCAGAAACATTGACCGGATCGTCAACTGCCAGAGTTGCGCGTGGATGGCGAATTGTTAGACCAATTTCCATATCAGGGTGAACGAGGTACCCAACTTGGTTATTAAAATTCTGGCTAAATACTATATCAAACGTACGAGGATACCAAAGATCGGAGTTTTCCGTGATTGATTTATAAATATATGGGGCCGAGTATGCTGTAATTGCTAATATAATTACAATTATACCTATCGCAATCTTTTGATGTTTAGTAAAGCTTTCTGATGGTTGATTATCTGCCAAGTCCGCCCCCAAAATTATTGCTACTTAATCTAAGGCGAAGACCTTTTCTTTTTCTCTTCCCTGACATAATTAACCGCTATATAGCTCATTAGATTGCTCACGGGTACTCCAGTTTCCTTGGCCTCTTGCTCCAAGAATGTTCTTGCGTCATCTGGCAACGTCACAGCCACGCGTTTTGACTGCTTAGATTCGGACATAGTAACTACTAGTTCAATCATCGTATTTATAAGTTACGCAAAATAAACCAAAGATAACTTATAAATACTAATAGTACCTATTAGTTACTATGACAATTACAGCAAACTCTCGCGAAGTCCGAGGCAAAGCAATAGTAGATCAAGGCAACCAAGTCAAGAAGGTCAACGACCATTCTTTCAAGGTAAGATCACAGTCAGGCGGAGGTTTCTATGAGGTTAAAACAACCAAGTCGGGTATGACATGCGATTGCCCTGATTTTGTCTATCGCGGCGGCAAATGCAAACACATCATGGCTACAAGATATTACTTGCAAGTCGAGAAGGATACACCAACCGGAACCGTTACCGAAAAGGTACACTTAACCTATACCCAAGCATGGAACGTCTACAATGAGGCACAGAATGCCGAGATCAAGCTCTTCGATGAACTGCTAAAGGACTTGGTTAAGGCCATACCAGAACCTGAGCAGACTATGGGCAGGCCACGCCTATCGATCCATGAAACGCTTTTCTGTGCCATTCAGAAAGTGTACTCGCAGCTTTCCAGTCGTCGCGCATATGGCCTCTTCCAGAACGCGACAGAAAGAGGGCAAATCAACCATGCACCTCATTTCAATTCACCGTCCAAGATTCTCAACAACATAGAGATGACGCCAATCTTACATGAGTTGGTTACGCTATCTGCTTTGCCTGTTGCTGGAATCGAGAACGATTTCTCAGTAGATTCAACTGGATTTAGAACAACCACATTCAACGCCTACAATGGCATGAAGCACGGCCAAAAGAAAGAACATCAATGGGTAAAAGCTCATCTTTGTGCGGGCGTAAAAACCAATATCGTAGCCGCTGTCGCGATAACAGATAGCAACGGTGGCGATTCTCCACAGTTCGGACCTCTGGTTAAGAAAACAGCGGAGGGATTCTGCTGATATGGCTTATTCGTCGCGTGATAATCTGGACCGGGTAAAGAACGTTGGCGGCACCGCCTACATTCCATACAGGAAAAACGCAACAGGAAGGGCGGGCGGTTCTGCTCTCTGGAAGAAGATGTATCACTATTTCCAACTTAATCGCGACGATTTCATGGAGCACTACCACAAGAGGAGCAATATTGAGGCAACTAACGCAGCCATCAAACGCAAGTTTGGAGAGACCTTGAAATCCAAGAATCCTACGGCGCAGGTGAATGAACTCTTGGCAAAAATTGTAGCCTACAATCTCACGGTGGTAATCCATGAGATGTACGAGAATGGGATAGAGTCAAGTTTTCTGCAACTAAAAAACTCCTCAAAGCCATCTTTTTAGTTCTTATGCTTATTTTACCAAAAGGTTTATATATTTTAATAACCATTGATATATATTTGAAATTGAAGGAGCGAAAAAGATTTAAACCATTGATATTATTACGTTGATGGATGGCCTTGATAGGACATATATCAAACCTAGATTGTTAGCTGACCAACGTGGTGTTAGAAGATGCGAGCAACAAGTGAGACATTTATAGGTGCGAATCTTATTGTTTTCGCATTTGTTATATATGTGATTTTGACGGTAAGCCCTCATAGTCCACCAACTCAAACACAAGTCATAGGAATGACGGCCCTTGTGATATGTGGAGCCCTCTTAATTATTGACGATATCTTGAATCATAGCTGCTTATTAGCAAGAGTAATTTGCGATCGCTAAAGAGGAATTGCATGGATCAATTCTTTCCGTTTCTTCTAACTCTCCCGTTACTTGTTGATGTCTCAATAATCTATACTCATCATAGATGCAAATTTACCAAAAGAAAAATAGAGAATCTAATTGGACCTTATAGACCCATGTGCCTTGTTCTAGAAAAAGCAGGTTCCTATAAGAATCTACTGTTCTTAAATGGCCGAATAGAAGAATTCAACGCAAATCTTTTTTTTGTGGTCTCTGTTTTTGCAATTGGAATAGGTTCAGACGTCGAATCAATAAAATATGCATTTTTGATTTGGGCCTTAATCATGTTAATCGTACTCATGGGAATTTCTCCAGTCGTTAGTGAAAATCATAAAAGCTTTAGAAAATATTTCGGCAAAAGACCCGTTCTTATGTATTCTTTCGTTCTGTGGTTAATTGTTTTATTCATAAGTTACTTTGCGTATTTTTTTTTGAATAATCATTTTGTGTAAGAAATTTTTTGTTATATATAACCATAAAGTTCATTCTGCAACTAAAGTCTGATGTCTGCACCTAAAGTCGGGTCTAAAGTCGGAGACTTGCAGCTAAAGTCTGATTGTTGAGGTAAAAATGAACTCTAAAATTGATATTCCCATCAAGCGCAAGTTCGACCTCGTTGCGCTTTAAATTCATCCAGTCACCTTGAATATATCCTGAAGAATTTTCCTAAGCATTTTGCCCGTTTCTCCCAATTCATCTTCCGAGCATAATACATACTCGTTCCATAAGAAATGGACATGCTCTTTTAACATCCTCTCCGCATCATAAAAATCGTCAGCGTAACCTACTGAATCTATGAATGGCAAACTGAGCGTCCAAAAACCATCATCATAATCGACTTGTGTTTCAATGGACAAATTTGGAATAAATTTCATGCCATCAAAATCAAATTCAATCAGAGGATGGGTAGCCATTGTTATATGCAAGCTCTTTAGATATTTCAAGTTTACTTCCAGATTATTGCTATCGTTATATTTTATGACATAAATAGTTTCTATTATCTCACTTAGATGCAAAGCCGCCTTGAGACAAAAAAAGGATGAATGATGATTCTCTTAGTTTCTTCGCCGGAATAAGCCAACTGCCGCCAGTGCGGCCAATATGGCTAAAGCGGCATCAAATCCCGGTTGCTGTTTAATCTGTTCGCTTACCTGCTTCTTCAGCTCCTCGGTTGCCTTCTGTTGAAGCTGTGCGGGAGTCAGGTTCTGACTTATCTGGTTGATTTTTGCTGTTGCTTGCGTCGTCAGGTTATCTTTGGTGGCATTGAGATCCTGGGCGATGTGCTCTTGGGTTAGATTTCCTTCGAGAACGTGCTTTGTAGCTTTCTCCTGAAGCTGTTGTCCGGCAGTATTCATCTGTTCCTGGAGGGAACTGGCTGTAGCCTCAAAGGGATTTTGGGCTGCTGCTGTTGAGAATATTGCCAAAATATACGCCATTAGAATTAGATGTAAAACCTTCATGTCTCTTATCACCAATTTTTCAAGATTTTTTCAATACCCTCAGAATAACTATTGTTAACCTAAAAGGCTTTCGCTTCAAATGCGGTGATGATCTGGTAGATCCTAAAATATTCGCATTAGCAAAAGCTAAATAGCCAGGCCGGCAGTACCCCATTCGATGTTCTCCGGCTGGGATGAATACAACCTTATAAACAAGCAACTCGCCGAACTGGTGAGAAGCCTACCTGATTCTCCCCTGGGAGAGATAATCAGCTATGTGCTCTCATCTTCAGGAAAGAGGGTTCGGCCCATTATCCTGATTTTCTCTGCACAGGCAATGGGTGGCAGCGCGCCTTCAGCCGTGAACGCAGCTCTGGCCATTGAGCTGGTGCATGCCGCCTCCCTGGTGCATGACGACATTCTCGACCAGGGATTAGAGCGAAGAGGCTCAGAAAGCGCGTTGCAGCGTTTTGGTCCGGAAGCCTCTCTTCTCGCCGGAGACTGGCTCATCTCTCGGTCTATAGAGCTTATATCTCATTATAGCCAGCCGGTAATAAGCACTTTTGCCTCCGCCTGCATGGACATGTCTGAGGGAGAGCTGATGGATTTGTCTTCCGCCTCAACCCCTGATGATTACTACCAATGCATCTCTAAGAAAACCGCCTCTCTCTTTTCCGCATCCGCCAAGATGGGCGGACTCATAGCCGGTGCTGTGGAGGAGGATGTTTCCAGGTTGGAGAGTTATGGGACGCACCTGGGTCTGGGATATCAGGTACTCGATGACCTGGAGGAATTCCTGGGGCTGGATCAAGGAAAATCGTCCAAGAAGATTTCGGTTACCCTTCCCATAATCTACAGCAACCAGTATCCGGATGATGTCGCAGCAGAGATGTGCATTAAGGTCATTGATGAACACAGCAGCCTCGCAAAAAAAGCTATTTTTCTCTCAACAGGACGCGATGATATGTTATCTCGCCTGGAGAGCATTGTGGACGAGATGACGCAGCGGGGACTAGAGAGATGCAGATCGCAAAAAAGCCTCTGCTGAGGATCGAGGCTTCCGCCGAAGGAAGAGGCATCACGCTTTCCGCCCGGGGCGCGCTCGCTCCAATAGCCAGGCCGATCATGGACCGGATCAATAAGATCTTTGCCGATGAGAAGCCCATAAGCTCCGGCCCGGACAAGTTCATCTTCTCCACCTGGATTCCGCCCGCCCCCAGCCAGGCCTTCGATCGCATGCTCTTTGCCCAGGTGGCGGCTTTAACCCGTCGACCTGTGCCCGATCAGTTTTCCATAGCCGTCATGAGGGCCTGTCCCAATGACTGCATTCATTGCAGCGCCCCCTCCCGTCAGGGAGAGATACTGGAGAGCGCAGTCGTCAAAAATGCAATCTCCCAGGCCCAGGATATGGGTTCTTACCTCATAACCTTTGACGGGGGCGAGCCCATGCTGAGAAAAGATCTGCCCGATCTGGTCTCCTCCGTGGGCGAGCGGGCCATTGCCACAACATTCACCAGCGGCTATCATCTCACGATCGATCTGGCGCAGAGGCTCAAACAGGCCGGGCTTTATGCGGTACGAATCAGCATCGACAGCCCCTTTGAAAAAGAGCACGACCGGGTACGGGGGCGCTGCGGCGCTTACCGCGATGCGCTCGATGGCGTCAAAAACGCACTGGAAGCGGGCCTACTGGTGGACTTGTTCATGGTGACTTCTCCTCACAACATCGACCATCTGGAGGATGCCTTTTCGCTGGCCACGGATCTGGGCGTGCATGAGCTCTCCTTTTACGAGATCGTGGCCGTGGGCCGCTGGGCATCGCATGAGGATGAGGTGCTCACATCAGCCGACGTACTGCGCCTGGAGCGCTTCCATAAAGAGAAGAACCGGGCCCCAGGCCCCAGGGTCTCGGCTCTGCCCTATCTGCTCGGCCCGGAGATGTTCGGATGCTTTGCCGGGAGAAGGTGGATTCACGTGGATGGGGCAGGCGAGGCCTTGCCCTGCGCCTACATGCCGCTGGGGTTTGGCAACATCAAAGAAAAGAGTCTGAAGGAGATCTGGAAGGAGATGACCCGCTATCAATGGTTCCAAGGGCGGTGCTCCTGTCAGATGAGAGATCACGAATTTAGAGAAGCGCACCGCAAGATACTGGGGAAATAGGATTTTAGTGGAGGTTTGGTAAATGTTCAATTTGAGAAACATCTTGTTAATGCTGGCCGCTATTGCCTGCATTATGGTTGGAGCTTACGCCGCGCCTACGCCAAGAGTAATAGTGCCGGCCGGTATGGACCTGTCCCTGGATGGAATGCAGATATCCGATCCGGAGCACACGGCAGAATACATGGAAATGACGGGCGGCACGGCAAAGCCCGGCCTGCAGACGTATGGCCGCAATCTGGCCGGCAATTGGAGCTTTGAGCTAAGAAACCAGAAATCCGTGCCCTTCGGCGACATTGAGCTACGACTTTACCAGTCGGAAGCGGCTATCTTCGGCACGGGTATCATCAAGCAGGGCTTCAACCAGCAAATCGCCACAGCGGAGGGCTCTCTTCTGGAAGGAAACGCCATGATCCTGAATGTCGTATCCCTGGACAACGTCTTCCTCTACCGGATGACCCTCAACAGCGCTGACGGCAACAGCACATCGGGAGCCTTCACACTCTACTTGCCTACCGGCGAGGCACCGGTGAAAGGAACGGTATCCGGCGGCAGAAGCGATGAGCGAAGGATCAGCTGAAAAAGATGATTTAGATCGCCTATGCTTACGGGATTACCACAGTCCTCCGTTCGTTCGTCCTCTGTGCGTTCTGTGACTCTGTGGTTTTTTTCAGATTCCCAGGGACAGACGAAGCGTATTTCGGATGGCAGGCGCCAGGCCCAGGGTGATCAAAGTCAACTTGGTGAGATTTCGCAGAGATGGCTCCTGCAAAGATTTGTCGATCATGTAGAGCACGGGCAGGAGGATGGCCAGCTTGAGAGGAAACATAACAACTGCGGAGCCGGTCAGGTCTATGAGAAATGTAGGAACCACATGCTTCTCGTAGTAACCAAACCAATCCACTCCATAGTAAGTTGAGCTGGCGTCCAGCATATGGACGTAGATGATCATTTGATTGAATCTTTCGTCCAAAAATTTCAGAGCAGACAGATGACGCCCGCAAAAGAGAACGCCCCCCGTGAGGAGCGAGCCCAGCAGGAAGACGGCGGCTATGACCCAGGCATTTTTGAATCCGAGTGTGGAAAGAATGGCCAGATTGAAAAATGTCCAGAGAAAGCCGATGGCGGCATATCTTGCATGAAACTTCTCGCCCCAGATCTTCCGGGTGATGATCAAACAGGCAGCCGTAATTAGAAAAACCAGGAAGAATATGAGCGGCGTGATTAAAAGATATCTCCAGGGAAGAGCAACTAGATTGCCGTCCTCGATCACCCGCAAGCTCGAACCGGCCAGGACGTAAGGCAGGGTAGAGAGCAGCAGACGCTCATCCATTGAAATATTCCAGCGGCTAAGCAGTTTAATCAGGCCTAGTATGGCCAGGCCCAGGATTATCGCCCAGGTAATAGTATCCACGGGGTTATAGCTAGTGTCGTAGATTATGGGGTCGATGTAGTATTTTTGGACAAAGGCGGCAAGGCCGGCAAGGTCGTTCACATCAAGGTCTTGTGCGGCCTCATATTTCTTATTTCCTCAATTTGATTCCAGCGGCATTTTTCCTCGACCTCCGCCTATGAAAGACGGCGGAAAGTATTTATATAGCAGAAGTAAAAAGCGTCATGTCCGTTTTCTGATTTTAGTTGAGGTAATTAGATGGTCGAGGTGTTCAAAGGTACAACTACGGTAGGTGTACTCTGCGATGGGGGTGTAGTCCTTGCATCGGAGAGCCGTGCTACCATGGGCAGCTTCATAGCCAGCAGCAGCGCCAAGAAGATTTATCAGGTCGATGACTTGGTTGGTCTGACTACGGCAGGTGCGGTAGGAGATGCTCAATCACTGGTCCGAATGGTTCAGGTGGAGGCAAGGCTCTACAAGATGCAAAGGGGCGAGGGCATGACCGTTAAAGCTGTAACTTCCATGCTGGCCAATATTCTCTCTTCTCGTCGCTACTATCCCTTCATGGTACAGCTCGTCATGGGCGGAGTAGACAGATACGGCCCCAGGATCTATTCGCTTGATGCATTGGGCGGGCAGATCGAAGAACGTGAGGTTGTGGCCACCGGTTCAGGATCTCCCATAGCCTACGGCGTGCTGGAATCCATGTACAAGCCCGGCATAAGCATTGAAGATGGAACTGTGCTGGCCGCCAGGGCAATTCATAATGCCATGAAGCGCGATTCCGCTTCCGGCGATAAAATCGAGCTCGTCAGAATCACCGATAAATACCAGGAGGTAGGCGAGCCGGAGTTTTCAGAGATTATGAAGCTCCTTTAATCTTTTTTGGATGTGTTCTATTGTCTGTAGAAGAAGTACTTTTTGAGCTCAAACGCAAGGTGCAGAGCAAGCTGCCTCCGGACGTCAATGTCACGGGGCTGGAATTCGAGGGTCCGGAGCTGGTCATTTATACCGACGACCCCAAGAAGCTAGCGGACGATGGCGACATCATACGTAACCTGGCCAAGGAACTTAGGAAGCGTGTGGTGGTGCGTCCAGACCTGAAGGTATTGGCAGAACCTGAAATTTCCATAATCAAGATCCAGGAGGTTGTGCCCAAAGAAGCGGTTCTCACCAACTATTACTTTGACGGCGAGACCGGAGAAGTGCAGATCGAGGCGGAAAAGCCGGGCCTGGTTATAGGTCGCCACGGTGCGACGCTGCGCGAGATTACCAAGCTGATCGGCTGGACACCCAAAGTGGTCCGAACTCCACCGGTACGCTCGACGACCATCGCCAACATTAAGGATTATCTGCGAAGCGTTCAGACGGAGCGAAAGAGCATCTTGCGTACGGTGGGCCGGAAGATTCACAGAGATATAGCTTCCAAGGACCAGTGGGTTAGGATCACCACACTAGGAGGCTGTCGCGAGGTAGGCAGAAGCTGCATGCTTCTTTCCACCCCCGAGTCACGCATCATCATTGACTGCGGCGTAAACGTGGGATCGGACGACTCAGCGACGCCCTATCTCTATGTGCCCGAGGTCTATCCACTAAATCAGATCGATGCCGTGGTCTTGACGCATGCTCACCTGGACCATGCCGGTCTTGTTCCCATGCTCTACAAATACGGCTACGAAGGACCTATTTACTGCACTCCGCCTACCAGGGATTTGGCTGTGCTTTTGCAGCTCGATTATATTGAGATTGCTGGGCGCGAGGGAAAGAGGCTGCCATACGACTCTACAATGGTTCGTGAGGCTCTTAAGCATACTATCACCCTCAACTACGGTGATGTAACCGACATTGCACCCGACACCAAATTGACCATGCACAATGCCGGCCACATCCTGGGCTCCTCCATTGCCCACTTCCACATTGGAGACGGCCTTTACAATGTAGCTTTTACCGGAGACCAAAAGTTCGAACGAACCAGGCTCTTCGATCCGGCAGTATGCAATTTTCCGCGATTGGAAACGCTGGTGACTGAGGCCACCTACGGGGGGACGAACAGCATTCAACCCTCTCGGAAAGATGCCGAAGTCACTTTGATAAACGTGGTCAAGGAGACGATCAACAAGGGCGGCAAAGTCATCATTCCTGCCTTCTCCGTTGGCAGAAGCCAAGAGGTCATGGTTGTCTTGGAGGAGGCCATCCGAAAGAAGATCATAGATGAGGTGCCGGTCTGTCTGGACGGAATGATCTACGAGGCTACCGCCATTCATACCACATATCCCGAGTATCTCAATAACGATCTTCGGGATCTCATATTCCATAAAGGAATCAATCCCTTCCTGGCCCAGTGTTTTGTGAAGGTGGAGAGCCCTAAGCAGAGGACGGAGATAATTGAAGGGCCGCCCTGTGTGATACTGGCGACAAGCGGCATGCTCAATGGTGGGCCGGTTCTCGAGTATCTCAAGCGTCTGGGACCGGATGAGAAGAATACGCTGGTAATTGTAGGATACCAGGCAGAAGGAACTTTAGGAAGGCGCATTCAGAAAGGATGGAAGGAATTGCCCCTCTCCGTAGAGGGCAAGACCCAGACGGTGAAGATTAACCTTGAGGTAACCACGGTGGACGGCTTTTCCGGGCACTCCGATCGTCAGCAGCTCATGGAATACATGCGCCGCCTCTATCCCAAGCCCGGCCGGGTCATCACCAACCACGGCGAAGAGGGCAACTGCCTCGATTTAGCCAGCTCCATTTACAAGAGGTACAGGATACCGACTATGGCGCCCATGAATCTGGAGACGGTAAGGCTGGTTTAAGAATGCTGGTCTTCAAAAGCTTTATCAAATTAGAGAGATAATACCAATGCGAGGTTCTTTGTGACGGGAAAGAGAACGCGGATCATCAACGATCCATCAGATCTGGTCCCATTGTTGCAGGCCTTCGGCTCCGATGTCCATAAGAAGATCTTTGACGAATTGAGTCGAGAATGGCATACTGAGCGTGAGCTGGCAACGCTTATCGGCGACGAAGCAAGCGTTCACAGAAGTGTGGCACTACTGCGCAAAAGCGGCCTAATCGAGACCAAGTGGAGGGTCCCCGAGCCGGGAGCCAGTCCCGAGAAAGAGTATCATTCCACATACTCACGAGTGCAGGCCAGCTTCGGGGCTACCATGGAGGATCTTAGTGAGTTGATCAGCCTCACCTTCATGTCCGATGAGGAGCTACGTACAGTGATCGAGAAGTTGCAGACCATGGTCAATGGCGGCAATAATAGTCTATCCAACCTTTCTCGAGAGCTGGGACTCAGCCAGATATTTATTCGTGGCGTGGCCAAGAGAGCGGAGGGCCTCGCGGTAAGGGGTCAACGCATTGAGCCCTACGTTGAGGACTATTAATGGCGAGTGTGCTGCAGAGCAAGCGGGAAAGCTCTCGTTTTCAGATTCTTGTGGAAATCGCCGCCCACCAGCCTAACCTTCGGCAAAAGGAGGTGGCTGAGAGTCTGGGCGTCACTCCCCAGGCCATATCCGAGTACATCAAGGAGCTGGTAGCGGATGGACTGGTGACCACGGATGGACGGATGCGCTATCGCATCACCAAAGAGGGAGTGGAGTGGCTGCTGGAGAGTGCTGCCGAGCTGAAGCGCTATGCACGGGTGGTGATGGAAGAGATCATCAGCCATGTCTCTGTCTGGGCGGCCATCGCTGAAGCAGATCTGGCGGAGGGCGAGCGGGTATCTCTAGAGATGCGTAGCGGCCTTCTGTATGCCAATAAAAAAGAAGGGATAGATGCGAGCGGAGTTGTCATTGCCGATACGCTGTCCGGAGAGGATGTGGGTGTATCAGACCTGCAGGGGCTGATAAGCCTTGATGAAGGGAAGATTATTCTCTGCAAGGTGCCGCGAGTGCAGAATGGAGGCTCCGGCAAGGTCGATTTGTCGGCACTACGATCCCTGCTTGCCAGAGTAAAGAATGTGGGCTGCCTTGGTATCGAGGCATTGGTGGCGCTGCGCAAAGTGGGACGAGAGCCGGACATCATCTTCGGGGCCAAGGAGTTCGCAGTCGAGGCGGCGTATCACGGCATCAGCTCAGTGATCGTCAGTGTGGATGAGCAGATTCCGGGGCTTCTTACCCGCCTGGAGTCAGAGGGCCTGAAGTACGAGCTTATTGACCTCACTTTAGGATAAATATTTTTAAGAATGACTTTTCAGATTTTGGCTCAGGCGGACCGGTCCCGCATACTATTACTGCCCCAGAGCGGCAGCAAGGTTCTTTTTGAGGGATATCTGCGTTTAAAGGATATGCCGCAGGGACCGAGGGTCTTCAAATTCCTAGTGAAAAAGGGTGATGAGGCCGAGAAATTTCTTCCTCCCGAGGACGCTTTGCGAATGCTGCGCAAAGCCAGTGCCATTTATCTTGCCCGGGGCGACGGCGCAATGGAAAAGAAGTTCATCGAGCTTTTAGCGTCCTATCAACTG
>JANYKI010000067.1 GCA_025361645.1 Methanothrix sp.
GCCATCGATGGAGATGGACTTATCAGAAGAACAGCTTCAAGAGAAGCTTAAATCTGCCACGAACGTAAAACAAGCCACCCCCACGCCCACCAACACCGATGCCGGAGAACGGGGCCCAATATCCAGCACAACTACAACCACAAATCTGAACAATTTCAACACAAATCTCAACACTGCACAGGAACATAGGTACAGGCTCATATCAGATCCTAGCCAGAAAATCAAAGAAGATTATTATAATTCTCTGGGCGAGGATCAAAAGCCGTTCTGGGAGCCTTATGCAGTTGGTGCCACTTTCAAGAAGGGCGGATTGTTTGCCGGACGGGTACATGATACAGAGGAGATCACCCCCCAAGCCATAACCAAACGTGGCCCTGGGCCGATCGCGAAAGCTATTGACCTGCTTAACAACGTCACAAGCGGAAAAAGAGGGATGTCCTCAGCGAATGACGTTTCTGGAGCTGAGGTCCATGTCCACATGCCCACCCAGGACTTCTCGGGTATGAAGATATCGAGTGACGTGGATTTTGAACGTCTCTTGCGTGATGCTAATAAGAAAGCGGTTGCAGATGCCGTTTACGAGATTAAGAAGCAAATTGGGCAACGGCGCACTTGAGGAGAGGATTTTCTTTGAAACTTCCAGAAAATATTATGGCAGGCCTACTAAACCTCTCTGTCAGCCGCCACCAGAACCCTGAAGCCCTGGACTGGCAGAACATGGCCGGCAAATGGATAGCTACTGAAGAGGGGCGAGGGTTCGTCATCCTGCATGACACTCAGTTTGGGTTTGTAGTTGCAGAGACGAAGGCCATCACCTATGAACTCGGAGGCGAAGTAAAGTGATCTTCCAGATAGGAACGCTCGCTCTGGGGGCCGAGAAAGATGGTCCTGACCCCGGTCCAAAGAACGCCGTATGGCACATGGCTCACGTCGTGGAAGTCAAGCAAATCCCCGGTAAAGGTAAGAAATTTATCACCGTCCGAACCTCGGATAAGTACACTCCGACTACAGGCCCTCTTTATGAGTGTGACTTAACAGTACGCAGTATCTCATACACAAGATATAAAGACCTAAAGATATTATGCGAAGACGGCGGGCCGTTTGATGTCAATTGCAATCACGGTCTCCTCAAAATGTATATCATCGATTTCTCGATTAACCATGCCGAAAATGACAAAGAGCCGCCACTAAAAATCGATGATGGAACCGACTCTCTGAACGTGGCCACCTGGGTGATCAAATTGCAGGAAGCCTTCGACGGGAAGACCACATGATCGACCATAAAGTGACTATCGGAAATGATGATGTCAGCCAGGAGGTCATCAAGATCAATACTCAACAGTCGCTAGATACTGACAGCGATCCGGGAAAGATTACTATTGTGCTGGCAAACCCTCACCAGAAGTACACCAACAAATGGCCGCCTCAGAAAACGTCTATCAAGATCATCCTCTACAATTGGGTTTACTATTCCGAAGCGGAACGAGCGATTGCAAACGGAGGGGCTCAGAAAGAATACCTTGTAGCTACCGGCCACATGACGGACCTGAAGGCCACGGCGTCCGAGGTTACGGTCGTGGGTGAGTGTGACCTGGGGCATCTGGCAGATGCTCTGCCCAAAGACCACGAAGGGCTGGAGATGCCCATATCTGCCAAGGAATGCCTGACCACGATCCTGGGATGGCATACCGATGAGGTTATCACTCTGGATTGGGATCCCGCTCTCAAAGATAAGCAACTCGACAAGATTACCTACAATTCCGACAACACCTACCAGGATGTCTGCGAGGACATCAGGTCAATCGTAGGAGCTATCTATTATTTTGGAGAGGATAATGTCCTCTATTTCAAGAGCCCCACGTCCAACAATGACCTAATCTCGCTAGATCCTTTTGTCATGAATCCAGAACAGACATTTTCGCTGACTGGCTTTAGGAATATCGTTACAGTCATCGGCAACCAGAGCCTGGCATCTGATGGGAATGGGAACATTGACCCCAATGGTGCTACCACCCCTGGATCCGAGCCCATCATAGGCTACGCTGAAGACCTGGACTCCATAGCCGAAGTAGGACCGCTTCAGGCCCCTGCTGAGTATGCCTACAACATCAAGAGCCAGGCTGAGGCCGACGCCCGCGCCCAGCAGCTCCTTGAGTTCTATAAAATGTACAAGAATGCCGAGACCACGGTCCAGGTAGCAGGAATTGTGCCACCGCTACAGTCCATCGTTACCTACACGCCCTTCGAGCCAATTTCGGATGAAGAACTTGCCAAGGCCAATACAGCGTTTGCGGACCGAGAAAAGGTTCTGCAGGACCAGGAGAACGCCCGAGCCCTTGCCCAGGGCCGGCCTGCTGTTGCAATAGCCTTGACAAATGAGGTCCGGGGCATTGTGATAGCTAAGAAGGTCGATTATTCCATAGATGGCCTGACGTGTGAACTCACATTATCGCCGGGGATGCTGGATATTGAAACACCAATAACCAGTGACGACATCGGTGAAGGTGAAGGCGGAGAAGGCCAACAGTATCCCTATGAGGATGATTGAGGTGAGCTAATTGCCGGGCTATAAGAACCGTTCTCTCGATCAGACCAAACGTCTGATTAACCGCAAGATCCGGCTCGAGATCTGTGCAGTAGATGACGTAGAGTGGCATAAAGAGCCCAACGATCACCAATTCAATACTGTGACCGTGGTTATGCGTGACCGGGCCATGAAGCAGGATGATAGCAAGAGCTATTATCGAGCCAAGCTTCCAGTCCTCCAGAACTTCGAGGGCGGCAATCACCTGGGCGGGAACTTCAATCCCCGCAAAGGCGATCTGGTCTACGTGCTCTTCTATAAAGAGAGAGAAGGTATAGTCCTGGGCAACGCCTGGTCCTGGGCCGAGTACCCGATCTGCAGGCCAACACCATACGACATAGCCTTTAAGGGCGGCCAGTGGCCCGAACCCTACCAGGATGATAACGGCGACTTTCCGAGGCAGCCTTACCCAAGTGGCAAGAAGCCCTTTTGCTTCCGCTGGTTCCATGGGCCGGTGACAGGCTCTACCGGGCCGGGTCGAGATTGGGCCTGGCTCTTTGATTACTGCCACATGGGCGATGATACGCCGAGCTGCAAGGCCTGCAAGGACATAGACAGCATCGTCCGAAAAGATAACCACGGCATGAAGTTCTACAGCTCCGAGACCGAGAGCAAGGTAGCAAACCCGCTGCGAGGTGAATATTTTACCCCCTGCGGATCTTACTGGATGTTTGATTCGCTGGACTCAGATATTGTCAGCGAGCTGTTCACTGCGGGAAAAGGGTTTTGGACTATCCAGGGGGCCCAGGCTGTTGATGACCTCAGGGGCCACATCCGGCATTATCCCGAAGGCGACACTGAGATCCATTCGGCCACATCAGATCCCGACGATAATACCGGCGTGCGCTGCACCGTAGCAGCCCCAGACTCTACGAGATTTGATTTTGCCTTTGAGGCCATCGA
>JANYKI010000080.1 GCA_025361645.1 Methanothrix sp.
CTCTAAAATTTGAACTTATGGGCAGAGAACCTGCCCCTCTTAGATTTTATGCATCACATAAGACCGTAAGCTTTTAAGCTTCCTCTTCTGAATCGGAATTGATGAATGAGATTCGCCTGCTCTTCGGAAAGCCGGTTATCAGGGACATGGGGCTACTCATATCAGCGATTAAGGATCTGCAGTCCCGTCATGGCTGCATATTGCAGGCTCTCGACGCAGATAAAGTCGCAGGTGAGAGACATATTCTCTTTGCCGCAACGAAGGCGTTGGCCGCTTTTTCCGAAGAGAGAAACATCGCTAAAGATGCAGGAATGGAGATCATGCGTTACGCCTCTGGAGAGAGGCAGATTGAAAGAGCCCTTTTTATGAGAGTATCGGATCGTACAGAGAGAATCGCGCTTGTCCTCGCCGGCTCCGGCTCCCTGCCGGACGCCTCGGAGCTATCCCGGATCATCGAGCTGGACGGGCGGGGCAGTTCGTTTTGTGCAAAGGCAATAATAGAGGCTTTTAATATCACTTCCGAGGAGCTGCAAGCCGTGGGCGAGGAAAGGATAGAAGATCTGGTCATCGAAAGAGTGGCCCTGGTGGATACATACCGGCAAACCGTAAAAAATAAGGATGAGTTGTAAAATGAAAGAAGAATTCTACACCGAGAAGCGATGGCTCAACTGGATGAATAAGGTCAAGGACAGCAACTTCAAGCTTACCGAGGAGGATGATAAGAACTCGGGTGCCGTCTTCATCTACATTATGGATGACGTGGTGCTGGCCTGTCTAAAGGTAATAGCCCGATGCGAGCACACGGTTATAGCTCCCGATGCGGCCCTGGCCGAGATCATGGCCATCAGGTCGATTGTCTTTACCGAGAACGAATCCATGGGAGAAGATGCCGATTTGATGCTCGAATCCCTCAAGACCTCTCTTGCCGCAGTATTCGTCTCCAGCCAGCGCTATATCATAGGAATATTTGATCGCATAAGCCCCCTGGAAGAGATGGTGGCAAAGGCGGTGGCTGCCGAGCAAGAAGAGAACCTGGATGAAGCATTCGATCTGCTCAGTCAGGTAGGGGCCAGAGTGATTGGCGGAGAGAACCTTCCTGAGATTGGCGACATACCTTACTGCATGACGGCAGAGCTTATGGACGGAATTGATGCCATATCGGCAGCCATGCTTGGCGACGATAGCTACAAAGATGACGATGGGTCTGTGGATACAGGCGGGGCCGACTAGATTGATCTGGTTATTACCTCGCATCCCTTATCGAGAACCACAACTGTGTGTTCGGCCTGGGAGACCAGGGCCCCTTCTATCTCCCAAAGTACCGGATATCTGTGCACGGCTCCACTACGTAGGAGCTGCATGAGCGCATATTCCGCTCTTTCCCCTTTGAGCCAGCGCCGAGCAAAGGGAAGCGTTTTGTAGCTTTCTGAAATCTCTTTTAAGAGCATTCGAGCCGCAGGAAGCCGCACCGGCCGAAAAGCGGAAAAACCATAGATCTCGTTGATGAGAGCCTCGCTGATCCTGCCCGAGCCGTTGGTAGCAAAAGGCTCAATGGCGATAACATCTCCATCCTTTAAGACGGTGCCTTTCTCCATAGCCCGGTTGGGCACAGCAGGCTCGTCATGGGCCAGATATCTGGACAGACCGTGGCCGGTCAAATTATATACCGGCTTGTAGCCGTAGCCGGTTATCGCCTCTTCTATGGCCTTGCCGATCTGGGCCGTGTCGATACCAGGCCTGATTATCTCTAAAGCCGCCTCTAGAGCGACATGGGAGGCCTCGACTAACTTATCGTGGCCGCCGAGGTCAACTGTGATGGCGGCATCGGCAATATAGCCGTCCACGTGCACACCCACATCCAGCTTGACCATATTCTCGCCAAAACGGGCGGCATCAAGGGGCGAAGGCGTATAATGAGCCGCGTTTCTATCCAGAGATATGTTGCAGGGAAAGGCGGGTATTGCGCCCTTTGATCTGATTGCATCCTCTACGAAATTTGCCACATCAAGCAAGGACGCGCCCAATTCCACTCGCGGCCCTGCCTTCGCCAGAACCTCGGCCAGGATTCGTCCTGCCTTTCTGTAATTCTCTAAAATTTCAGTTTCCATTGATAACACCTAAAGCACGAGCTTCCTCTCGAAATGGGTGAGGTTCTCAGAGCCGTTTTTCTTTACCACTACCAGGTCCTCCAGACGCACGCCTCCGATATCGGGGTAGTACAGCCCCGGCTCCACAGTTACCACGTGATTGACCTGCAGCTCCTCTCCAGTCTCGCTAAGCGAGGGCTTTTCGTGCACATCCAGGCCCACGCCGTGCCCGGTGGAATGGGTAAAACCAGAGCCCTCCCTCTCCGGATATCCCAGATCCAGGAAGACCGAAGAGACCCGAGAATGGACCTCCTTGCCAGAGACGCCCGCCCGGATGGCCAGAAGGCCCTCGGCCTGCGCCAGACGCACCGCCTCGTAGATCTCTTTTACTTCGGGCGCAGCTTCGCCCTTGAGAACGGTGCGCGTCATATCGGCAAAGTAGCGGCGACTCTTGCTGCGCGGAAAGATATCGATGACAATGGGAACATTGGCAGCTATTGGCCCCGTCCCTCGCGCATGAGGGGCAGCGGCCTGTGGGCCACTGGCAACAATGGTATCCATTGCCTCGCAGCCGTCCTCTAGCAGGGATATCTCAATTGCACCGCGCACCTTTTCCGAGGTAAGAGGCTGCCCCTCGCGATAGAGCAATTCCCCCCGCGGCTCTGAGCTTCCGATTAGAAGGGTCGCCTGGCGCATGGCCCTCTCGCAGGCCCTCTGTGTGCATACGATGGCGTCCAGCTCCTCTTGCCTCTTTATCTCCCGGAAGCGCGAGGCGGGGCTCTCCAGGACAGATACTTCAAAATCCTGACAAAGAGGCTGGTAAAAACCGGCTGGAAAGCGAAAAGGCACGCCCAGACGCCTTATGCCGTGACCCTGCAAAAACTCCACCAGCACCTGACAATAGGCCTCTTCCGAATTTTTGCATCTCTTCAGCTTTTCCATAATCTGGTATTGGGAAGTACTCAGACATTCGTTGGCTATGGACTCCTTTTTGGCCCGGCAAAGCTCCATGGAAGAGACGAGCAATGTGGTTTTCTCCTGGGCAAGAAAGGCGAATTTGTCGCCGGCCAGGAAGTGAGTGAGGTAATACATGTCGGCATCACAGATGCTGTCGCCGACAAAGAGAAAACCGTCCAGATTATGACGACCTAGAAAGATCTGGATGGGAGAAGGCACGAATAACTACCTGCGAATGGATTTTGTCAGCTCAGAGACAAAAGAGGTGACGTCTTGGCTCTTCTCCACGCCGGTTCCTGTGACAATCAGGTCTGCGCCAGCAGCTACCAGCTCTGCCGCTGCGCTGCCGCTGCGCACCCCGCCACCAACTATGAGCAGGACGTCTCCGAGAAGCTTCTTGACCAGGGCCACCATGTTGGCCGGCACGGGAGAGTCTGCACCTGACCCCGCCTCCAGATACACCATCCTCATGCCCATGAATTTGGCAGCCAGGGCATAGGCCGCCGCGAGTTCCGGCTTTCTTCGCGGTATGAGGCGAGCATCGCCCACAAAACCCACTGTGCCGCCCGGCTCAATGATGATATAAGCCATGGGTATGGGCTCCAGACCGTAACGCAGGATTAAGGGGGCACCGAGCGCCTGATTTTCTACGATATAAGCAGGGGAGCGGGAGTTTAACAGGCTCATAAAAAAGACAGCATCGGCATTTTCACATAGGCCAGCTACGCTGCTGGGAAATAGAATTACCGGCAGGTCGGTCTTCTCCTTGATCACTCGCACCGTCTCATGAAGAAGAATTCCGGCTGCGCCTACAGAGCCGCCTACCATGATAGCGTCCGTGCCGCCCTGCTGTGCAGCCCGGGCCATTGTGCCAGCCTCGCTCGGGCTCTGGGAATCCGGATCAATCAATGTGAGATGTCCGGCGCCGCGCTCGGCTACAGCATTAGCCAGCAGCAGCTCGACTCTGCCCCTCTCAAACATCATTTAAGCGGTCTTGTTTTCCTTGGACTTCATCCTCAGTCCTTTGTAACCGCACTTGCGGCAGCGAGTCGCTCTTACGGGATTTCGTGCGTTGCAGCTCATGCATATCTTGAGATTCAAGATTCTATTTTCTGCTTCTGGAAATCTAGCCATAATTTTATCGCCCTTTTTCTAATATAAGTAAATAGCGCCGGGGTTGGGATTTTCCTGAGAGAGCTTTCTCGCCCCCGCCATTTTGAACCCAAGCGTCCCTGGAAGGGACAACAGGTCTCGAGCCTGCCGCGTATGAACTCCCGCAGCCCTAAAGCCACCGAAATTGTCCGCTCTGCCACCCCGGCCCTTACAATTCTCCGTCTGACCCATGCTTTATATCTGTTGCTCCTCCCTAATAGCCAGAGGATCCTATTATGTCTCTAAGAGATGATGCATTAGCATTTCATAAAGATGCCAGGGGCAAGATTGCAGTCCACAGCAAGGTGCCTTGCGCTACCGTGCGTGACCTCTCCTTAGCTTACACTCCGGGAGTGGCCGAACCCTGTCGCGAGATCGAAAAGAATCCAAACGACGTTTATGAGTACACTGCCAAGGGCAATATCGTGGCCGTGGTAACAGACGGGACTGCTGTCCTGGGTCTCGGCGATATTGGTCCCTTGGCTTCCATCCCGGTCATGGAGGGAAAGGCCATTTTGTTCAAGAACTTCGCCGGCATAGACGCCTTTCCCATCGCCATAACCTCCAAGGACCCATCAGTCATCGTGGAAACCGTTGCGGCAATAGAGCCGGTCTTTGGCGGAATCAACCTGGAGGACATAAGTGCGCCTCGCTGCTTTGAGGTAGAGGAGCGACTCAAGAAGATCCTGAATATACCCGTCTTTCACGATGACCAGCACGGTACCGCCGTGGTCGCCCTGGCCGCCCTCATCAATGCCCTCAAGGTAGTGGGCAAGAGCTTTTCTCATGTGCGCGTGGCCGTGAGCGGGGCGGGCGCGGCGGGCATCGCCGTTACCAAATTTCTCTACAGCTTCGGGGTAAAGGACGCCATACTCTGCGACAGCCGGGGAGTGATCCACATCGGCCGTACAGACCTCAACCCGGCCAAAGAGGAGATCGCCCGGACGACCAATCCGCGCCATGTTACGGGCAGCTTAGCCGATGCCATTGCCGGAGCAGACATCTTCCTGGGCCTATCGGTAGCGGGCATTGTAACTCCCGCTATGATAAAGAGCATGGCCCCTGATGCCATTGTCTTTGCCATGGCCAACCCCGTGCCCGAGATCATGCCCGACCTGGCCTTGCAAGCTGGCGCGCGAGTGGTGGCCACCGGCCGATCCGATTTCCCCAATCAGGTAAACAATGTGCTGGGCTTCCCCGGGATCTTTCGCGGGGCACTGGATGTGCGGGCCTCCGACATCAATGAGGCCATGAAGGTCGCAGCTTCGCGAGCCATTGCCGGCCTGGTAGAGAACGTATCTGAGGAGTGCATCATTCCCTCGCCACTGGACCGAAGGGTAGTTCCCGCCGTCGCCGCAGCCGTCGCTCGCGCCGCCATAGAAACGGGCGTGGCGCGCGTCCCGATGGATCCATCTGAGGTAGGAAGAAGGGCTGAGGCGATGGTCGCGAATCTGGAAAGAAACGCTTGCTCGCCTTCTTAATTGCAGAAAAAATCGGGAAAAATGAAGGAGAAAATTCCTTCAGTTTTCTTTCTCGATGGATTCATTGCCGCCTGATTATTTTTCCGAACAGGGGCAGGCCTTTTTCCCCGGTACCGTCTTTTCTGCTTTTGCCACAACATTGTAAATTTTTACATTTTTGGCAGAGGACCAGAGAGATTCAGCGTCATTGCTGTCTTTGGCCATGACCCGAACCGAATAAGTTCCGGCTTGGCTCCAGGTATGCGGCATGCGCACCAAAGTTCCAGAATTTACCAGGTTGGTTTTCGAGGTACTGCCGTCACCCCAGTCGAAGGTATAGAAGATCTGATCTTTATTGGGGTCCGTGGTATAGCCTGTGAAGGAATAGGACTTGCCCACATAGCCGGATGCAACACCCATCGGAGGGGAGGGCTTTTTAGGGGGGATGTTTGCGGTTATCTTGACCGCAAGATATGTGGACCCTGCGGACTGACCACCCCATCGGTCTGTGGCCTTAGCCCGCACATAGTATGTACCGGATCGCTGCCAAGCATGTGACGCGCTGATCTTTGCCGCAGATTTCGCAAACTCGGTCACCGACGAGCTTGCATCACCCCAGTCAAAGGTAATCTGGACATCATCGCCATCCGGATCAGTCGCGGATGTGGTGTAACTGTAGGATTTCTGCAAAATGCCGGCCACAGTACCTTGGGGCTTGGCAGGCCTCAAAGGCAGCCGATTGGCAGCAGCAATGGTGACAAGAAGGGCTGCTGACACCGGGGATGAAGCTCCTTTGCTGTCGGTAGCTTTGGCCGTTACCTGATAGGTTCCCGCCTGACTCCAGGTGTGCGAGGCCGCTCCCGCGCCGGAACTGATCAGCCCGGTCTCAGATGTGTAGCCATCTCCCCAGTTGAAGGTGAACTTGACCGGATCGTTGTCGGGATCGATCGCCGAAGTGGTGTAGCGTAAAGAATTAAGGACAAAACCCTGCACCGGGCCCTGAGGAAGAGAAGGCGTTAGCGGCACATTGTTTTCGCTATCTAAGTAGCTCATATCCAGAGTCAGCCAGTAGAAGGCATATCCGAGACCGCTGTAGGTGCAATCGTAGTTCATGTCCATGCTAACCCGGAATAGACCGGCCGGTCGCCCGGAGGTATCGCCCCAGCTGTTGAGCATGATCCAGTAGCGGTTACTGGGATTTGTATCATCATAGCCCACGCAGAGAACGGCATGCCCGCCTCCGTTCTGATAGTCATACGACCTGCCGCAGGCATTGTCCGGCTGCCACACGGCGTTCTCAGGCTGTGCGCCCCAGAAGCTAAAGAAGTCACTCCAGGAACTGCTATCTGGCAAATAGTAGGCAAACCAGATGCCTTTGCCCTGCAGCAAGACGTTCTTGATGTTGGAAATGGCCGCCTCTTTGGTCAGTCCATGAGAGGGAATGGTATTGACGGAGATAGACGCCAGATCATAATGAGGATTGGTGGATATGGAGGACGCGAGAACTGCCGAACACGAGCCGCAGTCCTTCCAACCATCCTGATAATGAGCGTTGCTGTTGGACCAGGGAACCATCATGCCCTTGGCCTTATAAAAGCTGGCCAATCCCGACAGCCAGCCGCCGCAGCAGGCCCCAGATCCTCCGCAGCCGCCGTTGTAATTAGAATCAAGATACTGTACGGAAAAGCGATCGGAAACGCCCTTCTGCCGGGCATAATCGAGCTCCATGACGCCCGTTCCCGCCCAGGCCCAGCAGTTGCCGCAAATCCCCTGGTCGCGCTCGGATGGCGTGTAATTGAGCCGATCCAGCAGACTAAAGGAAGTGACAGGCGCGGTGGCCATCTTTGTCGCGATCTCTGGGCTGAGATAGACCTTGGCAGAAGCATTGTACTGCCCGGCCCAAAGATCCGCCTCTTCCTTTGTGGGGCGCATGATAGGATATACCCGAGCGGGAAGAGAGGCGCGATCCTGCGGGGCGAAAAAGCCATTGTTGAAAATCTCCTTTCCTTCCAGCATCAGCCTAACGCTAGCATTCGCATGAGCCCTCTCGCCCGGCGAGAAGAAGCCGTCGCCATCCGTATCCTGGAAAGCGGTGCCGTTCAGGGAGAGGCACGTCGCATCCGGAGAGGGAGAAAGAGCATCAGCGCCTGCTGCTATCAGCGTGGCTGATAATAGTAAGAACAACGCGACCAAGCAGAGGGATTGTGGGCTCATTTTTACACACCATATATATTTAGACTGGATTTGAATATAAAGTTTTGCAGTATGTTACAGCCCACAAGAGATCCGCCAGATATAAGGTTCAGGCACGATAAGAGTGGATGGGTGATTTTCGTGAATAAGCAGGCAAAGAGAGGGGAAAAGGATCGGGGTGAGATGAGGAAAAGGCTGGAGAATAGCTTGCCCTGGAGCCTATCACGATGGTTGGCAAAGATGTTGCGGAAAAAAAAGTGATGATGTCGGGCACTAATACAGCGAGGCCGAAGTGAAACGGCGGCGCACTCACGCGCAGCAAGCTGCGGGGTGTTGCGTTTTAAAATAAACCAATGTTTTTACTTCGCGGCTTCGCGCCTTCGCGTGAAACCGGACCCGGTTGAATCTCACGCGAAGCCTTGACGGGCGCGAAGAACGGTCAGACGTTCACAAAGACAAGGCACATCCTCTCACAATCAATGGCAACGCAGTGGATGATGCCCGCAGCCTAATCATTCGGAGTGAAAGATATATAACTTATGCAATGTTAGTTACATGTTATGTTCGCAGAATACATAGCAGCAGCGTTGCGGCGGGCAGAATACAAGATTATCGAAAGTGATGACCCTGTTTTCGTATCCGTTCCAGGATTAAATGGTGCATGGGCCACAGGTAAAACCGTTGAAGAGGCTAGGGCCGAGTTAATCGAGGTTATTGAAGAATGGTTGGTCCTCGGTATCACGCTGGGTCACACTATTCCAGCAATTGAGGGCGCAATGATCAATGTGCCTACGATTAACGAGGAGTCGGTTCTTGTTGTCGAATAGGCTTGTTCATGTTCCGAGGAGATACCAAGCTTCGGATACCCAACCCCCATAAGCAGGATATAGATGCCAATTTGTTAGCACAGATCTTGCAGCAAGCCCAAATCACACACAAGGAGTGGCTGGAATAAGGGAATAAGCGTCA
Organism: Methanothrix sp.; assembly: GCA_025361645.1. Lineage (GTDB taxonomy): Archaea > Halobacteriota > Methanosarcinia > Methanotrichales > Methanotrichaceae > Methanothrix. The sequence continues at coordinate 8,819 of JANYKI010000080.1, forward strand.
TGTTATTGCTTTCGCATGATCCTGATTTATTTTATTTGTTCCCAGGCAGAGCTGCCTGCTCATCCTTGAGAAGCTTCCCAAGGTCGCAGATCAACTGCTCTATGCTCTCCTTGCTCAGGAAGAAGGCAGTGCGAGGCTCGCAGCTCTCATAGACGTCCAGCACAAAGGGCGCGCCATCAAAGCACTCGCTCGGACTCAGAAAGAGAGCCATGTCGCAGGTACCGCAGGCGCAATTGATAGAAGTTGTTTTCTTTTCCATCATGCGCCTGTTGATCTCAGCCTCAATTTCCTCCATGGGCACTCCGCTGTGCTCCTCCAGGGATTTTCTTCTCTCTTCCTCGCGCTCCAGCCAGACGGTCTTGGGAATGATGTCAACCTCTTCCGGTCTATCGTCGGGGAGAACGCCCCCCAACATTCGGTCACGACCTCATCTCCAGGCTTCAGACCGGGACGATCCATAAGCTCTGCCGGCAGTACGAGCCTCACATGAGCATCGACCTTTAACTCCATGATCTGTATTTGATGTTCGCATTAGTTGTCATCCTTCCCCTCGAGATACCCAACCACCGCTCTTGTCACATCCGCCGTTCCACAGACCCCGCCCAGATCCGGCGTCCGCGCTCCCCCAGCCAGCGCCCTCTGCACAGCTTGCTCTATCCTTCGCGCCTTCTCCGGTTCGCCCAGCCACTGCATCATCATGGCCGCGCTTCTTATGGCACCCACGGGATTGGCGATGCCCTTTCCCGCGATGTCCGGGGCGCTGCCGTGGATGGGCTCGAATAGGGCATGATCGGAGCCGAGGTTGGCGCTGGCGCATAGACCGAGGCTACCGATCACTCCCGCCGCCTCATCGCTCAAGATGTCACCAAAAAGATTGGTGGTGACCAGCACGTCGAACCTTTGGGGATTCACCACCAAATTGTAGGCGGCAGCGTCCACCAGCATGTCATCGCATAGCACGCCCCGCCCTGCGGCTACGGCGCGGCAGGTCTCCAGAAAGAGGCAGTCGCTCTTCAGCACATTCGACTTGTGAATGATGGTCAGCTTGCGGCGGCGCGCCACGAGGTCGCAGGCAATCTTTGCAATTCTCTCCGAGCCGCGTCGCGTTACCACCCGCATGGTATGCGACTCCTCCACCCCCACTTCCTCCAGACCCGAGTAAAGCCCTTCCGTGTTCTCCCGCACGATGATGAAATCGAGATCTTGGGACTGGAAAGGACGGATATTGGCATAAAGGTCCAGCTCTTTTCTTATTCGGAGAAGCACACTTTTATAATTGGGATCAGGCGGCGTGCTGATCGCCCCAAATAGAATGCATTTGCACTCTTTGAGCGTCTGCAGGTCCTCCTCGCTCATGGCCAGGCCAGTTTTCTTCCAGCGGGCGAGACCAATCTCCACATGGATCTGTTCAAACTTCGCGCCCGCGCCGTCCAGCACCGCCAGGGCGCTCTCTATTACCTCCGGCCCAATGCCGTCACCGGCAACTACGGCTACTTTCTTAGATCCTGCACCAGACATCGCACTGCCTCCGCTATTTTTGCTGGCCCGTCTCCCCAATGCACCACCATGCCCGGCTGCCCGTTCTTTTCGGTCAGGCCCTTTTGCTCAGAACGACAACATCGGGTGATAAAAGGCCCCTTTGGTTCAAAGACCGGCTCCGAACTGTGCAAGGGGCAGATATTGACAAACTCGAAATCTTTGCCGGGATTATTGGCCAGAAAGATCTCTCGCGAGACGGCACAGCCCACAATCCGAGGGTGCTCGTGCACCACTGGATCAGTGTCTAAAGAACGCCCCAGGCCCGAGGCCCGGCAAGGGTAATAAACGCTATTGCAATCAAACCGGCGCAGATCCAGGATGTGAGGCACAAAACGAACCGTGAGGTCCCCCAGGACGCCGCAAGTCTCCAGGCCGGCGAGAACGTGAACCAGCCAGGGCGGATGGGGAGGCGAGACGTCCAAAACCTCGATGGTCAAGACCTGGGACCGGTCAGGGTCCTTGACAAAGGTGATGTGCTCATCCAGACCCCGAAAGACGACCGTATTCGTCTTTGTGCCCCGGCAGATGCCGTCCGCCAGCTCGATGAGACGGGCCCGGTTACGAGTGTCCACAATATCAGGATAAAACATGATCTCCTGGCCAGAGGCGATCGACTCCAGCTCCACCACCTCTCTCATGAAACCCGAGCCGCGACTCGTGACATGGTAGAGAGCAGGCCCGTCCCGGCTGATGAGATACTCCGTGGCAAAATAGATGGATTCACCTCGCCTCTCCCGATCCTTAATCCCTACTAACTTATACTCATCCGGAAAGATCATGCCATCATGCCAATCCTTTCTGCCGCCTTCGGTGCGCCACCAGGCCCCCGTCTTCCAGTATCTCCATGAGGAAATCAGGCAGCCTGGTGCCCTGATACAACTTATCCTCCACCCGCACAGTTCCTGCCGCCAGATCCACCTCTACGGTGTCGCCCCTCTGGCAGGACACATCTGCCTCAATCAGAGCCAGCCCTACATTGATGGCATTTCGGTAGAAGATGCGAGCAAAGGACCGGGCTACCACCACGGCCACGCCCGCCCCCAACAATGCGCGGGGCGCCTGCTCGCGTGACGAGCCGCAGCCGAAATTTCTGCCCGCCACAATCACATCGCCCTTCTCTACTTGGGAGGCAAATTGCGGGTCTAAGCCCTCCATGGCATGCTCCGCCCAGAGCCTGGCATCTTTTGTGCGCAGGTACTTGCCGGGGATGATCACATCTGTATCCACATCGTCTCCAAAGACCCAAGCCGTTCCCATGATCATGATAATTATATTGGCCGTTTCCCTCATAATACTCTTTGCATCACTTTCGCCCCGCGCGGCCATCCTTCTTCTTCTCAAGATTATATTCTCCGTTATGAGAGACAATTTATTGGGACATTATTAGCAGATCATTTGTATCTTGTACATACTTTTATTAGTCCACAAAATGATTTACGGTTATCATTTAATCCAGAAAAGTATTTATTCTTACACGCATTAGATAGCTGACAATGGCAGGAGTTTTCGCAGAGCTAGGGTGGCC
>JANYKI010000131.1 GCA_025361645.1 Methanothrix sp.
TTCATCTTTTTCATGTCGCCCGTGACCATGAGCGTGGAGAAGTTATTCTGGGGATTATGCTGCGTGCCGGATCCCATAACGTACCCCTGCGCTCCGGCCAGAAAGATGCGCGTACCTATTCCAATGTAATCGAAGTTGGGATCATTAGATAGCGGGGAGAGAACACCCGATCCGCTGTAGTGAATATTGCCAAAGCGAGGAAGCAATGTGCCCATGTAGGTATGCATGGTCTGGTCGGCGGAATTGATAGCCGCGTTGTAACGCTGGTAAGCGTTGCGGGGATTGACCATGATGGCCTGATTGAAATCCTCCAGACGCAGGCTGGTCTCCAGCTCCATCTGAGGATAGCAGTCCGTGCCCGCACCATATGCGTCCACCTCAATCTGCTTTCCCGAAATGAGATCTTCCATGACATGCGCTCCGCCGTACTCTATTCCCCGGTCCTCGGAGGGCTGCGTCGCGCCTAAGAATAGATCGACCGCGGCGACTCCACCGTAGGCTTCTACTTTATTGAGAAGAGCTCTGGAAATTTTTATGGGCGGGTCGCTATGGCCCAGATTGAGAAATACTCCCGAGGAGCACATGGCTCCAAAAGTCCCAGTGGTTACTACATCCACCTCGCGCACGGCTCCGGCAAGGCCCAGCTCGTCCACGATGTCAGGCATCTCCTCTGCCGTTACGACGCGGGCGCTCCCGTCGCGAATGCGTTCGTTGATATCCGCTAACGACTTCTCTTGCACGAGTCTCCAAATGATAGGGAGTCCGATAAAAACTTTTCCGGTCCAACAACGTTATCTGCCAAAACTGAGATGAAGGCCAAAAGATGCCACAAAATCCAGGCAAAAGAATCGTTCTCACAAGCGACACCACCATGATGAGCAGCTATCACGGTGGAGTGATGCTCGGCTTTGCCGCCATAATGCCCAGGGCAACTTTGCCTGACTGGATTTTTCGTAAATTGTTCTGCCCGCCCGTGCCTGCTGCAAAGGACGGCTCGGCAGAGATTGCTCCCTGCGGCATGCGAAAGGTAGAAGCGGCATTGCTGGAAGCAGGCTTCTCGCGAGAGGAGGTAATGGTGGCCCATCCCGATCATCTGGACCAGGCCATCGGACCAGAGACAAAGATTGTAGGCATAACTCATGACGATCCCCTGGGAAAGATCGCTGTGCGGGAAGTCGAGGATATCATCGGCCGGGGACCGCCCTTCAATCGCACCAAGTTTCTGGAACTATTGCGCCACCCGCTCATCAGAGAGCACAGGCCAAAGGTAGTAGTAGGTGGCAACGGCGCCTGGGAAGTGATGGGCGAAGACGTATTCGTGGACCACATTTACCTGGGCGAAGGAGAAAGCGATTTTCCAGAGATATGTAGAAAGATCATTGGCAAGGAGAGCGTCCCGCCCGTCATCCGGGGCAAAGCGGTCCTGGGAGAGGCCATTCCCATCAATCGCAAAGCTACCATCGGCGGCATTGTGGAGATCGGTAGAGGCTGCTGGCGAGGTTGCGCCTTCTGCTCGCCTGCCATGCGCACCCTGCGCCACCGGCCGCTGGAGAAAATTTTGGCTGACGTGCGGGTGAACCTAGAGAGCGGCCAGAAGGACATCATCCTGCACAGCGAGGATTTCTTCTCCTACGGCTATCGCGAAGGCAAACCCGATGAAAAGAAGATCCTGGAACTGGTATCCGCGGTAAAGCAGCTCGGACCCAAGACCATTGATGTCTCCCACCTAAGCCTGGCCTCAGTTCATCAAAACCCGGAACTCCTCCGCGCCATCTCGCGAATAGTAGGCGTGGGCAGGGATCAGAATCACATGTCGGCCTGGATCGGCATCGAGACGGGAAGCTGCCGCATCCTAAAGATGCATATGCCGAATAAAGCGCGGCCCGCAAAGATAGACAATTGGCCCGAAATTGTAAGGGATTGTTACCGTCTCTTCGCGGAGGAGTCCTGGCTGCCAGTAGCCAGCCTGGTCCTGGGCCTGCCGGAAGAGACGGCAGAAGATGTCATAAAGACCACTGAGCTGGTGGAGTCCCTCATGGATTACACCGGGCTCATGCTGCCCCTCTTTTTCACCACCATCGCCGATACCAAGCTGGGTGGAAGAAAAGGCTTTGCCAGAGAGGATGCCCTGCCCGAGCACTGGCAACTGGTGGGATTGTGCCTGGAGTATAACCTGCGGCACCTCAAGAAATTGCACAGCCTCTACCGAGAAAGGATGACGGCAGGACCTGTCGTTCAAGCCGCCCTGAAGGGCATAAACCTGATGGCGGACCATTTGCTCAGCAAGTATATGAAAAGGATGAAAAGAGGCGAGCCGCCTAACTGATTTTTTCAATAATTTTCCAGAACAGACCTCACAACACCCTTGTGATCACCCTTGAGGGAATAGACGTTATGGTCCCCGGAAACGTCAATGCTCAGGATGCCCAGGCGAGTGTTCATGAGCCCCACCATGGCCGAAACTCCCCGATAGCTGACGTCAAAACCCTCCTTCGCGAGGTAGGTAAAGACGTCCTCGGTGGTGTAAGCTCCATCGCTCAAAAACAGCTTTAAGACAGCCTTCCGAATTCCTATTCCGTCCCGTTTAAGATAATTTCTGAGCCTCTCCTGGATTCGATCTTCAGCGCTTTCCATCCGGCAAAATCACCGTCCTCAAGCAATGAATTTAAGGATTATAAAGGTATTCTCTCTACGACCAGTCCATCCTCAAAGGGATACTTCTCAATTATACTGAGAATACATAAGACGCTTTTTAGCTCTTTGGTTATGTCCTCCAGGATGGGGGCGGCGATATCTATCCTCCCCTCCCGGCAGGAGTACATATCTTCAGGAACCTCCAGATCCCCCAGAATCTGCAAAGCTGCCTGCAAATCACCCTCGATTATGCCGTGAATTATGGTGCCCTCCTCGCTCACATAATCAAAGGGCCGCGCCGTTCGATTCGCCCGGCGGAGGAGGCGCTCTTTGAGCTGCACCGCATCCTTGAAGCGAGAAGGGCAAAAGTGCACTTTTATGTCATCTTGCAGGAAATGCTCCCTGGCGACCTCTTCGCTTCCGGTTGCGGCAGAGCCCAGATCCTCCGGCAAATAGCCGGCGCTGGCCAGGCCGGCATAGTTGGTCTCAGAGAACTCCAGCTCGTTTACGTTCAAAAAAGCACCCGCATCCTTTACCGCCTCGATGATGGCGGGAGCGGGCTTAATAGAGGGTATCTCTACGCCTGCTATCAGGCCCAGGGCTATGGCCTGCCGCAGGGTCTCCTTGAGCCCGACGGGATGAGACCATTCGGAGACGGGTGGATGAAAGCGGATCTCGTCCAGGCCGGCCTGCTTTAGCCTTTCTAAGACGGCGCGACCA
>JANYKI010000019.1 GCA_025361645.1 Methanothrix sp.
AAGTCTCTGATTCTGGCCTTCACGATATCGCCTTCATTACCTTATCCAGGCCAGCTCCCGGCCGAATGATCTCCCTTTTTTGCAGATCCAGGAGAGTTGAGGATTGCCCATATCTGCATTTTCCTCCGTCCACGACGGCGTCCACTCGATCCCGGATATCTGAGGAGACAGAGGCTGCACTTGTAGGTGGCAGGGCGCCGGTGCGGTTGGCACTGGTGGAGGTGATAGGTCCGGCCAGATCGATGATCCTTAAAGCCGTCTCATGATCCGGGTACCTGATGCCTAGCAATGGCGAGCCAGCGGTGAGTATATCCGGAACTACGCTTTTTTTCCTGACAAGAACGGAAACAGGACCAGGCAAGAGCTGCTTGAGAAGATCCAGGTCATCTTGGCTCACCTCTGCAACATTCATCAGCATATCAAAGTTGGAGACGGCCAAAAATATGGGCTTGGAGAGGGGCCTTTTTTTAATCTGAAAAACCCTCATCACCGCTTGCTCATCCAGAGCATTGGCGCCCAGGCCGTAAACGGTCTCAGTAGGGTATACTATCACACCCCCACCAATGACATAGCGAGCTGCACTGGCGATCATTTCTCAGTTTTCCGTTTGATGCTGGCAATATCTCCTAAAGTCAATCCACGGCCAGAGCTGCCGGACTTGACACGAGTCTCGCTCGCCTCATCGGACAGTTTGATCTTCAGCTCCTTTTCGAGCTTTTTTCTAATTCCATCCTCTGGAGAGATCTCCTCCCTCTCGATCTTCTTTAAGAGAGTCACCTTCTCTTTGATCCTACCTCCCAGCTCCTCTGGAGAGAGGCCCAGGCTCTCGCGTGCCTCCCTGATCTTGCGCCCGAAATCCGGAACCAACTCTACCAAGTCCTTGAAATAGTCGCGCGGTTTGGGCCGACTTTCCGTGAAGGCCCTCGCCACAGGAACCATCTTCTTGGGAACCAAAGACCATTTGTCTTCCGGTTTTCCGAAGCGCGCACAACTCTTGCATACCTCCATCGTTGAGCGGTCGATCACAATCCTCTGGGGTACTCCTGTGATCTCAGCGCCGCAAATCTCGCATTGCTTCTCGTTCATTTCGGAAACCTTTATAGGGGTCGGTGTTTAATAATCTTTGTAATTATGGATAGTGGAGAAGGCATGAATGAGTCACAGGCCGGCGCGGATTTTTCGCGCTACATCCTGGACCGCATGCGCCAGCTTGAAGAGCGCAACCTGGCGCTGCGAGAGCAGAAGGACCGCGTGGAAGGCGAAAAGCGGCTCATTGAGAACCAGAAGCTCAAGTTCGAGCGAGAAGCCCGCAAGCTGAGAAGCGAGCTGGAGCGCCTGCGCGTCGGTCCCATGATTGTGGGCACCATTGTAGATGTCCTGGACGAGAACAGGGTCATCGTCAAAAGCAGCACCGGCCCCAGGTTCGTGGTAAATCTCTCCCAGTTCATCGAAGAAGAGATCAAGCCCGGTGCACAGGTCGGCTTAAATCAGCAGTCTTTTGCTGTGATGTGCGTCCTACCCTCCCCCCGCGACCCGGCAGTCTTTGGCATGGAGATAGAGGTGGCTCCAGATGTGCGCTTCTCACAGATTGGGGGCCTGGAAACTCAAATCTCCGAGATCAGGGAGATTGTGGAGCTGCCCCTCAAGCGTCCGGACCTTTTCACGGCCGTAGGTATTGAGCCGCCCAAGGGGGTCTTGCTACACGGACCGCCTGGGACGGGCAAGACCATTTTAGCCAAGGCGGTTGCCCAGAGCACCGATGCTACATTCCTTCGCGTGGTGGGCTCAGAGTTCGTGCAAAAGTACATCGGAGAGGGGGCGCGCCTGGTGCGTGAGCTCTTCGAGCTGGCCAAGAGCAAGTCGCCCGCCATCATCTTCATAGATGAACTGGATGCCATCGGCGCGCGGCGCATGGATGGTGCCACCAGCGGAGATCGCGAGGTGCAACGCACTCTCATGCAGATCCTGGCGGAGATGGACGGCTTTGATGCGCGAGGCGAGGTCAAGCTCATCGCTGCCACCAACCGCCTGGACATGCTCGATCCGGCCTTGCTGCGACCGGGCCGATTCGATCGGATCATCGAGATTCCCATGCCCAGCCGAGAGGCACGTGAGGCGATTCTGAAGATCCATACCTCAGGCATGAGACTGGATGAAGATGTGAACCTTAAGTTGATCTCCGATATGGCTGAGGGATCGAGCGGTGCGGATCTAAAATCGGTGTCCACCGAGGCGGGTATGTATGCCATTCGCGAGGAGAGGACAATAGTATACCAGAGCGACTTTGAGGGGGCAGCGATAAAGATACTGCACAAAGAGAGAAACCATATAAGCGAGCCCGAGGGACTGGTGCAGCAGTACATTTGAAGACTTGCAAAGAGGGGCCGAAAATTGGGCCCATTCATTCCTTATCCATGGGCAAATTTTATAAAATAATGGTCCTGTTCATCTTTTTAACATTGCTAGCAGCGCCCGGCTTTGGCCTGGAGACCAAGACGGCGTACACCAGGGATGGTATCCAATATATTAGCAAGGAAAGGGTGGACGAAAACATAAGATATGAATACGCGAAGCCTGGCGATTATAGGGAAGTGCAGGTTCCCATCAATACAATAGTAGTAGGCGCATCCGCCATTCCGGAAAATATATCCCTGCCGGAAGAAAAGGAGACTGAAATAGTGGAGAAATCGCCATCAAAATCCAACCAGACTGCCTCTGCTTCATCTTCGGAAAATAAATATCCTTATGCATCACTCTTCATAGGACTGCTGGCAATTGGTGGGCTGGTTTTCTTTGTTGCATTCGTTTTTTCTGGGCGGGATAAGCAATAACAAAATGCAAGTGAAATCATAGCAGGGGAGATTGGCAGGATTAAATCACTACCTTTTTCACCCGAAAGTCAATGACCACATTGCTTCTGTGCGGCGCATAGCTTCTCACGATATCTTTGTAGAGCACCTCTACCCGCGCGCCCATTTCTTCAGCCGCCTTTGCAATCAGCGCCTCATCTTTGTAAAGATCCTCTTCCGGCGCTATGCAGTAGTAGTGAACCACGCCTCCCGACCTTGCCGCCCGCATGGCGGGAAGAAGGAATGAGGAGGCGCTGTGGGGAAGGTTCATGATCATGTGATCGGCCCGGCCCTCATAGCGCCGGGCCAGCTCTGCTGCATCGCCTTCCAGGATCTCGATATTATTTATTTTATTCAAAAGCGCATTCTCTCGCAGGTATTTCACGGCCACGGGATTTTTGTCCATGGCGATGACGTCTGCCCCCTTTTTGGCCAGGAGCAGGGCAAACGGCCCCACGCCTGCGAACATATCCAGCACGACATCGCCCGGGCTGACCAGGCTGGCGATGCGAAGCCGTTCCGTGCCCAGACGAGGCGTGAAATAGGCACCTTCCAGGTCCACCCGGTAGCGCAGGCCGTGCTCCCTGTGGAGAGTGACCGTGCCAACCTCTCCGGCCACGTGCCGGAAGCGGCGGGTGCGAAATTCCCCTTCTACGTCAGAGATGGGAGCAATGACCGTCTTTATGCTCTTGCTGGTGGACATGAGGGCGGAGGCCACGCGTTCTGCATCGTTGTCCTCCACCATGGCAATGTCGCCCACCACCTCGAAGCTGGGGCGAAAGCCCAGGAGATCTTCAAGGCTAGGGATCTTCTCTTCCGGCGGGAAGTTCATCTCTACCAGCTCAAACTCTGCAATGTTGCCGACCATCGCGGCTGACTTTTCATCCATATCCAAAACCGGCAGATAGACATGAGATCCATCCGAGCAAATCTTGCGGCTGCGATCGAAGGCGCCAGTCTCCACCAGAGCTTTGCGAATTTTCTCACCATTTTTTCGGCAAACCTTCAAACCCAGGGATTTATCCAGCATCTGGGGAGACAAAAGGATGCATTCTATTAAATCTGTCTATACGTTTTCGAAAGCCTTTGTATCTAGCTATGCCGGAAATAGCTTTATCTCCATTTGAATCCTGCACAAAATCATTATGCTAAAACGCAAAAATGGATTCAAGGCAATATCGGCATCCGAGATATCGCAATATGTCTACTGCCCTGTATCCTGGTACCTGAAAAGAACCGGAGTGCAGCCGCAATCATTCGGCCTGAAGAGAGGAATCGATGCGCATGAAAAAGCAGGGAGCAGGCTGATTATTCTGGAGAGGCGGGAGAGAGCGGCTGGCATGTTCCGACTGCTGGGTTATTTTTCTGCGTTAACTGCAATTTTGCTCATTGGATGGGTTTTATGGACTTATTTTTAATTTTATTTTTCTTGGTTTTTGCTCTCTTGATTTTAGCCGCTGCATTTCAAATGCTCTCAAAGAGGGCATCGTCATCGGCAAAAACTATGCGCATGGTTTATGGAATTCCTGCGGGAAAGGTGATCTACTCTGATCTGGATCGCCCAGGAAAGGCCCTGTATTCCAGGAAACTATGCATCAGCGGCAAGCCGGATTACATAGTAAAAGGCAGAGGTCGTAGCTTGATTCCGGTGGAGATCAAAAGCGGGCGAGCCGTGGAGCCCCATAAGAACCACATCATGCAATTGGCAGCCTACTGCTACCTGGTGGAAGAGAACTATCGCAGGTTGGTGCCCTTTGGGATAATTGTCTATTCCGATGCAAAACAGCATAGAATCAATTTCGATAAATACCTGCGCTCCGAATTGCTGGCAACGGTGGGCGAGATGAAGAGGACAATAGGACATGATTGTCCCAAAAGAACGCATAACTATAAACAAAAATGCCGTCACTGTTCGTTTAGCGGTAGCTGCAAGAACAGTCTGCTGTAATGAGGAGGTATTTTTAATTTTTATAATATCGCTATTTGACTGTGAACGAAATGGCAGCCATGTCGAGGGGAATCATTATTAATTTTGAAACCACATAAGTTTTGATGGAGAAAGGATGGTCATGATGCGGCAGTTGGCTTTATTGGTTTTGTCATTGGTTTTGATTTTCATGCCCGCGGCTTTCGGGCTGCCCGACGAGGCTGTCGGGCGTGTGGTAAGCGTGATCAGCGGCGACTCGCTGGGCATAGAGATGCTGATCGCCGATGCCAGGACAAACAACATCGACAGCATCAAGCTCGCCGATATACAAGCGCCCTCAACCGTGACCGCAGAAGGCAAAGCCGCTCAAAAATACGCCTTTTCTTTGCTCAAGAATAAGACGGTATATCTGGACATCAATGACAACGCCTCCGGCGCACGAAACGAATGGAGCCAGCTTATCTGTGTCATTTATCTCATGGATTCAGAATACCGGCCCGTCTGGCCGCCCGTTAACAGAATCCTTGTGGACGGCGGCTATGCCAGGCTCATTGACGACAAGAATTGTGAATTCAATTCATCTGCCTGGTGGCAGCCTCCTCCGGTCTTCCCGCCTGGTGAAAAGAGAGACCGGCTGTTGGCCATGCTGGAAAGAAGGCCTCAACCAGAACAGGTGACCTTTGTCGGGCCGTCTTCCTCTTCGAACGGAGTGGTAATGGGCAATTCCAAGAAGGGCAGCGTTTTGGAGAAGGACAGCGCATCGGGGCGCGTTAGCATTGGATATCGCACCTGAGGCGCGGGGGACTATCCGGAACGCCAAATCAAGTTCCTCTGCGAGTCCTCCGTGCGCTCTGTGCCTAGCGGCGGTGGTAGTTCATAACCATTTAGCGATAACCAGTATCTAACAACGTTTCCACCACAGAGGCACAGAGCTCACAGAGAACGCACAGAGACGAACTAACAAATGGGAAAACATAGCTGATCCACACCTAAGTTGGAGACGTGTGCCCTTTATCTCTACGGGGTATTAAAAATAATAAAAAAATATTTCAGTACTGCCGCGCCATGTAGGTTCGCACTGCGCTCAACTTGCCGCAGACCACACAGGCGGCCTCAGGGAAGATTTGGTACTGCGGCTCGCCCAGCATGTTCGCTTCCACCTGGTTCTCCAGCTGATGGCCGCATTCTACCTCACCACACCAGGGCACCAGGGCCACGCCCACCTGCGTCTGAACCCTGGCTTCCTCAATGCTGGCGACCTCTTTTACCTTGGCATCATGAAGATTCGTGGCCTTCGTGTAGAGCGCTGCCTGGAGTTCTTCCGCCTCTTTGTTGATGGCATCGACCAGTCCCTCCATCGGCACTGCTTTCTTGGCTCCGTCGCGACGGGCCAGGAGGACCTCACCCTTCTCAATGTCCTTGGGCCCAACCTCCAGACGGATGGGCACGCCCTTCATCTCCCACTTGTAGAACTTGGCTCCCGGCCGCTCATCGCTGGTATCAAGCTTCACGCGCACACGGGCAGCAGCAAGCTCGCCCTGCAGATTCCGGCAAATGGCCAGCACCTTCTCTTTGTCGCCCAGAAGAATGGGCACTATTACTACCTGAATAGGGGCCACACCCCAGGGCAGGACCAGGCCTTTCTCGTCTCCGTGCACGGATATGAGGGCGGCAATGCAGCGCTCCGATATGCCGTAGCAGGTCTGTGAGACCAGCTTCTGCTCGCCGTTCTCTGCCTCGTAGGTGATCTCGTAGGTCTTGGCGAAGGTCGAGCCCAGGTGATGCGCCGTGCCCACTTGCAGCGTCTTGCCGTCGGGCATGATCACATCTATGGCCGTGGTGTAGTCCGCGCCGGGGAACTTGTCCCAACTGGGGCGACGGCTTACCAGGAAGGGCAAAGCCAGGCGGCGGTAGAACTCCGAGTACCGGGAAATGGCCACCTCTACCTGTTCTGCCGCGTCTTCCCAGGTGGCGTGAACGGTGTGCGCCTCCTTGAAGGAGGTGATCTCGCGCAGACGTATGAGCGGCCGGGTGTGCTTGGTCTCATAACGAAAAGTGTTGACGATCTGGTAAATTCGTAGCGGCAGATCGGCATGCGACCTGATCCAGAGCTTGAACATGGGATAGATGGCCGTCTCGCTGGTAGGCCGCAGCGCGAGCTTGACTTCCAGTGGCGAAGTCCCGCCAGAGGTCACCCAGTAGACCTCCTCCTCGAAGCCCTTGATGTGCTGCGCCTCCTTCATGAACTCGTTTTCCGGTATCAAGAGGGGGAACTGGGTCTCCTGATGATCGGGATCTAAGAGCTCGCGGATAACTGCGTAGACATTCTTTTTGAGGGCAAAGCCGAAGGGAAACCAGACGCACATGCCCTTGACAGGATATCGGTTATCGACGATCTCCGCCGTCATGAGCAATTCATGATACCACTCGCTAAAGCTGTCCTTGCCGGGAAGCTTGGCTTGCTTGTTATCCTTTGACTTGGATTTAATTATCTTGGAATCGGTCATGTAACCACCGATATAGCGATAGGGGTAATAAAAGTTTCAATGGCCGCGGCCAGGAAGAGCAGCGGTGTGACGTAGCGCCAGAGGAAATGAATTGCTATCCGAATCTCGCCGGAAAGGTCAGCCTTCTCTTTGGTCAGGGTCAGAGCCAGCAGATAGCCCAGCCTAAAGCCGATAGCAATGCAGACCAGGACTACAGGCAGCTCAATGATGCCGTGGGGCAGGATGCCAGCCAGCAGAAAGAGCATACCCGCTTTTTGCACGGCCGCGTAGCCCACTATGCCCAGCAGAAATCCATTGCTGGTAACGACCATCAGGGGAATGAGCCCCAGGCCCAAGCCCAGCAGCATGGCCATTGCTGACGCCAGGAGATTCTTCAGGAATATTATTACCATTATGAGTAGGGGTGGCTGATCCAAGATCCACTTCAGCATCTGTAGCTCTTTCGTCCAGTTGGATGCCAACACCGGATCTACGGCTGCGGCATAATAACCCATTACAGTCGTAAGCCCGAAGATGAAGACGGACAGCAAAATGAATATGCGAATCGACTTCAGATAGGCCAGATCATCCTTAATTGACAAGCAATATCTCCCCTTCAACCTCATCCGGCCTTTATTTAAGGGTGGCGCGGCTTTACGATAATGAAGTGCTCAGAAAATAGATGCCAAAGCATACTAAAAAGCCGCCGCATATTCCCAGGATTCGTCTATAACTCTTCTCGGAGAGGATGCTGCGTCCCCGATCCAGGCTGATCGAGACCAGGGTGTACCATCCGAAGTCTGCGACCCAATGGCCTATCAAGAAAACAGCGGCCATGATTACCCCTGAATGCAGGCCAGAGAGCACCAGGGCGCTGCCGATGGAGAGCCACCAGATCCAGAAGTAGGGATTGGCCGCGCTGGTGATAATTCCCGCCAGGTAGGCATTGCCTATTATCTGCCCCTCCGGCACGGCCAATGTGGCGCTGCGGCTCCCCAACACAGTCATAAATCCAAAGATCATAAGGGCCAGGCCGCCCGCCAGAGCGATAGCGTGGGAATACCCTTGCATGGCATCGGCCAGCCCGCCGATGATGAGGAGAAATATTAAGGTCTCAACCAGAGCGTGGCCTGCTGCCACCTTGGGGCCTGCAGTCCAACCATCTTTGAGGGAGGAGTTGACCGTGGCCACAAGCGTCGGCCCGGGGGCCAGCGCGCCCGTAAGGCCGATGGTAAAGGCCATGAACAGCATCTGCAGGATCTCGTACATCTCCCTCACTCCTTTGTCGGATTTCCAGACAAAATAAGCCTTTGCCCAAGGCATTGATGCTCGAAAAGACTAGAAAGCAGAAAACAGACGAAATGGACAGGTCGGGATTTGAACCCGAGGCCTCTACCATGCCAAGGTAGCGATCTTCCAGCTGATCTACCTGCCCAACAGCACTGAAGGTAAGTCGTACCCCATTTAAACATGTCGGTAGGAGGGCATCAGATGGACCATCCTTGTCTTCGCCTTTCCCCATTCTTCCCACAGGAAAAGCAGTATCATGCTTTTATTGGCCATCGAGCGGGAGTAGAAGAGCTCGATTAGCCGGAAGAGTCGATCCAGGTTTCCGATGAGATAAAATCATGGCATGGTGCGCGCAATGCCGCGAGACTGCTCTGCCCAGATCCTAAGAGTTATAACCACCTTATCAGAATAGTGGTAACTATCATGAAACATTTGTCACTGATAGCACTCTTGTTCATCCTTTCTGCAGGCAGCGGCGAAGGGACCATGTATCTCTATGGCGGCAGCGACGCCTACGGCCAAGGTCTGAGCTATCCCGGCTACGCCGCCCCGCTCTCCCTCACCTCCTTTGTGGCCGGCAACAACACCACCGCCATATCACCGGTATTCCTGATCGCCACGGTCTTCCGGCCCGAGTTCAGGTTTATAAACCAGAACGGCTCCGGCTATTATCATCCCATCCAGCCCCTCTGGGATCAATTCACGTTTTATCTGCCATTTCTCAGCATGCAAGACTGGTTTTCCGGCAGCTACGATCGCTACGTTCCCTCCGGCAAGGATTTCCTGAAGGAGAACTGGAAACCGGCTGCCTCAGACCACGTCACTCCAACGATAAGGCAGTTTATGCAGGAAGACGGCTATCGGGAAGGCGTCGAGCAGCACAACGATCCGGACCGCATGGAACTGAATCATTTCCTGGATGACGATGAGCCGCCGAGTAGGCCACTATTATGAAATTTCGAACCGCTCCCCTCTCGCTGGAATTACAACATTGCCAATTCCCAAACGGCTCAGCCCTGCGGCCATAGCCTTTGTCGCATCCGGCTCGCCGTGCACCACAAACACACGTTCTGGCTTCTTCGGGATTGCTGCGATGAAATCGAGAAGCTCGCCCTCATCTGCATGGGCGCTGTAGCCATCAATTTCCTCAATTCTTGCCCTTACCTCGTACTCCTCGCCGTATATGCGCACCGTCTTGTCTCCCTGCAAGAGCTTTCGTCCCAGAGTATTCTCCGCCTGATAGCCTACGAAAAGAACTGTGGTCTTGGTTTCGCCGATATTGCGGCGCAGGTGATGCAATACTCTTCCACCCTCGCACATACCCGAAGCGCTGATAATAATTGCCGGCTTTCCCAGGTTGTTAAGCGCCTTTGACTCCTCCGTACTGCGGGTGTACTTGAGCATATCAAAGCCAAAGGGGTCCTTCCCCCCATCTTGCAGCAATAGCTTCTCTGTTTCCTCATCATAGCACTCGGGATGCTGCCGGAAGATCTCGGTGACATTGGTTGCCAGAGGACTGTCCACGTAGACTGGCATTGAGGGAATTTGTTTTGCTTCCATCAATTCGTGCAGATGATAGACCACATCCTGTGTTCTCCCTACGGCAAATGCGGGAATTATTAGCAGGCCGCCTCTATGCGCCGTATCGCGTACAATTTTAGCCAGCTTCTCTTTGGCCTCACTCAAAGGACCGTGATTACGGCCGCCATAAGTAGACTCCGTGATGAGAACATCCGCCCGGCTGATAATATCCGGATCTCGCACTACTGCGGCACCTTTTCTTCCCAAATCACCGGTGAAGGCGAGCGTTGTCATCTTCTTTTCCTCTTGGCCCTCGGCAATCTCGATCGTCACCGTTGCCGAGCCAAGAATGTGTCCCGCATCCCTGAAGGTGAGTTTTATGCCGGGAAGGACCTCAAGTTGTCGACCGTATTCTAAGGTTTGAAAGAGACGAAGTGTTGTCGTAACATCTTGTATTGAGTATAGCGGCTTGATAAAAGGCAATCCCTTCTCAGCATTTAGCTTGTTTACATATTTCGTGTCCATCTCCTGAAGGGAGGCGGAGTCGCGCAGCATGGCACTGCACAGGTCGCGCGTCGCTGATGTCGAGAAAATGCTGTTGTCAAAACCCTGTTTTACCAGCAGGGGCAATTTGCCGCTGTGGTCAAGATGGGCATGAGACAACACAACCGCATCGATGCTCTTGACGTCAAACGGAAATTCAGAATTCAGCTTCCTGGCTTCCTGCCGTTTGCCCTGCACCATTCCGCAGTCCAGCAGCACTCGATGCCCATTTGCCTCGACAAGATGCATCGAGCCGGTTACGGTCTGCGCGGCTCCAAAGAATTGCAGTATCAATTTAAACCACCATTTCTAAAATTTTAGCCTGCTTAAGATAAATATCCTCTGTCAAGAAACTATTTAATGTTTGGCAGACCTATTTAAGTCAGTTGGAACGGTGTTGATTATGATTCATCCCGAGCGCGTATTCTCCTTCAAGGAGCTGGAAAGCGAGGACGATCTGGTAGAGGCCCTGATCAACCATAAGTGGCCTATCTGTTACGGCTTCTACTTTGGAAATCTGCTCTACCTGGGTGACGCAGATAACGAGGATAAACCCGAGTACGCGGTCATGACGATCGATAAAACACAAGGCCACCATGGCGTTCATGGCCGCGAGGTGGGAAGGATTAAACCTACTGGTTTGTCAGCAGAACAGGTCCATAAGTTCATCCAGGAGATGGCGGCAGGCCACTACAGCAGCGAAAATCCCGTCCAAATCGAGGCCCAGCCCATATGGCACCATAGCTGCCAGTTCTGCCGGCTGGAAGAGGAATAGACAAGCATCTACATAAAATTAATATAATGGTATTCTGTATAACAATTATTCAAATAGCATTCGGATTGGTTGGGAAGCACGGAGGGATTTGATGGCTGAGACAAGAAATTTCGCCCTCAGGGACGAAAAAGGCAATGAGATCGGTGTCTTTACGGGAAAGCAACCAAGACAAGCAGCCTTGAAAGCGGCCAACAGAGGCATCACGGACATACGGCTTCGGGAGCGCGGCACAAAGAAGGTGCATATCTTCACAGGGGAAAGGGTTCAGGTAACGAAGCCCAAAGGAGCGCCTACCTGGATGCCGGATAAGATCTGGAAGCCAAAGGTAAAGAAAATGGGCGTCGAGAAGCTGGAAGAGCTATAGAAATGCATTTTTCTCCAGAACAATGAGTTTTGTCCGGCTTGATCTGTCAGGCGAACATATCTCATTGCGTCTCTTATTTTATTCTGGCATCATTCGCCAAACCTAACGATGAACCAGGTCTTCACGACCTGGGTCAGAATCACATAGCACACCAACATAATTGCCAGTAGCAGCCAATACAGGGGTGGCAGCGGGACAAATCCGAGCATGTCGGCTAAAGGCGAAACCGTTAGCCACGCGCCGACCGCGACTATGATCAGCGAAGAAATGATTAGCGGCCAGCTCGCCCGACTTTGAATGAATGGGATCTTATTGGTGCGGATGACATGAATTATCAACGTCTGGGTAAAGAGCGACTCGACGAACCAGCCGGTGTGGAACAGAGCCGGATCTGTCCAAGCATTGAACAGGTAGAGCATGATGAAGAACGTCAGATAATCGAAGATCGAGCTGATGGGCCCGATAAACAGAATGAAACGCTGAATTTCGTCAATCGCCCACTTGCGCGGGCGGGTCAGCCATTCGGCATCAACTTCGTCGGTGGGGATGGCGGTCTGGGAAAAATCGTATAGCAGATTGTTTGTCAGCACCTGGATAGGTAGCATGGGCAGGAACGGCAGGAAGGCACTGGCCCCCACAACGCTGAACATGTTGCCGAAGTTGGAAGAAGCCGCCATCTTGATGTACTTGATGATGTTGCCGAACACGCGTCGTCCTTCCATCACACCTTGCTCCAGGATCAACAGATCGTTTTCCAGCAGAATGATGTCGGATGACTCCTTGGCGATGTCAACCGCACTATCGACAGAAATACCCACATCGGCCGCCTTCAATGCAGGGGCATCGTTGATGCCGTCGCCCATAAAGCCCACCACGTGACCAATGCTTTGCAGCGCTCGGACGACGCGCTCCTTGTGTGCAGGGACAAGTCTTGCAAAGACGCGAGTTTTGCTGACCGCTTCGGCGAGTTGAGCCTCGTCCATAGCCTCTATTTGGGAGCCAAGCAGAAGATTCTCCACCGGCATGCCCACTTGCTTGCAGATGTAGGCGGTGATGATTTCGTTATCGCCAGTCAGGATCTTGACATCCACGTTCAGTCCATGAAGCCGTCTCAATGCCTCAGCGGCGGTATCTTTGGGCGGATCGAGGAAGGCTAGGAAACCCTGCAAAATCAGGTCCGATTCATCCTTGGCCGAGTATTTCGGCTCATCCGTCGCCCCCGGCATCTGCTTATAACCCAGGGCGATCACTCGGAAGCCTTCGGCATTCAGTTTGCTTACCATCTGCCGACTTATCGCATCGTATTCTGGCGACTTGCCGACGACCTCGCCATTGATTTCCACCCGGCTGCATTGGCTCATCACTTCATCCATGGCGCCTTTACAGATGAGCGTGTTCAACCCGGTTTCATCTTCGATCACCACCGACATCCTGCGTCGAACAAAATCGAATGGGATCTCATCGATCTTGCGGTACTTTTCTTTGGCTTTCAGGCGTTCTTCTAGCTCCTCGTGATCGAGAATCGCCTCGTCGAGCAGGTTCTTGAGACCGGTATGGTGGTAGCTGTTCAGGTAGCCATAGTGCAGCACCTTCTCGCTGGTCTCGCCGCGCACGTCCAGATGCTTTTCCAGCACGATTTTACCCTGCGTAATGGTGCCTGTTTTATCGGTGCACAAGACATCCATGGCGCCAAAATTTTGGATAGCGTTCAAGCGTTTAACGATCACTTTCTTGCGTGCCATCATGAGAGCGCCCTGGGATAGATTGACCGTCACGATCATGGGCAACATCTCGGGGGTTAGCCCAACTGCCACTGCTGTGGCAAACAGGAAAGCTTCAACCCAATTGTGCCTGGTCAGTCCGTTGATAAGGAAGACGACCGGTACCATCACGGCGATAAAGCGGATCATCAGCCAGGTGAACTTGTTAATGCCCTTGTCGAAGCTGGTGAGCACGCGCTGCCCGATGATACTGCTAGCCAGCGATCCAAAATAAGTCTGGTCGCCGGTGTGCACCACTACGGCCGTCGCGGCCCCGCTCTCTACGTTTGAGCCCAGGAAGCATATGTTGGGCAGCTCCAGAGGATTCTGAATATCAGCAGAAGCGATGTCGGCTTTTTTCTCCACGGGCAAGGATTCACCGGTGAGGGTCGACTGATTCAGAAACAAGTCCTTGGCAGAAAGCACCCGAACGTCGGCTGGCACCATATCACCGGCAGCCAGCCGAATGATATCGCCCGGCACCAACATATTGAGCGGTACTTCAGCTTCCAAGCCATCGCGCACTAACGTCGCCGTGTTGCTGACCATTGCTTTGAGCTTTTCAGCCGCGTTGTCGGCACGCATCTCCTGATAGAAACGCAGCACCAAGCCCAGTACTACCATAAAAAAAATGACTACCGTCGCTCGCAGGTCACCGGTCAGATAAGAAATCACGCCCAAAGCCGTAAGTAGGATGACCAGTGGATTTTTGATGTTATTCAACAAACGCATCATTACGCCTTGACGCTTCTCTCGCGCAATCTCGTTCAGACCGTACTGTTTTAAACGAGAATCGGCATCCTTCTGGCTCAAGCCATCCAACCGCGATTCTAGCTCAGTGAGGACGGTATCAATATCAACGCGCGCCTTTTCCTGTAATTGAGCGGAAACTTTTGCCTCGTTTCCGCCAGCTAGATTAACTGGCCGCGGAGATAAATTGGGGTTGGTCTTTGCAGGATCCATTAAACACCTCATGGCAACCAAACAAAAAGTTTGCGATGATATGCTCTTGTAGCCGCAATCTATATCAATTTTGACATAGACGGGTGGCATGGTAACTATGGCAAAAGACAACAAGACGAGCAAGGGTCCCAAAGATCGCAACAGCAATTATCAAATGAAAAACGGCAATCCCGTCTCCAAGAAAAAGGATAAGAAATCCAATGCTTCCAAGCCCAAAGAGACGAAATCTGCTGCCCAGACAAAGCCTATGGAGCCTAAGAGCTTCATTTCAGGCATTTCCAGCAGCATTTCCCATGCCACAAACAGCATAAGCAAGATGTTCAAACACTAAAATATATTAAGAATAGATCGGTCCGGCGCAACAGGACGGCAGTGCGCCGGAAAAAAGTTTTTTTTGGGCGATTTAGATTAAAGCCTATCCCTGTTCCTTGGTTCTGCTAGCAAACTCATTCTGCACATCGCATCCCAGCCTTCCAATAGCATCAGAGCGACATTGCCGGCAATGTTTCATCTGCTTGATGATCTTGCCCAATTCTTCCTGGATATTTCTTTTCTCCTCGGGCGAGGGGGGCTTGATGTGGGCAAACTTGTACTGGGGAATGAGGGGCATGACATTATGGATATAGACACCCATAGACTTGATCTTACGGGCGATGTCAAAGACATGTTTGTCGTTGATGCCTGGAATGAGGACGGTATTAACCTTCACGATTTTTTTTAGCTTGAGGGCCTCTTCTATGCCTTTGAGCTGGTGGTCGCGTAGAATGGTTGCCGCCTCCAGACCCTCGTATCTCTTGCCCTGATAAGTCACATATTCGTAAATCTGCTGGCCAATCTCCGGATCTATGGCATTCATAGTAACTGTGATGTTAGAGACGCCTAAGGCATCCAGCTCCTTGATCCTGTCCGGCAGAAGCAGGCCATTGGTGCTGAGGCAGAGAATGACGCCCGGATACTTTTCGCCCACCAGGCGCAGCGTCTCAAATGTCTCCTCATTGGCCAGAGGCTCGCCGGGACCGGCTATTGCCACGACTTTGATGTAGTGATACTTCTCCAATACCTGATCCACGCGCTCTAGCGCTTCCTTCGGTTTGAGAACTTGAGACGTTACCCCTGGTCGGGACTCATTAACGCAGTCGAAGTCCCGTACACAGTACTTGCACTGGATGTTGCACTTGGGGGCCACCGCCAGGTGCATTCTGCCAAAAGCATGGCAGGCCTTCTCACTGAAGCATGGATGCTCCTGGATCCGTCTGAGCTGATCCGGGTCGTATGGGATATCCTTTCCACCGACATTGGCAACGGGAAAAGTCTCTTCGCTCATTATTGAAAACTCCGATCAATTATGGCTCAACATGGCTAAAGACTTTTCGTGCCGGAGAATACTTTAATCATGCGGAGCAAGACCCTGGTCTATGCCCGAGAAGGACAAGCTTGTCATATGGCCCATCTACTTCGACGTAGCTCGCACCAGGTCGGAAGGCAGAATGGTTTCCCATCAAGATGCCGTCAATGAGCCCAATCTGGATATGTTGATCACAGCCTCACTGAAATCCGGTTTCAAGCCGGAGATTGAACGCGAAAAGAAGCACCCTAAGACCTGGCACCAGGAAGAGGCTTCCGGGAGAATACTGGTTGCCAAAACCGGTCCCAAATCCGCCGTCTTAAAGAGAATCGCCGGCTCCATGAAGGCAAAATACAAGAAGAAGAGCCACTGATATGATCGATCTGCATACTCACACCATATTCAGCGATGGCGAACTCATTCCTTCCGAGCTGGTACGCCGGGCGGAGGTATTAGGATATACGGCCATCGGCATAACCGATCATGCGGACTATACCAATATCGAGCACATCTTAGCCTGCGTCTCGAAAGTCAAATACTTGGAAGACGTATTAGATATCAGAGTCCTGGTGGGAGTTGAGTTGACTCATGTGCCCCCCCAGAAAATCGGGCCACTAGCTGCGCTTGCCCGTAGGCTAGGGGCAGAGATCGTGGTTGTGCACGGGGAGACGCCGGTGGAGCCCGTCCGGCCGGGCACAAACCGGGCAGCTCTGGAAGCAAGAGTGGACATCCTGGCTCACCCCGGCTTCATCACCTTGGAAGAGGCAGAGCTGGCACGCGAGAACAATGTCTGCCTGGAGATCACATCACGCTACGGCCACAATATCACCAACGGCCATGTGGTGCGCATGGCAAAGCTGGCAGGGGCAAAAATGGTGGTGGACACGGACAGCCACGCTCCCCGAGATCTCATAAACAGCGAGCGCGCCATAGAGATCGCGGTTGGTGCAGGCTTAGCTCGGGAAGAGGCTACCGCTATAGTAAAGCAACACGCCATCATCAAAAGGGGTTGAATAGATAGACATCCTGGCAATTGATATTTCCGGCCGGCATGCCGTGAATGGCAGATATATGATGGTATGCGCAGTCGTCTCTGCCCGCATATCGCCCAATTTTATTGAAAAAATCCACTCTGTGAGGCTGATACCTCGTGTGGCCAGGGCGTTAGACTTCAATGTTGTGGCCGACTTCATAAGCAGGGCTTGCACGTGCCTTCCCGGAACAATCGTCGCTGAATCCGGAGACCTCTACAACCTGGAGATCTGGAGGGTGAAAAGCATCCTGGGTAGGGACTTCAAATATCCTGAGACCATCGCGGAGAGGACGGTGATTGAAATGGCTCATCATACCTCGGTGGCGGGACGAAGGCTTATCATTGATGCACGCGAAGATGATACCAATGAATGAAGAAAAGACCGCCGTCCTGCTTATACGAGAGAATCCGATCAAGTCACCAGACCCCTACAAAATAAAAGAGCTGCGGGGCCTGGCAGACGCAGCAGGATATCGGGTTTTGGCGGAGGTTTTCCAGCGTAGGAGCCGGGACTTTCGCTTCCAGATGGGAAGGGTAAAGATCGAACAGGCCTTGAGCTATAATCCAGAAAAACTGATTTTTTACAATGCACTCAGTCCCAACCAGGTCTTCAACATAAGAAGCGAGTTTTCCGCCCAGGTGCTTGACAGGTTCAATCTCATTTTAGAGATCTTTTCCACCCGAGCCTCCACCCGCGAGGCCAAACTACAGGTGGAGCTGGCAAAGCTCAGCTATGATGCGCCCCAGGTAAAAAGTGCCCTCGCCCTGAAAAAGCGCGGCGAGCAGCCGGGCTTTCGCGGCGCCGGCGCTTATGAGCAGTCCATGTACCACGACATCCGGGGAAGAATGTCCAAGATCAAGGCCGAGCTTAAGGATGTGGAGAACATGGGCGAAGACAGACGGCAGAGGCGCAGAGAGCAGGGCTTTGATCTGGTGGCCCTGGCCGGTTACACCAACGCCGGCAAGTCCACGTTGCTAAACTCCCTCACCGGCTCCGAGGTAGAAGCTAAGGACCAGCCATTTACCACTCTTTCGCCCACTACCCGGGCGCTGGAGGTTTTAGGCAGAAAGGTCCTTCTCACAGACACCGTAGGTTTTATCGACGATCTGCCCCACTTCCTCATCAAGGCCTTCCGTTCCACTCTTTCCGAGATTTCCGAGGCCGATCTGGTGCTCCTCGTGGCGGACACTAGCGATCCGCCTGAATTGTTGCGACGCAAATTGGCGGCCTCTCACAAGGCACTTTTTGACTGCGAGGTCACGGCGCCCATCGTTACCGTCCTGAACAAGGCGGACCGGCTGGAAGAAGGCAAGGCGGAAGAATTAGTGGAGCTGATCCGAGATTTGGCTCCCTATCCTGTTTTGGCCTCGGCTATTACCGGCCAGGGCCTGGGAGTGCTGGAAGAGTGCATCGCTCAGCGTCTGCAGCCGTTGCAGGAGTATAAGATCAGTCTGCCTTACACTGCGCAGGGTCTACGCGAGCTTTCCCGGCTCTACGAGACGACCGAGCTGTTGTCCGTAAGCTATGAGGAGGAGCTGATTGTCCGGCTGCGTGGAAAAGAGGAGACGGTAGCCAGGGCCGGGCTGTCAGGAGCACGTCGGCTGTGAGCGGCCATGCCTGAAATTTTGCGGGTGCATTTCCAGCTCAAAGAGACCATTGTCACAATTTTCGCCCGCGAGATCTGTCACATAGATGCGGCCCGAGAATCCATAAGAGAGCAGCGCGCCTATCTGGAGGATTTTATAAGTAAAGATCCCTTCTTTCAGATAACCTTAGAGCCCTACGACCTTGTGTATGACGACGCCCCGCGAATCGTCCAGCAGATGATAGAGAAGAGCGCCGTCTTTGGCATAGGCCCCATGGCGGCGGTAGCTGGCGCCATTGCCGGAAATGCCTTGCAGGCCATGATGGACGAAGGAGCCACTTACGCCGTGGTGGATAACGGCGGCGATATCTGCATTTTAAATGATCAGCCCCTAGTAGTAGGAATATATGCGGGTAGCTCGCCCATCCGTAACCTGGCCTTCCAGCTTCCGGCCCGGCGGGCGCCTCTGGGCATCTGCACCAGCTCGGGCAGCGTGGGGCCGTCCATCTCCTTTGGCTTTGCTGATGCGGCGGTGGTGATATCAGAGGATGTGGCTCTGGCAGACGCGGCGGCCACGGCTCTGGGAAATGCCGTAACGGCAGAGGGACCGCTGGAGGAGTGCTTCCCGGCCATAGATCAACGGGGGATCGATGGCGCCCTGGTCATACGGGGCGAAAGAATGGCACTGTGGAAGGAGCTGCCCCCCCTGCGGCGCGCCCGGGTGGGAGCGGATAGGATAACCAAGGGATAGAGAATAGATATAATAATGCGCTGCACATTCCAGATTGACAATTAGAAGTTCGCAAGAAGGGCAAAAATGATGAGACAAAAGTTAAAGCAAAAAAGGCCTTTTCACGTCATGATCATCCCCACCTTAGGCTGTCCTTCCAAATGCGCCTACTGCTGGAGTTCAGAAGTGGATTCCCCCGTAATGAGCATAGAGACCGTTAAGGATATCGTGGCCTGGCTCAAGGAATTTCGCAGCGATCCCGTCACCTTCACATTTCATGGAGGGGAACCGCTCTTGGCCGGGGCCGATTTCTACAGGCAGGCTCTTCCCCTGCTTACCGGTGAACTCCAGCAACTCGAGCCCAACTTCGCTCTGCAGACCAATCTCTGGAAACTCACCCCGGAGCTGGCCGATGTCCTGGCCCAGTACAGCATCCCCATCGGCTCCAGCCTGGACGGGCCCCAGGAGCTCAATGACCTACAGAGGTCGGAGGGCTACTACGAAAAAACCATGCTTGGCTATGAACTGGCTAAAGAGCATGGCCTGCAGGTGCAGTTCATATGCACTTTTACCTCCCACTCTGTGCAGTTCAAAGAAGATATATTCAATTTTTTCCTGGAAAACGATCTCACTCTCAAGCTGCATCCCGCATTGCCGTCTCTACGAAGCAACGAGCCGGACAAGTGGGCGCTCTCACCAGAAAAGTACGGGGAGCTGCTGGTCTACCTGCTGGACAAGTACCTGGAAAACATGAATCAGATAGAGGTCAGAAACATCAACGACTACTGCCGATGCGTCTTCACCGGGCGGGGCACGGTGTGCACCTTTGTCGATTGCATGGAGAATACCTTTGCCGTAGGCCCGGATGGCAGCATATATCCCTGCTATCGCTTCGTGGGCATGCCGGAATATGTCATGGGCCATGTCCGAGATCGGCCCAGCCAGAAGGAGCTGGCAGAGTCAGCGGCAGGTGTGCGCATGCTTCGCTTCAAGGAGCATGTGGACATAGAATGTAAGGGCTGCAAGCACATTCGCTACTGCCGGGGAGGCTGCCCTTACAACGCCATAGCGCCCACGAACGGCGAGATTAAAGGCGTCGATCCCCATTGCATTGCCTATCAGAGGATCTTCGATGAGATTGCTGACCGCTTTAACCAGGAGATGATGGGGTCCCTGGGCCTGGAGATGGGCCTTTCTGCCAAGCCGGCCACGCCGGCTAAGCCCACCAGGCCGGCAATCATGCCGCTTGTCCGAAAGCTGGCCTCGAATTGAGGCCCGACGCTTTTGGTCTTTGCAGGCATTGTCTATTTGAAGAGCGAACTGATTAGATAATCTGATATATTCAGCAGAGCAATATACTGGCATGAAGCCAATTCTTGTCGCTCTATTTTTAGGTCTGCTGCTCTTCTCCTCCGGCTGCATTCAGCCTGAAAAGGCCCCGCTCGTGGAAGAGAAGGCAGCAACTGAAGGGTGGAAAGCTGATGGAATTGTGGGTGAGAGCGAATACTCTCGTAGCATGCTCTTGCAGAGCTCTTCCAGGCAGGGATACAGCGGTGGCGAAATGGAGATCTCCTGGAAGAACGATCAGGAATATCTCTACCTGGGCCTGAACGGCAGCACGGAAGGCTGGCTGGCCATAGGCTTTGAGCCCCAGGAATGGATGAAGAACGCCGACATAATCCTGGCCTCAGTACAAGGAGGCAAAGCGACAGTACTGGATGAGTATTGCACGGGCAACTACGGTCCGCATATCGAGGATACGTTGCTCGGAGGCACAAACGACATTGCTGAATTTGGCGGCAGCAAAGGAGCTGGTCGCACTGTCATAGAGCTGAAGAGAAAACTGAACACAGGAGACAAGTTCGACAAGGCTTTCTCGCCCGGCCAGGCGATCTCCATAATCTGGGCATTGTCCCAGAATTCCGATATCAGCCTCAAACACAATGTGGCCTACGGCGAGGGCGTTATGACCCTGACAAGGATGAGCTGAAAGCTGCGGCCACCTTCGAGGGATCATAAAAGCGAATTAAGCCCGTAATCCAAAATTAAGGGGGAGCCACATGGGCTCCCTATTTTTCAATTAGGACCTTAAGTCATGTTTCTCAATCTAATTAATTTCGAGTGGGTAATAGAATAGTTCACAGAGAACGCACAGAGCGACTAACTAACAACTGGAAAAACATAGTAACCAGAGGTTAGACACGGAAAATAGCGAAGAGCCAATGAAAATATCGAGAAACGGCTAAAAAAGAAAAAAAGAGTTGTAGGCTTTTGGCCTACACTGCGGGCATGACCAGGCTTCTCTCGCCTGCAGCACGGAACTCGCGGGCTCCACCCTTGCCGAAGCAAGCGCGGACATCTGCCCAATCGAATACCATGCCGGGGTTGGCGAAGGTAACCTTGATCAAGGGGTTGCATGCGAAGGCGTCCATGCGGCCGGCGTGTGCGGCGCTGGAGATGCCTGCGTATTCGCCCTGGTGACCTACGTTCATGGCGTAGTTGGGGTAGTTAGCTCCCCTCAGCTCGAGAGGCGAGCCCTCGTCGGACTGGTAGGAGAACACGTTGGTTGGACCGCATTGATCCTGCAGGTCGTAGCCGAAGAAGCCCAAGCGTCCCCAGCCTTCCTTGTGCAGGAGCATAGACAGGTACCAACCGGCAAGGCCTACCTGGCTGTGGCCAGAGGCGATAGCCGAGGTGATACCGGATGCGGCTGCCAGAACGGATGCTCTCTGGGATCCACCGAAGTGATCCTCGAGAATGGTTGGGAACAACTCGTACTGCTCCATGCCGTAGGCGTTGACCTCAGTGGCCAGCTCCTTGGCAAGATCCAGAGTCTTGGGTGCCTTGGCGAATCCTCCGAACTTATCGGCGGCAAAGTCGACGCCGTAGTAGCAGAAGTCGTCCAGGATATCGTTGGTGTAGGCTGCAGTGGCGTACTGGGTGAATCCCACACCACCGGACATGTAGCTTCCCAGCCATATCTGGTCGTAGAGCGCAGCGCCTGCGGCGACTACGTTCAGGGAGACCTTCACTGGGTCGGCTGCTGCCACACGGGAGGTCTGGACCATATCGGCCAGGAATCCGAAGGACAGTCCGCCGGGGTTGTTGGGTCCGCGTGCGCGGCGCGCTGGCAGCATCTCGGACATCTGCAGAACGGCTGCGTGCTTAGCAGCGTAGGCCAGATCAGCCACTGCGGCCTCACCGGCGCACATGTTGTAGGCGTCGATGAAGGTCATACACAGCTGCATGGCGCTCCACCGGGAGGTGGTGCCGCCGTCGCAGGACCTGACGACGATGGTTGGGATGTGGATGGCCTGCCAGCTAGTCTTGCCGATAGCGGCCTTGAGGGCCTCGGCCTGCTCAGCAGGGAACATCTTGTTGATGTCGATCAGGTACTGGTCATCAATCTCGTCTGCCAGGGCATCGTCGCCGGTGAAAACGCGAACGTTGCAGTCATCGACAAGGCCAGGGTGAGTCTCCACCATGTGCTCCTGAACCACGGCTGCGCCGGGCATGGCGTGGTTGAGGATCTCGAGGTAGTTGTTGATGGTCTCGGGTGTGACTTCCTTGCCGAGCCTCTTCTGCAGAACCTCATGGGCCATGTCCAGACCTACTACAATGGTCCTTCTGACATCATCCCACATCTGCTGAATGGCTGGGTTGTTGACGAAGTGCAGATCGTCGCCCTCTACAACATACTCAGTTCCGGAGAGCTTGTAGGGTACGAGCTGCCTCTGTCCCATAGGAATGCCGCCAGCGTGGACCATGGGGTTGTAGCCGGTCATACCGCGCTTGCCCTCGACCTTCTTGGCGTACTCTATGAATTCTCTCTTACGGGCGCTCTGCTCGATACCAAGTCTCTTATACTCTACCTTCTGGCCTGCAAGGTCGAAATCCTTTCCGAACTTCTTGTTAAGAGCCTTTATGAATAGTTTTTTGGTGTGTTTAACTGCCATTTTGTATCACCCCATTTACTCCGGCCTGAATCCCCACTTGCTGCGCAGCTCCCACATATGGTGCAGAGCTTCGACTGCCTCGTCGTACTTCCTGGCACCGACTGCTCCGCACATGGGAACGCCGTCCGCCCGGAATATAGTGGTTCTCTTCTTGGCCTCGGCCTCGGTCATGGGCTTGCCCAGGTTGACCTTCTTATCCAAGGGAATGCCTACCTGATCCTTGACTGCATAGACGTTTCCGTCCTTGCCCATCTCGGTTCTGGCCAGCATATCGAACTGCATGCCGTTCTCTTCCAGTCTCAAGGAGTGGCCGTGTACAGTGCAGCCTCTCATGGAACATAGTGCGACATCAGTCATCTCGCTATCGTACTGAGCCTTGGTGTAAGCCTCGATATCCCTCTCCCTGGCCTCGATGATCTGTCTGCCGGACAGGGTGCCTGGGTCGCAGCCCTTACAGTTGATGGCTCCCCAATAGGATCTCCAGTATGGAGTGGATGGGGCGAAGTACATAGAGTCAGTCCACTGGGAGTACCTTACACGGTCACCAGCGGCTGCACCAGCTGTGGGTGCAACGAGCTGCCTTACTGGGCAGTCGGGCTCGCCCATCTCTTTAAGGGGTGGGTGAGTGCTTGAGTAATCGGCACCTGGAGCCCTGTGGCCCATGATCGCCGTGACGTCTGCCTCAGGAATATCTCTGAGCTTCTCGAGGTTACCGGACATGTGCTTTCTTCTGTTGATGCCAACAGAGGTGCTTCCGGGATAGAATTGTGGTTTGTATGCCATATTTTATCTCTCCTCATCGTCAATAGTCACTCTTTCTTCAGACAATATGGCCAGCCTATCTTTCTTGGCCCTTGGATCGATCAGTCCCAGGATGCGTGTGTCCTCCACCTTGCCAAACTTGGCATAATCCGTTATGGTTTGCCGGGTGTGGAAGAACTTGCCACGCCTGATCTGGAAGGATATGGGCAGCGCTCGCTCACACGCTGCTTTCAGCCCGTCGTAGAATTTTGCGCTCTCCAGTTCGAGCCTGATCCTCCCAACTTTGACGCATAGCTCAAATGCCTGCCCGCCCACCTCGATGAGAAGGTCTCTATTCTCGTCGATAGGGGCACCCCTGCCGGGGCCATAGGGCACGCTTCTAGGGAGGTTGGGGCCGTGGATCATTATCCTGATGAGGCCACCATTCCCATAGATCTCGTTTAGCAGCTTTTGAGCCGATGCCGGCATAAGAAACCTGCTAGGGACTATTTCTACCTGTATCGATTCCGTGTCTGATTCTGTGACCATTTCTTCCGCCTTTACACAGCCTCCGCAACCGATACGATCGGCTCACGGAATTCCTTGATCTCGCCGTATATGGCACCGACCAGTCCAGATGTCATCTCAGGTGTGAACATCTGGGTACCGGCATCAAGTGCTACTGCTGCAGCCACGCAGGGTATGGCAAATCCTCTGGAGTGCCTGGTTACCACGTGGTTGCCGTTGAATACACCGGGGCCGCCGCCGCCGTAGATGGAGTGGCTGAAGAATGAGAATCCGACAGCAGTTCCCATTACCCTGCCGAAGTCGCATCCGGGCAGAGCGGTTTCCTTCTCAATGATATCGTTGAAGTACAGCAGTGTCGAGGACACAGCCTGTGCGCCCCGGAGGGAGCCGCAGTTGACCATGGTGGCAGCCAGTACGCCAGCAGCGCAGTAGGCGTTCCACTTGGATACATCGTTGGCCTCGTACAGTACATAGCCGGAGGGCAGCTTCTTGCCTGCCTTGATGACCTTGTCTTCAAGGGCTGCAGCGACTGTGCTCTGAACGACTGTGCCGATGGTTCCGGTCTTGCCGTTAGCCTTAACGCAATTGTAGACCATGTTGTTGGCGTTCAGACCCTGGTATGCCATGCCCAGGAGCTGGTGGCGCTCGAATATGCCCATAGCATTGCCCATCTCCATCTCGCCGATCTGCTCGTAAATAGATGCGAGAGCTGCGGAGTTCATGGCGTTCCTCTTGGTGATGACGGCAAGGTGGTTGGCCATGACGTTCCTGAGGGCAAAGCCCAGACCTTCATCGTTCTGGGGGATGTTGAGAACAGATGCGACGTTTCCGCCGGACATGCCTACTGTCTGCGGGTACTCGCCCCAGACAGCGGCGTGAATCATGGGGGCCTCAACCATACCGGCCTTGAACGTCTGGATAAGTGCCTCAGTTGTTGCTGCGGCTGCGCCGGTCAATCCGACCACGAACTCAGAGGCGGCGTTGAGCCTCATTGTTGGGATCTGGACCATCAGCTGCTTGCCGCCGCCGAGCACCTGAACATTGGTGTCGTCGCCGGGGGTAACCTGCAACAGTGCCTTGATCTTATCAGCAAGAACGCCAGCGTTGGCAATAACATCGTAGTTAAGCTCGCGTCCCTTGATTTGCCTGCGGCCTCCTGCGACCTTTCCGGTCTTAAGAGCGCCTTCGATGCCGGCCAGGTTGACGGCTACGGTTCGCTTTGTAAGAGAAATGAGTCTCTGCATGGCCGCGTTCTTGAGAGGGCTGACGGCACTCAGCTCAACGTCGCTCTTCAAAAGAACTCCGCGGTCGCTATATAGGTCTATCTTGTCAGACACGTTCTTTATCCTCCTTTACCTTTTTAGCAGCAAAAACTGCAACGACGGCAATACCGAAGCGATGATATGAGTGCCTAAGCTAAAAGGTATCATATCCGGCACCATCTCAATTCGTTACAATCTCTCGCCGCGTTCTGTAATGCTTAATAGCTACTTAAAGTTTTTGCGTGACGCATGCAAAACTACCCAATTTATAAGGATCTGTAAGCCATTTAAGCATAAAATAAAAGCATTTTTCGGATAGGATTTGTATTATAAAAAATGATTATAATTGTGCAATTCCATTCATTAAGATCCCTATCAATTCCATTGCTTTACCGACAAAACCAGGCTTAATTCCAACCATCGCGATAATAGGTTTTGGCCTTCAAAAGAAAGAGGTATTATTTCACGGAATTAATTATATCATACTATTATAAAAAATGTCTTTTGTAGATATTTACATATGGGCACGAATCGAATCTATCTGGGGAGTAGAATGGCCTAAAAATGCGATTTTCCCGAGAAGCCTAAATGTAAACAATTGAAATTTATCTAATAATCGTGTTGAATATCCTGAATGAGAATTCTGCACTCATTTTTGCAGCAGAGGTGAGATAAGATTTTTTATGGAAAAACTTAAATCAACTGCCATATTTGGCTCTCTGGAATGCATCTCATAATAGCAGAGAAGCACGATGCCGCCAAGAGGATTGCAGAGATCCTGGCCGGCAGCAAGCCCAGCTCCGAACGAGTGGCAGGCGTAGATACCTATTGCTTTGACGACAAGGTGGTCATGGGCCTTTCCGGCCACATCGTGGGTGTAGACTATCCACCAGGATACAACAACTGGCAAAAGGTGGACTGCAAAGAACTGATCAGAGCTGAGATAGTGGTTCGTCCCATCCAGGAGAAGATCATCGCAGCGCTGCGTTCCTTGGGAAAGCGGGCCGATCTCATCACCATTGCCACGGATTACGATCGCGAAGGAGAGCTGATCGGAGTTGAGGCATTAAAGATCGTTAAAGAGGTAAATCCCAGCCTGCGTGCCGATCGAGTCCGGTACAGCGCTATCGTCAAAGAGGAGATACTAAAGGCCTTTAAAGACTCGGGAAAGGTGGATTTTGACCTGGCAGCCTCAGGCGAGGCCAGGCAGATCATAGATTTAGTCTGGGGCGCGGCCTTGACCAGATATATCTCCCTTACCTCTGGGCGGCTTGGCAAGGAGTTTCTCTCCGTAGGCCGGGTACAATCTCCCACCCTGGCCCTCATTGTCGATAGAGAACGAGAGATCCAGTCATTCGTGCCCAAGGCTTACTGGGAGATCTATGCGGATCTGGAGAAAGAGCTTCGCGTGCAGCATGCCGAGGGGCGCATCTGGGAGAAGGCCGAGGTTGACAAGATAATAGCCCGGCTTGCGCCTATTGGCATCATCAAGTCCATCGAGACAAAACCGCGCATTGACAAGCCGCCGGCTCCCTTTGACACCACGAGCTTCATCTCCGCCGCCAGCGGTATAGGCTTTTCCGCAGCCAATGCCATGCGTTTAGCCGAATGGCTCTACATCAATGGCTTCATCTCCTATCCCAGAACGGACAATACCGTTTATCCGCCATCTATTGACCTGGTGGCCCTAACCCGACTCTTCCTGAAAGGCGCGTTTTCAAGTGAGGCGGAGCGACTGCTCAAGGGAAAGATGCAACCCACGCGCGGCAAGAGGTCCACAACCGACCATCCGCCTATCTACCCCACAGTCCCCGTGGCCAAGAGCGAGCTGAAGGACGATCAATGGCGCATTTATGAGCTGGTAGTGCGTCGCTTCTTCGCCACCTTAGCCGAGGAGTGCGTCTGGGATGCCACCAGCCTCAAGGTGGACATTGGACCAGAACCCTTCCGGGCCAATGGAGCGCGGCTGGTGGAAGCGGGCTGGAGATACTATTACCCCTACAGCAAAGCGGAGGAGCATATCTTGCCGGAGTTGAAGGAAGGAGAACGGTTGCGGGTATTAGGTCACAATGTAGATGCTAAAGAGACCCAGCCACCGGCTCGCTTCGGTCAAGGCAAGCTCATCAAGATCATGGATGATCTGGGGCTGGGAACGAAGTCCACAAGGCACGATATCATCAGCAAACTCTATGCGCGAGCTTACGTGCAGGGCAATCCCATGCGGCCCACCAATACCGCTTATGCTGTGGTGGACACGCTGCAAAAATATGCACCCACCATTACCAAGCCGGAGATGACCCAGACTTTAGAAAAGGATATGACCCTTATCTCAGAGCGAAATATCAAGGAGGACGAGGTCATCGAGAAGTCGCGGGTCATGCTCACATCAGTCTTCGATGAGCTAACCTCAAACCAGGATGGCATCAGCCAGTCGCTCAAGGATGGGCTACGCACCGACAAGATCGTGGGCACCTGTGAAAAGTGCAAATCCGATCTCATTATTCGGCGCGGCCACAAGGGCACTCGTTTCATCGGCTGCTCCGGCTATCCGGAATGCCGGTTTACTCTGCCTCTACCACGGTTTGGAACGTTGATTGTAACCGACAAGCTTTGTGATGTGCATGGCATGTTCCATACCCGGATAATCAACAAGGGCAAGAGGCCCTGGGATCTGGGATGCCCGCACTGCAACTTCCTGGAGTGGCAGGCCAAGAAAGCTCAGGAAAAGACGGATCCTGCCCAAACAAAAGAAGAAGGGAAACCCAAGACCAAGAAAGCGGCAACAACAAAGAAAAAGGCAAAGCCCCTTGCTCAGGCAAAGGGCGACGGCCTCGTGGCTCTGTCGGGAATCGGGCCCAAGACCCTGGAGAAGCTGGCCGCGGCAGGAATTAAAACGGCTGCGGATCTGGCAGGGGCAAAGGCCGGCAGCCTGGCGAAGATGACAGGCATCAGTGCCAAGAAGATCGTGGCCTGGCAAGAAGCCGCCGGCGCCATGAGCTAAATCCTTTCTCCAGAAAAAATTAAGGGGAAACATCTATCTACTTACAATCGTTACAATATTACTCATGCTTGCTATTAAACGCATTCCTGTGACTGAGGCCGTGTGGGTTGAGCTGTCTGACCTCAAGACGGCAGGACAGACCTATTCCCAGCTCCTGGAAGAGATGATCGAAGATAGGAAAAAGGCTCGTTTTTTCCGAGATATGGAACGAATTGAGGAAGAAGGCGAATTTGTGGAGTTCCCGTGGTAACCTACCATCTGGTCATCGGGAAGAAAGCTTTGGAGTTCATCAGCGCATTGCCATCAAAAAGCAAGAGGATAGTGATCGAAAAATGCAAGACACTTGCAGACGATCCATTCCCTGGCCAAGGTGACAAAGAACTAATTCACCGAAAAGGCCATAAAGACATCTATCGCCTGCATATCTCAAGATCCTACACCGCTTTTTACAAGATAAATAAAGACGAGAATATGGTTAAGATCCTGGAGATCAC
Source organism: Methanothrix sp. (assembly GCA_025361645.1). Classification (GTDB taxonomy): domain Archaea; phylum Halobacteriota; class Methanosarcinia; order Methanotrichales; family Methanotrichaceae; genus Methanothrix. The sequence continues at coordinate 29,155 of JANYKI010000019.1, forward strand.
GACTATTGAGCAGGCGCATAAGATCTACGGTCGATTCTGAT
>JANYKI010000068.1 GCA_025361645.1 Methanothrix sp.
TAGACGACTTGATAAAACTCATTGAAGCCAGCTCATAGAAGCAATTCCGAGCGCTCTGGCATAATATCCGCCTATCCGAACACTCTACATAGCTAATCCTTACGCAGCGCGTATCTCTGACATGAAATGACCTAATAATAATCGCAAACTGCTTTCGTCTCCAAAATCCAGCCCCCTGGAAAAGCCACCTCAGCCGGAGTTCAGCTCCACCTGGCCCTCAGGCCCGACCGGCCTCCTGCCCGCCCTGACAACCACGCAGCAACCCCGGACGGCCCTGCCCACATGCAGCAGGCACGAGCGAGGGCCGGGAGCCGGGCAAGGCAGCCACGGTCGAGCGGTAACTGGGCGCTGCTGCCCACAGCCCTGCAAGGATAGCGATGTTGGATGGCCGCCCCGAATCTCTGTTAAATCGTCTTTGTGCGTCCTTTGTGAGCTTTGTGCGCTTTGTGGTTGATCCGTAGCTGCTTGGTTATAATTTTCAGCTAATATTAACCGCAAATCGCCATCGTCTCCAAAATCCAGTCTCCCGGAAAATCTGCCTCAGCCGAACGCCATCTTCACCTGACTCCAGGCCCGACCGGCCTCCCGCGCCCGAGTGCGAGCGCGTGCACATGCGGGCCCGACTGGCGGACGACGGCTGTGGCCACGGATGGCCTTTGCCGAGAAACGGCTCCACCGACGCGGCCCGAGAGCTCTGGCGAAAAATCGTCCTTTTCTCATCGGAACTTCGCGGCTTCGCGCCTTCGCGTGAACTCGTGATCGTGGGCCGACCGGGCCTCCTGCCCTCCCTGACAACAGCGCAGCAAGCCCGGACGGCCCGGCCCACTGGCAACGATCTACACCATGCGAAGAAAAAGTCTATATCTCATCGACGATTATATTTCTTTGATGTTTGCAGAGTATATTCAGGCTGCAATGGATAAGGCGACTTACGAGATCATCGATGACCCAGAGCCATTTTACGGCGAGGTCCCAGAGCTTCAAGGACTGTGGGCAACAGGAAAAACTCTAGAGGAATGTCGAAAGAACCTCATAGATGCCCTTGATGACTGGATAGCAGCGCATCTGGCATGGGGCTACCCGGTCCCGTCTCTCGAAGGTCATATGATACAAGTCTCAAAGGAGCCGATGGCCGTTGCAGACTAAATTCGTACCAGTTTCATGGCACGAGCTGACCAGGCGCCTCAACAATCTGGGATGGGATGGACCTTTTTCCGGCAAGAAGCATCCGTACATGCGCAAGGATGGAATATTCTTGCTCATTCCCAATCCACACCATGGCGAAGACGTTAGCGTTGACCTCATTAAGAAGGTCCTAAAAAGAGCAGAAATTGTGTAGTCCCGAATGTTTGGACTTTATATACTCCTGCCCGCAAATTACATTCTTTATCAACCATTTAATTCAGTCTCCATCCTATTCAGGAACATTCCCAATTTGCATCCTTCCGGCAGCCTTGACCAGAATGCGATATCTGGCGTCTGTAGATACCATTTTGTATCAAGCGATTCATGAAATCTAACTGTATTATACCAATTCACGAAATTGTCAAAATTCTCGAACCTAAACCTGTTACGTTCATAAGTGTCGTTCCATTTTTCCAATTTTCCATTGGTCTGAGGATGCTTGACGCGAGCTTTGATGTGTTTGATTTTATTCTTTTCAAGAAACTCTTCAAATCTGCTATCTGAATTGCCGTTCTTGTCTCGCTTGTTGGCATAGAATTGTGTCCCTCTATCTGTCAACACCTGCTCAATACTTGCCAGGCAGCTAAATTTATCCATAGCTTCTCTGAGGAGCCATAAACTGTTTTCTGTTGTTTCCGCATCGAACTCCCCGCCCACGAGAATGCGCCGCGAACTATCATCAAGGACCACGCAGACGAACACCTTTTTCCCGTCGTGAATGCTGGTGTGCCAATCCAGATGCACCATGGACAGGCTGTGCTTGCGTTCGAACCGAATCCAGGGTTTTCTGCGCTTCGATTTATTGCGGTTCAAATTGGCCAAGCCATGAGATAGCAGTTCCTTATGAATGGCATTATGCGGGATATGCTTTCCGTGCTGGAAATCAATGATCCTTTCCAGCCGTCTTGCGCCCAAATTTTGCTCTTTGTGGACTTCAAGTATCAGATTAACTGACTCTTCATCCAAGGTCTTTTTCTTTCTTCCAAATTTCTTAATGTTTAGGGGCATCTTGGTTTTCGTCCAGTGCATCCAGACACGTTTCACAGAGGATGGACTCAACTTCATATCCTCCGCGATTCTTTTGGTGCTCTCGCCTCTCTTTTTGGCCCGAATGATATATCTGATCTTCCTCTCTGTTAGCTTTACAACTTTATTCTTCTTTCCCATGCCCCATTGATGGGTATATAAAGTCAAAGGTTTCGGGACTATACAGATTCACTATCATTTTTTTCTACATGAATCGTATGAATTATCTTTCCAATGATATCCTTTGCACTTTTATCGTTATTTATATATATCGAAAGAATGCTGCACATAATTTCGTCATTGAGATAATATCCTGCCCGAAAAGCTACTTTATTCGTGTTGCTAGGAGATATGAGGATGCAGAACCCTTCGATGCCATCTATTTCGAGGTCGTAGGGTCCATCTGTCATTATCAATTCAAATGAGGTTATTATATCTCGTGCCATAAAATGAGTATCTTTGAGTAGCTCGGTATCATCCATCTTATGGCTGTATTCTCGGAGAGCTATGGTAGCTCTTGTGTTTTCATTAATTCTCACAAGTATAGTGGAATCATCCATTTTCTCTGCTTTGCAGTCAATTTTATCAAATTCGACCGTATATTGCCCCAAAATCAAACTGCGTGCGGCCACCCCACCCTAAAGGGATGGGGTATGCTTCGGGCCGCACGCACGCCCGGTTAGCTGGAGATCAGAAATCATCGAGCCTTCTTTGCCCAGATCCCTTTGATCTGCAAAATTGCGACTCT
>JANYKI010000082.1 GCA_025361645.1 Methanothrix sp.
GGCGTGCGTGCGGCCCGAAGCATACCCCATCCCTTTAGGGTGGGGTGGCCGCACGCAGTTTGATTTTTTAAAGTAGCAAATATATTTGCATAATCATCTGTATATTTTATAGATAATATTATATCCTCACTTATGCCCCAACGCTTTAGGAGCACACCAATATGAAAGCGATCACGAGGATTTGCTAGGATTTTTAGACAAAGTTCCAAGTCCTTAATCAGATTCACTTTCTTGCTGCGGTAAAAGCTGTTTATAGTATGGCCAATGGCGTTTATGCAACTCTTGTTCTGCATTTGATAATACATACCTGGTTCTTCCTAGCAAAGAACAACGATCGAGAGTTATTGGACCTTCTACATCCGGGTGACCTTGCTTTATGAGATCATCAATATAATCAAGGACCAAAGCAGCCTCTTGTTTCTCGTCTTCACCGATGATCAATTTGCCTGATCCAACGATAGGCAATTGCCCTTGAACCTCATATTCTGGGGCCAGAGCCTTTGCCATATTAACAACAATTTGAGATGATCGAAAATTTTCATCTAATAAGATTTTTTTTGCCCCAAAATCTCGTTGGAATAGATCAAGATATTTAGGATCTGCACCGTTCCATACGAAAATAGCTTGCTTAGGATCGCCAACCATCATTATATTTGAGAAATCGGATCCACATAGAGCGCATATAACCTGATATTGTGCTTCGTTTAAATCTTGAGCCTCATCAATGCAAATGTAACGGTATTGTCGGCAGTAAAAGTCAGCTATTTTTGGGCGTTCTCGAAAAAGACGGCATGTAAGCAACAAGAGATCATCAAAATCTACGGCATCAGATGCACGAAGACCTGCATTATAAGCTGAATAAAGCTTTCTAATGAGTGGATCATCTATCATTTCGGGAAGCAATAAATTACTTTTTGCATCTCTTATCATCTCAAGCCAACGATTTAGCAGTTTGCTTTGATCTCTTGGACTTCCTGCCTCTTTTAATACAAGCCTGAGATATGGATCGTCCATTACCGCGTGCAGTAGAACCTCCTTGAGATCCTGATTTGATTCAAAAATATTTGGGAGCCTATCAATTCCTACAGTTTTTCCCCTATTTGAAAGCACTTCCATACAGAAACTATGTAACGTGCCAATAAAGGTTCGATGGTTTATATCAGAGAACTCAATTAATCTCTCTTTCATCTCGTTAGCAGCTTTGTTAGTGAAAGTTAAGGCTAGAATACGGAAATGTCCTTCCCTTTCACTCAATAGGCGACGAATTCGTTCTGTTAGAACACGCGTTTTTCCAGATCCAGGACCAGCGACAACTAATAAAGGCCCATCATCATGTTGAACAATTTGCTGTTGAATTTGTGAAAGGCGAATGTTCATATCGTTTTAGCTCCTCTTTGGCAAATTAAGATCATCAGACATTTTTTTGAACAAAGCACGAATAAGAGGAGGAAATCTCCTGTTATCCACATCTAAATTCGTAATAATTTCTGCGATTGGCCTGCCATATTGTGTCTTATTGTCACTTAAAACATTAACCAACGCTCTTGATCTTCCGCCTGTTGAATGGTAATCCCTTTTAACAGTTTTGCTCAAACTTTGTCCATCCATTTTAGGAATGTATTCCGCATCGAGATAGTGTTCAGTATCATGAAAAGCATCGAGCATAATTAAGATTGCATCTTCATATTTTTCGATACAAGATAGGATTCAAAGTTACAATTGTTAGGGATGACAAAAACATTTTCTTGCTTAGTGTAATCCAAAATTCCTATTTGAGCTAATTCTTTTTGCACACGCTTAAGTGAGATTTGTTCACCGTCAGAAAAAATATACCAGGGTATAGCGAAATTGGAGGCTAACCTTAGGAATGGCAAATAATTTCCGTCCCCTCCAACGCCAATAAACGAAATTCCTAATGCATTTGGTTGCAGTTTCCAATATCGTTCAGCAAAAATTGGAAATGCCTGTTCCTCAGTTTCTCCTTCAAATAGTACTATGGCACGAGCATACAGAAGATCTCCTCGGGTATTCATTACCATCCGATCGATCTTACGAATATCCTCTGGTTTAAGCTTGGTGGTGTCCATTTGCGTGACAACTGTTTTTTCATTGTCTTTTCTAAAATTACGGCATTGCGCTATATGTGCCTGGCTTACAATATAAGGAGAATGAGTACTGATAATTCTTTGACCGGGGATCTCATCAATTTGTTTGAATAACGCCCGCTGGGCCTGTGGATGAAGATGAGACTCAGGTTCTTCTAATGCTAACATAGGATGAATTTTTTTATCTTTGGCATTTTTCTGTTGCCAAGTAGTATAAGCTCGAAAGGTCAGCACCGCTGCAAGACTTCTGGTACCCATTCCATGTCGCGACAGCGGAAAGGCCTGAGCGCCGTTAGTTGCATAATCTATATCCATACCCTTACTTAAATCTCTTAGATGACGTGGAATTGGAATAATAGTTATGCTATCTTTATTACCTCCTATTGTTTTATATAAGTCATTTAAATGATCTTGAAGATGAACAAGCACTTCACTATTAGAAATTATGCCTTCATTGATACTTGATAGGATTTTCTCAAATTCATCGATCTCCTTCTCTTTAAGACCAAGATCGGATACCAATTTATACCAAAAGGAGCCACGATTTTGTAATTCATCTTTTATGTCACGTTTGGCATCCAGGAGATGAAGAGCTAAGGGTTCTATTTGAGACGAAGATATTGGATGCTCCTTAATTTGTGATTGGTTCCATTTACAGGGATCACTTTGCCAATCTTTTAGAAATCTTCGTTCAGTTATATAATCCGCTCGTTTGAATCCCATTTCATCTGGGTACGAATAGCCACAAAATCATTATCATCGTCATCTTGCGAAATGCCGTCTCCCCAAAGTTCAATCCAATAACTCCCGCCAGGAAAGCTAGAGCGGATATTTCCCGTTGTTTCATCTATTGGATTAATAAGTAAATCAACGACAATTTCTCTTTCCTTAGGAATTTTTGTTTCAGAATGGGCTATAAAAATATCCTCTGAAGAAATGCTATGTCTACCTGTACCTATTGCTGCAAAAAGTGAGTCGAGAAAACTCGTCTTTCCCGCATTGTTCTCTCCGATCAGCACCGTCAGCCAATCTAGCGAAACGTTAACCTCATGCAGTGAGCGAAAGTTGCGTATGCGAACCTCCGTAATCTTTATTCCGCTAATGTATGGCTTGCTGCCCATGCACTTTGCCTCCTATATTTAGACTCAATTTCATTTCTCGTTCGATAGGTATTGATTTTGACAAGATAAGGCAAAATATGTGGTAAAAGGGCCTTGTGCGAAAGATCATATCTGTACTGATCCACTATGTTCATGATAAATTTATCGAAAACGATCGAAAAAGAGATTCAATGCCAACGACATTTTCCCTTCGTAGGTCACACACCTCGCATCCATCACATCTGGCGTACTCCGGCCCGATCCAGCAGCCTTCTTATCATAAAACCCACTGCACAAATCAGATATCCTCCGCCATCTTCTCAAATAATTCCCTATATCCCCGCCTCCTCTCCGATCTTGGAGGTGAGGCCAAGACCAGCAGACACGAGCAAGCATTCCTTTCAAGGGCATATTCCAAGAAGTTGGGGTTCTCCTCCCCCCAACCTCCTAGCATGGCGGCGAAGAATTGTGCAAAAACCGACAGCTCCCCTGACTTAAATATGAAATATTAAATAAAATTAATTAGGTGCAATATGAGGCAAATGGCCATCTACGGCAAAGGCAGCATTGGCAAGTCGACCACCACCCAGAATCTCATCGCAGCCCTGTCCACTTTGGGAAAGAAGATCACGCGGATCGTCTGCGATCCCAAAGCAGATTTCGTGAAGTTGCTCATGAACCGCAAAAGGCAGCTTTGAGAACAGAAGACGAGGTGCAACTGGAAGACGTACTGAAGACCGGCTTATCGCGGCATCAAATGCGTCGAATCCTGCGGACCCGCGCCAGGCGTTGGCTGCGCTGGCCGCTGCATCATCACCACCATCAGCCTCCTGGAGAACTTGAGAACCTTATAGAATAGAAAGGGAGTATGAGCCTTCGGGGCGAAAGGGATTGATCATTGGGAAGGCTCCAATAGATCACGTGTATTTTTAACTATTTAAGTTTAATTAAATGTGCACTGGTGCATTCTGGGCTAAAAATAGTCATCATAGTAATATCCATATTCCTGATAGTAATAGCCCGATCCTAAACCCGAGAAATTTCAGATAGCTCCGTCTCTGCCAGCCTGGCCACGGCATAGGCCGGGAACACGTCGGATATTTCTGCCCCGTATTTCTCCGAGAGCCGCAGGCACTCCAGTTCCAGGAATCTCGCCGCCTCCGCGATCAGCTCCTCGCCGATCCCCGCCGCCGCCACCTTTGTCAGGCCGTGCTTCTCCGCCTGTCTTTTCATGGCCGCCACCAGAATCCTCTTCTGCCTCTCGCAGGCCTGCTCGGCAATGGCCAAAGCCGCAGCTTCGCCTATCTCCTCCAGGTCGGCACACACAGAGCGCGCCAGCCGGCGCAGCGCTGCCTCGCGATCCGTTCCCGCTCCGTCCGGCGTTTCGCAGGCATAGCGCTCTTCTGAGATCCGGCCCAGAGCTAAGTATGCGTCGGCCATGATGGCGAAGAGCTCTGGCGCAAGCGGCACCTTTTGCCCTCCGATCATGGCCACGGGCAGCAGGGCATCCAGCCGCGTTCTTAACAGGCCCATGTAGACTAAATCGCCCCCGGCCAGGCGCAAAAAGTCCGTCTTCGCTGCCATCGCTTCTCCCTTAATCGGGATGAGGTCGGTGGTGGTGCTGCCCATGTCCACAAAGAGGCAGTCTCCTACCTCGCGTGCCAGCAGGGCCGCGGAGGCTGACCAGTTGGCCGCAGCCAGCTCCAGCGGATCGGTCCAGGCAAATCCACTTACGCCCCAGAAGTAGACGGGGCAGGAGAAAGCCCGCTTCACTGCGGCTGTCAGTTTCTCAATGCCCTCTCTCTTGCAGGAGAAGCAGTCGGCCAATTCACCCGTAATGACGACCGCCACCGCTTGGGGCTCCTGCAGGGCCAAGAGTCTCAGCACCTCGTTCAGGGGCGAATTCTTCCAGAGGGGTAGGTAGACGCTTTCCGCAAGTAGCCCGTCCGAGCTTGCGGTTTTGGTGTTGGCTCCACCGATATCCAGGCCCAGGATCATTGCGGCTCTTAAGACCATTCGAACCATAAAAGCTTTAGGTCGGAAGGTATCTTTAAGCCACCAACTTTCGGAGATCATGATCATGGCTGCCAAGGAGAAGTTTGCTGAACCCACTTATCTGGAATGTGGATTCGGAGAGCTGGAGTATAAGGTCATAAAGTCGGAGATATGCTGCCGCTGCGGCACCTGCGAGGCCTTCTGCCCCAGAATTGAGCACGTTGAGAATAAGCCCGCTCTGGTGAATTACGATCCCCTCTGTGGCCTGTGCTTCACTTACTGCCCCAGGACCTTCCTGGACATGGGAGCAATGGAGTCCAAGCTCTTCGGCCGGACACGTAATGCGGACGAGGCCCTGGGAATCTACCAGAAGGCCGTTTCCGCTCAGGCCCAGGGGCCGGCGGCCCACGCGCAAGATGGCGGTGTGGCCACCGCCTTGCTGGTAGCGGCTCTTCAGTCGGGCGTGATCGACTGCGCCGTTGTCACAGACAGGGATGAAGAATGGAGAACGGTGGCAAGAGTTGCAACCACCGCCGAGGAGATTGTCGCCGCTGCCGGAACCAAGTACACCATCTCCAACAGTGTCCAGGCTGTGAAAGCGGCTCTGGAGAAGGGCTACAAGAAGATCGGCTTTGTGGGCACCCCCTGTCAGATTCAGGGGCTACGAAAAGTCATGCTCCTGGAGGAGCCCTACCAGTTCGGTCAGGACAAGATCGCGCTCCTGGTCGGCCTCTTCTGCATGGAGAACTTCGATTACGATGCGCTCATGAAGGGCCTGGTGAAGGGCAAATTCGGGCTTATGCCCAAGGATGTGGCGCGCTACGAGATCAAGAAGGGCATGTTCCGGGTAATCGACAAGACCGGCAAGGCTCACGAGGTCAAGATCGAGGAGACGGACGCGTTCACATTCGCGGGATGTGGTCCCTGCTTTGACTTTGCCAGCGAGCTGGCCGACATCTCCGTGGGCAGTGTAGGCTCGGGCGATGGCTGGTCCACCGTTCTCACCCGCACAAATGCCGGCGAGAAGCTCTACGCTGCCACTCTGGCTGCGGGCGTGGTGCAGGAGAAGGCCGTATCCGAGAAGGGCCTGGCTCTTGCTAAAAAGCTGGCCGCGGGAAAGGTCAAGCGCTTTGAGACTAAATCCGTCGAGATGAATGTGAGCGGCATCACACGTTAGTGATAATAGGAAAGGACCACTGATTGAATATGCTCTCCGTTGGGCTGGCTGGAAAGCCTAATTCCGGCAAATCCACTTTTTTCAAGGCAGCGACCCTGGTAGAAGTGGATATTGCCAACTATCCGTTTACTACTATTGACGCCAACCACGGCGTTTCCTATGTGCGCGCCCCCTGTCCCTGCAGGGAATTGGGCATCAAGGAAGGCTGTGGCCGGTGCAAGGACGGCCAGCGTTTCATCGCCATCGAGCTGATTGACGTGGCCGGCCTGGTGCCTGATGCCCATTTGGGCAAGGGCCTGGGCAATGAGTTTTTGGATGCTCTGCGCGTAGCGGAAGCTGTAGTTCACGTGCTGGACGCCTCGGGCGGAACGGACCTGGAGGGCAATCCGATCGGTCTCGCCAACCACGATCCCGTCACAGATGTCAAGTTCCTGGAGTACGAGATCAGCATGTGGCTGAACGGCATTCTCAAGCGCAACTGGGACAAGTTGATGAGGAACTACAAGGGCGTGGGTGGCAAGCCCGAGCAGGTCCTCATGGAACAGATGGCTGGCGTCGGGGTCTCGGACAGCCAGGTCCGTCGTGCTGTGACGGAGATGAAGAAGGATCTGGGATGCTGGAAAGATGAGGATGTGCTCCGCTTTGCCATGCTCCTGCGCGCCTACAGCAAACCCATGATTCTGGCCGCCAACAAGATGGACATAGCGCCTCCCGAGTTTGTGAAAAAGCTGCTGGCCTTAAAGAACGAGTTGGTAGTACCGGTGAGCGGGTCGGCGGAGATTGCGCTACGCATGGCCGAGAAGGCGGGGCTGATCAAGTACAAGCCTGGTGACGCCGACTTTGAGATCGTGGGCCAGCTTAACAAAGCCCAGACAGCGGGTCTGGAGAAGATCCGGGCGCTCATGAAGGAGTACGGCGGAACCGGAGTGCAAAAGTGCATCAATCGGGCCGTATTCGAGCTCCTGGATTACATCGTGCTCTATCCCGTGGAGGATGAGGGCAAGTTCACGGACAGAAAGGGCGTGATCCTGCCCGATGCTTTCCTCATGAAGCGGGGCAGCACGGCGCGCGACCTCGCGTTCCGCGTCCATTCGGACATCGGTGAATCCTTCCTCTTCGCCATCGATGCCAAGACCAAGATGCGCCTGGGAGAGAAGCACGAGCTGAAGGACGGGGATGTCATCAAGATCGTGTCGACGAAGTGAAGGCTGAAATTGAATAATATCTATCGCTGCTTTTCATAACCATCATGCAGCGATAGTAGTATTATGGCTTGTCCACTTATTGCCGCCCAACACCTTAAATAGAAGCTGGGCAATCCAAACAGCCGATGCGGGCGCTTAAATTGATGTCTATTTTGTTTTCGATCTTTTTCTTATTCAGCCCGGCTTTCGCAGATATGCCGGCCTCATTCTACCAGGCCATGAGCAATGTGAAGACAGAAGATACCCTTTGTGTCAAGAACTACGATGCCGGGGCGAGCGTCACCGAGTCCTACAAGGATTTTGAGCACCTGGAAAAGGAGACCGAGGTTGTCAGCCGCTCCTACAACACCTCCAACAACGGTAGGGACTACACGCGGGGCAATGCCTCCTTAGAGGTAAATCTAAATTCCAATGTCATCGGAAAGGCCCACATCGCCTGGCAGTCCAAAGACATGATGCCGTACTACATGGGCCGCCATGCCACCTACAGCCGCGCCACTGAGGATCTGACGGGCGTATTCAACATCGAGAAGTTCATCCTGCTCTGGTCCAACAGCACACTCGGTTCCGTCAGTCTGAATTGGCTGCCCTGCAGCTAGATTTCGTCTTCGCTCTCGAAAGGATCAAATCCTTGTACATCTTTAGTCGTCCAGAAGGAATGCTCATGAAGGTTCTTGTCAGTGATTCATTAGCCGAAGAAGGCGTAAATAGGCTTTTGTCGGGAGCAGACGTTGATGTCATCACCAACCTCTCCCCCGAGGAGCTTATCGAGAAGATAAAGGATTACGATGCTCTGGTTATCCGTAGCGGAACCAAGGTCACGGCCGATGTCATCAAAGCCGCAGACCGGCTCAAGGTCATCGGCAGAGCCGGTGTGGGCATTGACAACGTGGATGTGGAGGCTGCCACGAAAAGGGGCATCATCGTGCTCAATACCCCGGGCGGAAACACCATCTCGGCGGCCGAGCACACCATTGCCATGATGATGGCCTTAGCCCGAAATATTCCCCAGGCCAATGCAGCGCTCCACAAGGGCGAGTGGAACCGCAAGAAGTACACCGGTGTCGAGTTCTTCAACAAGACCTTAGGCGTGGTGGGTCTTGGCCGGGTTGGCGCCGAGGTGGCGGCGCGCATGAAGTCTTTCGGCATGCAAATTCTGGCATACGATCCCTTTGTTACACAGGAGCGGGCCCGTGAGATGGGCATCACCCTGGGCGATCTGGAGACGGTGCTTCGTGGCGGCGACTTCATCACCGTGCATACGCCCCTCACCAATGAAACGAGAAACCTCATCGACGAGGATGAGTTCAATATCATGAAGCCCGGCGTGCGCATAGTCAACTGCGCTCGGGGCGGGATCATCAACGAAGCCGCTCTGGCAAAAGCCGTAGCGGACGGAAAGGTGGCCGGAGCTGCCATAGATGTCTTCACCAAGGAGCCGCCCACCGGAAATCCCATGCTGGATCAAGAGAAGATCATAGTCACGCCTCACCTGGGAGCCTCGACCGCCGAGGCGCAGGTAAATGTGGCCCTGGCTGTGGCCGATCAGATCCTGGCCATCGCCAGAGGGGGTCTACCCACCAATGCCATCAACATGCCGGCCATCTCACCTGAGACTCTGGCCGTCATGGAGCCGTTCATGAAATTGGCCGAGAAGATGGGCGCTTTGCTCGGCCAGCTTGTGGGAACGGGCTTTGATACTCTGGAGCTGATTTACAGCGGAACGCTGGCCGAGAAGGATGTCAGGCCCGTGACCATATCCGCCATCATTGGTCTCTTGGGCTCTCTCATGGGAGACGGTTCCGTCAACTTCGTCAATGCCCAGAGGACTCTCAAGGAGATGGGCGTCAAGCTCCTGGAGAGCAAGACCGAATCTGCCAATGGATACAGCAATGCCATTACCCTGAAGCTGACCCGGAACGGCTCGGCGACAGTTGTGCAGGGCACAGTCTCCGGAAACAAGGAAAAGCGCATCGTTCAGCTCAATGAATACCATACCTACATCCCCTCTGAGGGAGATATGGTAATAGCCATCATCGAGGACCGGCCCAACATCATCGGCCCGTGCTGCGTGGTTCTGGGTGAGGGCAAGATCAACATCGGTGGTATGCATGTGGGCCGCATAGCGGCAGGCTTGCCCCAGCTCATGGTGCTGAGCGTGGATCATCTGGCAACCGATGAGATCATGAAGAAGCTATGTGCTGTGCCGGGAGTGACCAGCGCCAAGATGGTGGAGCTTTAAAAAAATTAGTATAGAAATCGATTCGGGTGATCTGGCGGGCGCGTTTTTCCCGCCAGGTTTTTGGCTAGGCGGTGCGCCTCACAGCTGCTTTCATGAGAGTCATATAAAACATAGTTTTTTACATTATAAAGAATATCTAGATTGATAATCTACCTCAGCCTGTCACCGACAGGTTGCAAGGTGGAGTATAAAATTAAAATCGAGGCGAAAAGACATGATTAAGACTGATTTTCTGGCTAAAATAAGCATTTTGTTGCTACTCATGACGATATCTGCACAAGGTCAGCCGGACTTTGGTCAGACCTACACGGATAGTCAATACGTGAATGAAGCTTACCCATCAGATCAATACTCATCGACCGTACCTTCCGGAGCTCCGGTTCCAGTGGCACCAGACAGCCCGCAAGAACTCGGCCTGCAGATACCATCTGAGTCAGCCACTTACACTCAGGCTCCGCCCGCCGCAGAGACCAGCAGGGCCTTAATTCCAGCTGATGCAGCTTATGCAGCCAGCTCGGCTAATGCAGACGACGCGGCTTTTGCAATGCAGTACACAGGCGATGTCCAGAAAGCCCAGTACTCTGTAGGCAATCCCTCTTCGTCCATGATGGTTATTCCTCAGGGCGCTACAGCGATTAACAAGCTTTACGTATCTTATGTTCCTCAGACGGTTGCCGGCTGCCGGCTTTACGGCTGGCTGCCCATGTGGCTGCAGACCACCGTCTCAGGTCCCATATGGTTTTATGAGTGGTATCCGAGCGGGCAGCTCAGCGTCAATTACCTGGGATATGCTTCCGGGGGGTGGCAGAAGAAATGGTTTAACGGAGATACACCAGGCTGGCACATACTGCAGTACCACTCTCGAGGCTGGAGCAACTACATTTACATCTACGTCTACGCCGCAAGCTCGGGCCGCTGGACCGATCAGGGGCCTTATGCGAGATCAACATCCACGACCACACCGTCCTACTCGGGAACATCTGATGTGACCCTGCGGTCAAGCTGGTTAAAGGGGTATGATGTTTACCTGGATGGAAAGTACATAGGAAAAGAGGGGAAAGGATCCGATATTCTTGACGGAGTATACAGCTTCCGGGTGCCGGGCAACATGTGGCATATCATAGTGATAAGCAAGAACGGACAGAGCTATGATGAGACCGGCACCTTCGTGAGCGGCGCAGCTTACAGGTTTACCCTGTGATGCGCCGTCCGACCTTTTTTTGCATTACGATTTAGGCAGCAGGATTTCTGCAGGCTGCGCTATTCTATTTTTTCCTCAACACGTGACATGCTCCTCCGCCCTGTTTCTCAAAATAGTCCTGATGATACTCCTCCGCCGCATAAAAAGTAGAGGCCGGGACGATTTGGGTTGTGGCTTTGTTTATGTAGACGCCGGAGCGGTCGAACTCCTCTTTTGATTTTTCTGCCGTCTTCCTCTGCTCCTCGTTGTGGTAGAAGATGGCAGAGCGGTACTGCGTGCCCACATCCGGGCCCTGGCGGTTTTGGGTGGTGGGGTCATGCATCCTCCAGAAAAGAGAGAGCAACTCTTCGTAAGACACAACACCGGGATCAAATTTTACCTGCACCGCCTCGGCATGGCCGGTAATACCGGTGCAGACCTGGCGGTAGATGGGATCTGGAGTTGTTCCGCCGGTGTAGCCCACCGTCGTCTCCATCACGCCCTTGGTCTGTTTGAAAAGAGATTCAACACCCCAGAAACAGCCGGCGGCAAAGGTGGCCGTTTGGAGATTTAAGCCTTTTGATTTTTCAAATAGCTTCACATATTCGCCATAGCCCTCTTTTTCCAGATCCTCCGCCGGAATAAAGCGCAAAGATGCAGAATTTATGCAGTAGCGCTGTCCTGTGGGATGCGATCCGTCATCGAATAAATGACCCAGGTGGCAATCGGCATTCTTGCTCTTCACCTCCACCCGATTCATGCCGTAGCTACTATCAACCTTGTTGACAATGTTTTCATCTTTCAAGGGCCTGGTGAAGCTGGGCCAGCCGGTTCCTGAGTCGAATTTGTCCAGCGAGCTGAACAGCGGTTCGCCGGATACTACATCCACATAAATACCGGCCTTTTTGTTGTTCCAGAATTCGTTCTGGAAAGGCGGCTCGGTGCCGCATTGCTGGGTCACATGGAACTGTTGGGGAGTTAGTTTCTTTTTTATATTGCTTTTTGAATTATCTGTGGTCATTTTTATACCTCTATTTTGTTTTACGGTTTACCTAGATGCTCCTTTTAGGGATGGTCGATCTATGCAATTTCTGCAATCCCTGCCCAGGGTTCTGGGCCTTGCGCGGGTGAGGTTTTCTTTGCGATTAAATTGAATTATTCCGCGATATTGGGATAAATTCTTTTGGGCCGTTGGGCCTTGTTCTCCATTTTCAATGGCCTGAAACAGTCCATGGCGCCCTGGCATGAGGACGATAAGGTGCGAAATGTCCTCCTTTGGGGTGCCAGGGAAGTTTAGGACGGGGTCAGGCAAGCTTGCTGGAAATCTTCAGGCTATGCCCGCCAGGACAATATCTATACATTTTTTAGGATGGTTGGGGTGCAGGGGGCAGAGAAACTCCACGATTTTAATCGTGGGATGAATCGTGCCCCGCTGTTATTTTCAACAGACCAACAACTATATTAGGCATTATGGCGCATAACATGATAATGCCTAAATTGTTCCGGTATAGGTTAAAGCCTACAAAATCACAAGTTGCAATATTAAATAGGCAACTTGATCTGTGTAGATGGACCTATAACGAAACACTTTTGAATCCAAGCTGGAATAGATTTCGGACTTACGTTACGTACAAGGCTGAAAGTGCTGGTCGTAAAATGGTCCTGGTCAATCCTGCCTATACATCTCAAATGTGCTCGGGATGCGGTTCAATCATAAAAAAGGATCTCTCAAAATGACGCAAGCAAAAATGGGCGACACGGTAAAGGTGCATTACAACGGCAAGCTCGATACGGGCGTTCTCTTTGATACCTCAGAAGGCTCCGATCCCCTGCAGTTCGAATTAGGCTCTGGCGGTCTCATCCTAGGATTTGAAGAGGCGGTGGTGGGAATGAGTCCCGGCGAATCTAAGACGGTGATCATCCCTCCTGAGAAAGCCTATGGCCGGTACAGGGAAGATCGAGTGATTAAAATTGATAAAACAAATCTTCCCGAGGATATCGTACCTGCGGTGGGCATGACTCTTGAAGTATGCGCCCCCAATGGCGTAATGGTTCCCGTCCAGATTACCGAGATCGAAGAGGGCACCGTTACTCTCGATGCCAACCATCCGCTCTCCGAACAGACCTTGACCTTCGAGATTAAGCTCGTGGAGATCGCGATAAGCCAGGAAGCAAAGGGTCAATAAGTCTGGTATATTGCTTGGGACGTCACGTTGGCCTAGTGTCTCGTCATGATCATAACGTCGTAAAGTATATATAATATATTATCTTCATAATCAACCAAAGGGAATTGAATATGAAGAAGTATACTGTTACGCTTTCTGAAGACGAGCGAAAGACACTTGGAGAGCTTGCATC
>JANYKI010000083.1 GCA_025361645.1 Methanothrix sp.
AGAGGCCAGCGCTCGAGGCCTTCCCTTTATCCGTGGACTCTGGGAGAAGGCAAAGCATATCTATTCGGTGCAGATGACACGGCGCATGGGTGTTAAGTTCAATGCCGCGCCAGTCATTGTAAGGATCGACGCAACCGGAGACCCGCTAAAGCTAGGGCCAGGTGCCTTTGTCGATATCTACAGCGAGAACCCGATGCTCAAGGCCGATATCAAGGCTGTGACAGGGACGCTCAACGAAGTCGCCATGCGAGATGAGTATATCGACGCCAGAAACGAATTCGATGAAGAGGCCATGCTCCCCAAAGAAGGCAAGGACGATATCGGGGCAAGCGGCTCTGCCAGCGGTAAGAGCTTGGCTCACCTGGGCAAGGCCATGATCGCCTACCGAGAGATGTTCTGCGAAAGCGAAGGCGCCTTTTTAATCCGCTTGTTCTGGATGATGCTCAATATCGAAGGCAAGAAAGTAGAGATCGGCGATATCAAGGCTCAATATGGCTCAGTCGTTGAACCTACCGAAGCCGAGAAGATCGCTAAGGCTACGCTCCTCTTTGGCGAAGAGTATCAGGAAGAAGCGCTTCGAGTTCTCGACTATGATGAAGAGAAAATTGAGCAGATGCTTCAAGAGCGTATCCAGCAAAAGCTCGACAACGTTTCCACCTTCATGGGCGGGATGCCGCAACTAGACCCGCAGGGCAATCCGATGCCTAAGCCTGCCGATCCAGCCGCGCCGGTGCAGCCTCCAATGCCAGTTATGAAGCCGGGAGACCCAACGTCGTGAATAAGTCGAAGGGTGATTGCCAATGACGCCACAGAGTAGGTCTATTTCGCTTGAGGAAGCCTTTGGGGCCGAGGGCAAGCGCCTAGCGGCCCTTATGCGATCCCTGCTACCCATTGCCACGCTCGAGAAGGGGCCAAGGGCAGACCAGGCCAGACGCACCTTGCAAAGAGAGGCAGACGCCACAAGCGCCCGACTTGTCAAAGCCTCTCAGACATGGCTCAAGTCGGATGTCATATCTAGCCAAGTAGTTAAAGGCCAGCAGGAAGCGGCAGAGGAATCAGGGATTATTTTTGGAGGCCCCAACTTATCTTTGATTGACCGCCTGACCCGAGAGATTGCAAGTGACCTAATTCCAGCGGCGGCAAGTCCAAGGCTTTACGTCGACCGCGCACTTACCAAAGGCAAGGCGATAGCCGTTGAGAAATTTGATTCGTGGGCATCCGAAATACACGCAACCTCAAACCTAGATACTCAAATGACAGCGAGCCTGCTTAGAGGCTCACTTGCTCAAGAAACGCCTGAGCAGATGGGCAAGCGGATACTCGCTGACTTAGGGCTCGATAGCTCTGACCGAATACTCTTAGCCGGTGGACGCAGCTACGAAGCCGATTATTACGCCGAGCTTTTAGCCGATACCAGAAGCAAGCAAGCGTTAAACCTTGGCAAGGCCGAGGATCTCACTAAACGCGGGATGCTCTATATTCAGACCTCAGAGCACAGCGGAGTTAAAGAGGACGATATTTGTTTCGAGCTACAAGGCCGAGTCTGGGCCTTATCCGCAAATGATTTAGGCATTCCAGTGATTCCATACCTGCCGCCTTGGCATCCCTGGTGCGGTCACACAATAGGCGCATGGGTGCCTGAGATTGAAGGACAAAAGGCGGTAGACTCAGCGCTTTCGGATCACGAGGACGATCAAACAACGCTCGCGCCCTTTCGTGGGGATGATGGCGGTTTACGAAGCTATAAAAAATAATTCATCTTTCTGTTTAAAATTTGTTGACAAGTATCTAGCCTAAATGATAGTCTCCCATTGACGTGAAGTAGAAAGCCTGCTGCCACGGAAAGTGCAGAGGGGAGACGCCACCCCTATGCACTTTTTTTTATACCCAAATCTGGCGGTGCAAAGACCTCGGGGGCCTAAATGGCTGCATTCCTCAAGGGTGTATTGAAGAAGTTTAAAATACCCGCAGACGCGAAACCAGGCGACGAGATTGAAGTCGAAGGGGAATTCGAAGCGGATCAAGACGATTTTGAAAAGTCTCTCGATAAACGCCTCCGTAGCGAACGGAAGAGGGTTTCGACCCTAGAAGAGCAAATCGAAGAGCTTAAAAAGAAAGCGCCAGCCAACAAGGCGGCAGAACCGGCGGCAGACGATGCAAGCGCCAAGCTCCTCAAAGAGCTAATCGCAAAGCAGGACTC
>JANYKI010000105.1 GCA_025361645.1 Methanothrix sp.
AGTGAATATAATCAAGATCATCGCACTTGGCAGGATTCAAGTTAAGCCCCATTCATTTTATTTGTAAGTATTAATTTAGTCTATGTTATATAAGAAGGTTTTGCCAAGTGCGTAAGTCCTATTAAGTATATTTGATGGCCAGCACAAAGCAGCTGCTCAAATCTTGCTTGGAGCTAAATTATTGCCCGTCAGAGTCTTTTTAATTTCTGATGAATTACAGAAAGATAAACTAATTACAGCTAATACTCATGCTGGCACTAACTTAAGACAAGTAGAATTTGGTAAGGTTGTGCAAAGTCACTTGGGAAATACGTTATATATTGAAAGAATAAAGCGGTATAAAGATCAATTAAATCTATCAGAGGATAATTATAGCTTTTCAGAACAAGATTTAGTTAATTATTTTAAAGGGGAATCAAGGGATTTAAAGAAATTTATTCTAGATTCTATTAGAGACTCAATTACCTACAATGAAGGAAATAAATTAATTAAGTTTGTTGATTTTGGTGGAAGAGCAAATGAAAAGCCATTGTCGTACAGTACTATATCAAAGACTTTTTATTCATTTTTTATCAGTCAAGAGCTCTTAAGCACCCCATTAAATTATCTTTTTGATGAAGGAGAAAATCCAAGAGAACTAGAAAAAGAACAATTATTTACTTTAATGAATATAATTGCTGATGAGATCTTTATTGATAAATTCGATCCAACTATTGGAACTTCCAAAATTGAATACAAAATTCAAAAAGGCGAAGATATTCCTGAAGAACATTTGACAGCCTACAGAATGGCAAAGGAAGAGATAATTTATAATTGGCTAAGGCACATACGCCAACTAATAATATTATACTTCTTTATGCAAAGAAAAATGGTCTCGGATAAGAAGCTATTCCAATATCGGTTCCCGGATTCACTATGGGAGACAATAAGAGAGTTCGTGAAGGATTTGAAGAATTTGCCTCTTTGGGTAAATAGGGATTTGTCATCGACTGTATTTGGTGGAAAGCAAAATTATGATTATTGGCAAACAATATTTTCCTCGGGCAAGACACCGCAAGGCCTCCAAGTGCTGCCAGAACCACTAAGCATTGGCAGAATTGAGAATAAGTAGTTAGATAGCACAATCAGCGATCTGCTATTTTTAAAAACATAAATAAAATATAAATTTATTTGTATTATCCCATCTTCTCCCTCACCGGCGCCAGTATCTCGTTCATGCACTCTGCGCAGGCCTTCTTGAGATCCATGGGATGCAATGCCCCGCTCACATAGTCCGCCTCCAGCGTCTCGTAATTCTGATAAGAAACATCCCCGCCGAACTTGGCCGGTCTCTTGATAGTCATCCCTGCCTCAATCCTGGGGAAGACGTGATACTTGCATATGGCCAGCACGGGATTGTTCTCCACCACTTTGGCGGGACAAAAGGCGCTCTTGATCTTCTTTTCCACTTCCTCTGCCGGCTCGTCCACAGCGATGTTGTTTCCCTTGGAGGAGGACATCTTCTCTCCATTCAGGCCGGCGATGAGGGGCGTGTGCATGCATACCGGTGCGGGCAGGCCCAGCCGGGGCAGCTCCTCACGGGCCAGCATGTGAATCTTCCTCTGATCAATGCCGCCCACTGCCAAATCGATTTTGAGGTCGGCGATGTCGATGGCCTGCATGAGCGGGTAGATCATCTGCGAGACCATGGGGTTCTCCGCGTTCCTGGAAACCTCGTCCATGCTCCTCTTGGCTCGGTTGAGTGTGGTATTCCTGGCTATCTGCAGTATCTTGAGCATGTAGTCCGGCTTGAGCTGATAGTCTGTGCCGTAGACAAACTCCGTCCTCTCCGGGTCTAAGCCCAGGGCCATGAAGCAGTCCCGGTTGTAGTCGGCAATCTTTCGCACCTCTTCCAGGGTGCCCTTCTCGTTGAGGAAGGCATGCAGATCGGCGAGCAAGACCACAACGTCAAAGCCCACCTTCTGCAGGTCCAGGAGCTTGTTGACCGTGAGCATGTGGCCCAGATGCACCTTGCCGCTCGTCTCGTAGCCCACGTAAGCGCGCGGCCTATGGCTCTGCTCCAAAAGGCCCTTGAGTTCGTCTACCGTCACGATCTCTTCAGTATTTCTCATCACCAGCTCAAGCTTATCCAATGCACATTCACCACCCTCACAGAGGAATGGGGATGTATAATGCTTTTGGTTCATGTTCATAGGAAAACAATTAATACTACCGTTGTTGATGGGCTGCCATGCATAGGGGTAACTTTAGCCTGCCACGCCCTGGCTTAAGCCGCGAGAAGAATCTGGTCCTCATACTACTGGCCATCCTGGTCGCCCTGGTTCTCTGGGGAACCTTCTGGTGGCTGATGAGAATAGTGCTCTTTGTAGTAGTAGTCTACATTATCTATCAGGTGCTCAAGCAATACGTTTAGAAATTTGTCTCATCCCGGCTCTACCTACCTATCCGGGCCCGTGATCCGGCCAGAGCGCTCTGGCCTTTTCCAGATCTTCTCTGGTATTCAGATTAAAGAAGGTGAGAAGATCGGGATCCATGGGGCGCAGCAGATCTACACAGACACGTCTGACGCGTAACTCTTGTAGTGGTGCATGAATTCTGCGCTCTGCTTTTTCCATAGCCCTCTCGCAGGCCAGCAGCATTTTTTTGCGGTGGTAAACACAGTGAAGCGGCTCGAAAAAACCATTGGGCTGCACGGGAACCGCCGCGTCATAGTCCTCTTCGCCGGCCAGCTCGAAGAGCCTCTCGATAACCTGAAGGTTTAAAAACGGCAGGTCGCATCCCGTGGCGAAGGCCAAACTGCCGCTGGCTTCCTTCATCCCGGCAGAGAGGCCCGCCACCGGCCCGAATCCCGCCACGCTGTCCCAGGTGAAGGTGACTTTCGGCTCCGCGGGAGTGGCAAAATCCCAGATTATCCCTTCCAGACGCCCGGCATGAGCCTCATCCCGGGCCACTACTACTATTTCATCCGCCGTCATGCTGAGTCGCTCCACAGTCCAGCAGATGAGCGGCTTTCCCTCAAACTCCAGGAGCGACTTTTCCGCTCCCAGGCGGCGGCCGTTTCCGCCGGCCAAGATCACTGCAGAGCGCATAGCCTCCAGCCGCTCTCTTTGCAGTCCTCCTCCAGAGCCTTTAGAAGGGCTGCTTTGGGATCGGACTGCTTGACAATGCTATGCAGAACAATATGCCCACGGCTTACCGATGCCGTACTCTCCCCAGCCTTGACAAGAATGCTTCTAATGAGAGCCTCGTTTACCCTTCCCCCTGCCCGGCCCACCTCTTCGTAGGCCAGCTTCTGAGTGATGCGGTTGCCAAAGACTATGCATCCTACGCCATCCCAGGCTCTTATCTTCGCTTCGCCGCCTGCGCTTTTCTCGCCTGCACCCTTTGCGGCGCCGGCATCTTCTCCGCTTGTGATGTCCACCTGCAGGCTGGCTCCGGGTGTGAGGTAAATTCTTCTGCGCCGGGAGAGCTTGGCCGATATTTCGGTGACCTCTCCCACCAGCAAATCCCCCTGCCTCCAGACCTTCTCCCTGCCGTCAGAGATCTGCAAAGTGGCGCATAGCTCTCTGGCTCTGTCTGCCAGCTCCTGATCATTTTTGATCTGCCCGGAGTAAAGCTCCTCTTCCAACTTGGGGCAAGAACCCAAAAAAGCGATGGCTCGCCTGTCGGCTCCAATTACTGCCTCCCGGCTGGCTGCCAGTGCTATGACCAGGGACATATCAAATCATCTGGCTCTCCGTCGCCAAAACCGTCTGGGAGAGCAGCATGGCCACCGTGAGCGGTCCTACCCCGCCCGGAACTGGGGTTATGGCCGAAGCAATATCCTTTACGGCATCGTAGTCCACATCGCCCACCGTCTTATCTCCTACCCGGTTGATGCCCACATCAAAGACAATGGCCCCTGGCCGGACCATCTCCTTCTTGATCAGGGCCGGAACGCCTGCTGCTACTACCAATATCTCAGCATCTCTGGTGTGCTCGGCCAGATCCCTGGTGAAGACGTGGCAGACCTGCACCGTAGCATTGCGGCTGAGCAGCATGGCCGCCAGAGGCTTGCCGACAACATTGCTGTGGCCCACAATCACCGCCTCCGCTCCTTCCAGCTTCTTGCCCAGTCGCTCCAGGGCATAGATGATGCCCCTTGGTGTGCAGGGTACGAGGCGCTCCGTGCCCAGGAGAAGGGCGCCCATGTTCACAGGATGAAATCCATCCACATCTTTTTCAGGCATTATGCTCATCATGGCCCTCTGCGGGCTCTGGCCTCTCGGCAGCGGCAGTTGCAGGAGAATGCCGTTTATGTCCGGACGGTCGTTCAACTCCTTTATTTTGGATATGAGCTCTTCTTCAGAGCTGTTCTCGGGAAGCACCACATTCTCGGATCGAATGCCTACCTTAGTGCAAGCGGAATGCTTGAGCCGGATGTACATCTCTGAGGCGGGATTTTCTCCCACCAGCACCGTCGCCAGGCCGGGCACAATTGCCCTCTCGGCCAGCTTTTTTACCCTCCGGGCCGTCTCGACCTCAACCTCCGCAGCCAGAGCTTTTCCATCGATTATCATATCAGATCCATCTTGTTCGATCTGTAATCATGCCAGGTCCGGATAGAGTGGGAACTGCCCGCACATCTCACTGGCCTGTCTGCGAACGTCGGCTATCGTCTCTTCGTTCGTAATGTCGCGAATCACTGAGGTGATCATGTCGGCGATCTGCACCATTTGCAACTCTTTCATGCCCCTGGTGGTCATGGCAGGTGTGCCGATGCGAATGCCGCTGGTGACGAATGGCGTGGCCGGATCGAAGGGTATCATATTCTTGTTCAGAGTTATGCCCGCTCTCTCCAGGGTTTCGTCGGCCACTTTACCTGTTATGCCTTCTTTGATCAGCTTGACCATCATGAGGTGGTTGTCCGTGCCGCCTGAGACCAGATCAAATTTGTTTTCCAGAAGCCTGTCCGCCAGGACACGAGCGTTCTTGACTACCTGGAACTGGTACTCCTTGAACTCGGGCGCCAGTGCCTCCTTGAAGGCCACCGCTTTTGCGGCTATGGCATGCATAAAAGGCCCGCCCTGGGTGCCCGGGAAGACGGATCTATCTACGGCAGCAGCAAGCTCCTCTTTACAAATGATCAGTGCTCCTCTCGGCCCACGCAGGGTCTTATGAGTAGTAGTGGTAACGATATCCGAGTAGGGCACAGGTGTTGGATGCGCGCCCACGGCACACAGGCCCGCGATGTGAGCGATGTCGGCCATGACCAATGCTCCGACCTCGTCGGCAATCTCGCGGACGACCTTGAAGTCGATGGTTCTGGAATAGCTGGAGGCGCCCACCACTATGAGCTGAGGCTTGTTCTTTCTAGCAATGGCCGCCATCTCGGAGTAGTCGAGCATCTCTGTCTCGGGCGAGACGCTGTAGGGCACGATTTTGTACATCTTGCCCGAGAAGTTAACCGGGCTGCCGTGCGAGAGGTGGCCGCCGTGGGCCAGGTTCATGCCCATGATGGTGTCGCCAAGCTTGAGCACGGCAAAATAGGCTGCCATATTGGCTTGGGTGCCGCTGACCGGCTGCACATTGACATGCTCCGCGCCAGCAAAGAGCTTCTTGCAGCGCTCGCGAGCCAGATTCTCTGCCACGTCCACACTGGCCGTGCCGCGGTAGTAGCGTTTGCCTGGATAGCCTTCCGCATACTTGTTGGTCATGACGCAGCCCTGGGCTTCCATGACGGCTCTACTTGCGAAGTTCTCAGAGGCGATCAGAATTATGTTATTTCGCTGCCGCTCCAGCTCAGCCTGGATCGCGGTTGCGATTTCGGGATCTTCAACGCTTAAATGTTTCAATCAAATCACCGGTATACAATACTATTATGCTATCAGGATTGGAGGAGATGCAATGAGGAGAGCAAAATAGATTATGGTGGTAAACTACCCAATTCCTCCAACTCCCTGAAGAGAGCGGGTCTTCTTGGTGTTTTACTTTGACATCATTTTGTAGAAACCATAACTCTTTATTAGTTGCAGTTTTAAGGACATGAGATGCTAAAGCGTGCCAGGATTATTGCCGATTACCAGTTTGGTAGAGGTGCAGGCGAGGCCCTTTTTCTTGATGACACAACCTACAGCCTCTCCAAAACACGCCGGCTGAGGTACCTCTACTCGGGAAAGGAGAGGATCGTCACAGTTCGGGCCAGCGACAACCTCTTGACGCTCAGCATGATGGGCGCAAGAAGGCTGCACGCCCGGTTCGAAAGCCCTAATCTCCGGGTTGTGGCCTCGGAGGATGCCGCACCATTCGTCGCCAAAGGCGGCAATCTCTTTGCCAAGCACGTTTTAAGCGTGGATCCACAGATCCGAGCCGGGGAAGAGGTGCTGGTTGTGGACTCTCAGGATCAGCTGCTGGCCACGGGAACAACCGTGCTCGCGCCTGAAGAAATGATGCAGATCAAGCGCGGCATTGCGGTGGCTGCCAGAAAGGCTGCCGAGCACTGATTATCACTTTCTTCCCAGAGCAGATATGCCTCTGAACCTCTCCACCGCTTCGACTATGCACTCTGCCACATAGTCCACCTCTTCTGTTGTGTTCGAGCGGCCCATGGTAATTCTCAGGGAGCCGTGGCATTCCTCGGGCTGGAGGCCCAAAGAGAGCAGCACGTGGCTGGGCTGCAGCTTGTGCGAGGAGCAGGCCGATCCCGTGGAGACAGCTATGCCTTTGGAGTCGAGGAAAAGCAGCAACGATTCGCCTTCCACATATTTGAAGCCGAAATTCAGGCTTCCGGGAAGCCTTCCCTTCATGGTTCCATTGATCCAGGCTTCCTTGACCTTTCCCAGGACCAGGCTTGCGAGTTGATCCCGCAGCTTTGTCAGCCTCTGCCCCTCCACAGCCATGCCTTCACAGCACAGCTCTGCCGCTTTTGCCAGGCCGACGATGCCCGCCACATTCTCCGTTCCCGAGCGCAGGCCTCTTTCGTGCCCGCCGCCTTGGACGATGCTCTCCAGTTTTGTGCCCCGGCGAATGTAGAGCGCTCCCACGCCTTTGGGCCCGTAGAGCTTGTGGGCGGAAAGAGAGAGCAGATCGACACCAAGTGCGTTTACATCTGTGGGAATCTTGCCCACGCTCTGCACGGCATCAGTATGCAGGTAAATGTCCCTCTCCGCTGCCAGCCGTCCGATCTCCTCCAGCGGCTGGATGGTTCCTATCTCGTTGTTGGCGTGCATGACCGAGATGAGGATGGTGTCGGGGCGAATGGCCGCCTCCAGGACAGCCAAGTCCACCAGTCCCTCGCTCGTCACGGGCAGGTAGGTGACGGCAAAGCCCTCCTTTTCCAGTTTGCGGCAGGTTTCCAGGATGGCAGGATGCTCCACGTTGGTAGTGATAATATGTTTGCCCTTATCCTTATTGCGCCGAGCTATGCCTTTTAAGGCTAAATTGTCGGACTCTGTGCCCCCCGAAGTGAAGATGATCTCCTCGGAGCTTGCTGCCAGGAGTTTTGCCACCTTCTCTCGGGATTCTTCCAGAGCCTCTTTTGCCTCCAGGCCAAAGCTGTGCAGGCTGGAGGCGTTGCCGAACTTATCGGAAAGGTAGGGCAGCATGGCCTGCAAGACCTCAGGCGCCACGGGAGTGGTGGCAGAGTGATCCATGTAAATACGCTTCATCGCTGAGAAATATGGGATGCTAGGGTAAATAGATGGCTATACGCTGGTGGTTTACGGAATAAAACCACAAAGTCACAGAGCGCGAGGGAGGACGAACGGACGGAGAACTACTATTTGAATTGACCGCGAGTCTGAGCCACGGGATATGAGAAACTATAAGTATGCAGCAAAAGGACGGGGAAATCATGAATCTGTCCATCCCATTATTTTCAACTCCGCTATTGATTGCGGCGGCGCTCATCGCTTTGGGCTTCATAACCTATCTCTTCTCGGCCCGGCTTGGTGTGATTTTCCTTGGCGCCGGCAGCGTGATCATGGGCGCGGTGGTCATATTCGATCTGCCCAACGGCATGGGACTGCAAAGCCTGGTGCTCTTCGGAATGACTGTGCTGGTGGGCGGATGGATGATGTATGTGGGAGTGAAAAACAGAGGATAATATTATCGGCAATAATTAAATATAAAACTAGATATAGCTCACAGGGGGCCAGAGACGATTGGCTCCGGAAAACCGAAAGATCTTCTCCAATGGGAAATCCTTATATGCCACCTCTGCATCCTAGGGTGCGCCATGCGGGGCCATAGGGTAGCCTGGTATCCTACAGGACTGGGGGTCCTGTGACCGGCGTTCAAATCGCCGTGGCCCCATTAAAGTGCTTTTCTGTTTGTGATCTTCGTTTTAAGATAATCCTGAGAGGATACAGGATTGTGTTATGTGATTGTTTTCGCCGGTCCAAAATTGACCCCCTATTTAAGCTAACCAACCACCTTGTGTATAAAGCTCACGTCTCTCTACCTTCTCCGAAAACTCTGTCCGTTCATGTTCAGAATCATTGCGTGATGGGTAATCCTATCGAGAATTGCAGCTGTAAGGGCTCTGTCATGAATACCTTCACCCAGTCCGAGAATCCCAGATTCGACGTAATGATAGTACTCATCGTCTCGTATCGCGTTGCCAGCAACTGAAAAAGCAGTTCTGCGCCGGCAAGTTCGAATGTGACATACCCGAGTTCATCGAGGATCAGGAGATCGATCTTCCTGAACTGTCGGAGATAGAGGGATAACCGATTCTCATTTCTCGCCTCAACCATCTCATTGATCAGACCTGCTGTCGTACGAAACGATACCCGATAATTCTCTTCGCAGGCGAGTATTCCGACAGCAATCGCCAAATGTGTTTTCCCTGTTCCTGAATTTCCGATAAGAATGACATTCCTCCGTTCCTTGATGAATGTGAGAGCTTTCAATGCAGGAAGAGCATCTCTCCCATCTTGCGGGAGGTTATCGAGCACCAGGTCTTCGAACCGTTTCTTCGTAGGAAAACCAGCCTGGCGGAGTGCCTTCATCTGGCGGTTCAGATGCCTTTTGTCGAGTTCTGCTTGGAGTGCCGAGGTCAAGAACTGATTCAGTTCATGATTATCTGGCTGGTATTCCTGCACATAGGCGTATATACCGTTCACCCGCAACTGTTTGCAAAGGTCCGCAAGCGTCATATCCATAGCTTATCCCACCATCATCTGATCAAAGACGGCTAGATCCGGCTGCGTGACCGCAAAAATCCTCCACAAAAGGCAAACGGCTCTACCTTCGGTTCCATTGTCTGGTGAAGGAAGAACCGGAGCGTATCATAAGTTGGAGGGATGTTCTGTTCGTTCAGGATGGTCAGGGTGTCGGAGAGCGCCTCAGATGATGTCTCCCGTATCAGATTAAGAATCGGCAGGAATCCCTTCGGGTCATCCAGGTAATACCGGTTGAACAGGTCCCGGATCAGCTCATCCACTTGAGTTAAGACCCTGGCATTTGGAAGTGCACCGGGCTTGCGATGAAAGGTTTTGATGTAATGGGTGATGTCCAGTGAATACTGCTGTTTCCCGGTTAACCGGCGGTGTGACGCAATAAAATCGTTTCCATCAAGTAGCGCGATCCTGTCAACCATTATTTTCAGGGTGATCAGCCTGGGACAATATGTATCCGGAACAGAATAGAAGTTTCCTTCGCATTTTACCAGCGAATAGCGGGATATGGTTGCCCGTTTCAGGTCGCAGTTCTCATATTCAAGTGTCGGCAGGGGATGCATCAGATCTCGCTCTTGAGCGAGACCTTGAACCGGCACACTCGGACGACGATAGACGGGACATGCGTTAATCTCGGTGAGGCACGTACTGAGCCATTCTATCGCCTCATCGAAGGACTCGAACGAACTTCGTTCACCAAAGGTAAGCCGTCGGATGTAGCCGACACTTTCTTCATCGGTTCCCTTCTCGTGAGGTGAGGCGGGATTGCAGACACACGGACGAAAACCGGAGTGCATGGAAAACTCCAGAAACTTCTCGTTCAATTCTTGTTTCTGCGAATCATAAACCACGCTCATCCGGTCATAGAAGATTGTTTCAGGAACCGCGCCGATCTCATGAAAAAATTCGGTGTGAGCTTGGATCACCTCCAGCCTGGTAGACCGGGGATAGAGTCTGGCAAATCGATAGAGGGAGAAGGGCAGTACAAACACAGCAAGATAGAATTTCGACCAGATCCCTCTGATATGGAGATGGACTTCCCCCCAGTCAAATTCAGCACGCTGACCAACGCGCGGCTCCTGGAGAATATACACCTCTCTAGGGCTGTTGGTACGTTTCCAGCGGACCACTTCATCTTTGACGCTGGTGTATCCGATTTTATGGCCATCCTTGACGAGCAGTTCCCAGATTCGTTTGGCAGTGAGTCGCTGTTTTCGGGGATGTTCGAGGTTCGACTCAAGATACTGGTGGATCTTCTGGCGGACTGTCTCTGTTAGGACGCGCGAGGGCTGGATGATCTTCCTCTCTTTGGGCAGGATCTCATGAGCCAATCCATCTTGCACATCTTTGACCTGATGCACGTACTTTCTCGCTGTATTACCGGAGTTTATAAGAAGTTGACCCACTTAAGTCTCTGCATCCTGCTTTTTTGTAGGGTCTAACCAAAAATTAATTATAGTTTTTACAATTTCTTATTAAATTTTTTTGCAAAAATGACCTTATAACTACTTATTTTCTA
>JANYKI010000004.1 GCA_025361645.1 Methanothrix sp.
TAAAGTGCCAAATACAATTTCATTTTAAAAGAAGCAGCGGTTGATCGATATGAGTTAACGCAAAAAACGGCGAGGGTTCACTTCATCCCCAACCTGAAGGTTGGGGTATTCGTGACCCTCCGCACTCCCGATGTAATAAAACGGTAAGAAGAACGAGACTCATCACAAGAAAAGCGGCCCTTCTTAATGAAAATAATTCCCATTTGTTCGAAAGCATTTCTCTCACCTCATCGGATATTGACCATCACACATTTAATTATGACTAAAACCCTGGATCGTGACTATAAATACTTTCGCCAAATTTATTAGAAAGTATTCCTGACACGTTATAATTGATGCTCACTATATTTTTCAGAGGAAAGGGCTCAATCTCTCGTCCCAACCAATTTGTTTTATTTATTAAAATATTAATATTTCTTAGACTTGTATCCCAAACTCCGGCAGCCTCTCTTTAGCCGCCTCGCGCGCCTGCTGGTGCTCACGCAGGAATATTTCGATCCTCTCCGCCACATCCTTCTTGCAGGTTCCACACATGCGCCGGCCTGAACGGCATTGTGCATCCAGCTCCAACAGTTCTTTGTCGTCCTGGGAGAGATGGAAGACCAGAAACTCGTAGATAGAGCACTTTTCCGGCTCGCCCCCCAGCTTCTTTTGCTCGGCCAAGCTCTGCCGGCCACCCGTGATGGCCCGCATGATCTTCTTGCCTGCCTCTTTGGGATCTTCCGTGAGAGCAATGTGACTCTCCGGCTTGGAGGAGGACATCTTACCCCCCGTCAGGCCCGTCATGAACCGGTGGTAGATCGAGGCAGGAGGAATGAAGCCGTAATGCCCGTGTTCATTTTCTAATTTTATTATGAGCCGGTCGATTGATTCCAGGAGGGCACCAGATAAAAGGCCGCTGCGATCTTGTATCTCTGTGACATCGATATGCTCCTCGTAACGCTTCACCCGTCCCAATCCCGTTTCCTTCAAAGCCAATTCCGCTGCCTGCATCAGTTCAAGGCTGGCCGCTTTGCCCCGGATACTGATGTAATCTTTCCTTTGCTCCACCAGAAACTTTCTCATGCGGTAGGCCAGATCGCGAGTGAGCTTAATATGTGGATCTTGATCAGCCCCCACCGGAATGACCACGGGCTTTGGTCCGCCGAATTCCTCTAATTGAGGATGAAGAATGTCTGCACTCTGAGCCATGACGCTCTCCATGTGAGAGATATGAGTCTCGCCGGAAAATCCATAGATAGCACTGACTTCGGAGAAGTTGGCCTCTCTGCCCAGCTCAAAGGCCAGATTCCTCATCTTGTAGTTCTCTGACTGGAAATAGATATGGCTGCCCTCTTTCGGCTCAAAACCGAGAGCAATGAGGCTGAGAATATACTCGTTGATGCCAAGGGTTCTGCATTTCTCCCAGCTTATTCCCCGCACGGCATGAGCTTCCATGTTGGCGATAGCTGCAAAAGCGTCCCCTCCCTGTTGCTGGTGCCAGATGATCTCGTTCATGACCATCATGTGACCGAAATGAGCTCTGCCGGAGGGCATGAATCCGCTCATGACGGCAAAGGGCTCATGCCTTTGCATGGCACGAAGAACTGAGTCGTAGTTTCTGTGACCGAAGATGATCTTATGAGCCATGTAGGGATGAGGCTCTTTAAGCTTGGGAAGGATATCATCAAAGCTCGATATGCCAAATACCTCAAAGAGCTTGGTGTAATCGTCTACATGAACTGCGCCCCAGGGATCAAGCTTCAATTCCATGACCCAAGGGAGTGAAAACGATGATATATCTATTTTGTGTGGTTCGCCCCCCTTATGGATAAGCGGCATAATTCCATTTTCTTGAATCTATGAATTGAAAGAGATATTATCATTACGCAAAAGGATTATCTTTAAGCAGTTGCATATTTGTAGCATAATCTTAGGTCAAAAACAAAACGTAGTCGAGAAATAAACTATTTATATCATAGGGTATTTCTTATATATTATTATGAGACAATTCTCGGTAAAAGTTCTGGATGATGCAGACAGGGAGTTTGTAGAGGTTCTGCGAGAACTCAGCATTCCCAGAAATGTGGCCAGTATGATTACTTATCTAGCCAATGTGGAGGAGGCCACCTCTCGGGAGATAGAGATCGGCTCAAACCTGCGTCAACCAGAGGTGAGCATTGCTATGCGCACGCTGCGTAGCAACAACTGGGTAGAAGAAAGAGAGATCAAGAAGGACGGAAAAGGCCGGCCCATGAAGGTCTACAGGCTTACTATATCCTTAGACGATATCATAAAGCACTTTGAGGATGAGAAGCGAAAAGAGTCGGCTAAGACCCAGGAGAGCATCGAAAAGCTCAAGGAGCTAAGTAGGGGCTTGGGTGTAACGCCGTCATAATGAAAAGCAGATAAAATTAAGCCGAAAAAAAGGGCTGCCAGATGAGATAGGCAAAAATGTATCCCAACACAAGAAGGATTTATTTCTCTTCTTCTCCCCTACCCCGGAGGTCATCGAGGTTATCTTCCATGAGCTTCTTGCTTTTGATCTCTTCTTTTTTGCCACCTTTTCTCTCGGTATTTCTTTTCTTAAAATCAGCCAAGAATCTCACCTATATTTCATCCACACAGGGAACTGTAATTAACCTTTCCATTCATCCGTCCATCACTGCCAAATAGGCCCACTGGTCATAAATTCCCCTGGAGTCGCGATTATCGATTACCCTGCCCTTCCAGCCGACGTCCCCAAGCGCCTTCGCGATGAGTTCCGCTTCTTTTTGCGTGTAAACGGTAAATAGGACCATCTTCTTCGCGAGGCGGGAAGCATTAAGAATAATGTCTCTCCAGAGAGGCCAGTTGAAATCATCAATCAGCCCCACCATGAATCCCAGAATGGTATGAAAAGACCGGGCTGGAAAGATGCAGGGCAAAAGCCGGGCATCCAGGACGAAGCATCTTTGGGGGTCCAAAAGTTCGCTCTTTAGGCCCAGACACAGATCGCAGCGATCGAAGTCCATGGAGAGGGGACGCTGCCCCAGGCGAACAAGCGCCTGTGTGGCCATGCCGCCGCCGCAGCAGACCTCCAGGATGCTTTCATCTTTGGGCAGTATCGGCTGCAAGAGTTGCATTAGCCTCTCGATTCTCTCTTCCACGTAAAGAGGCGCTCCTTTTAGAGAGCAGCTCTCACAGAAAAGTTCTGCCGCCAGAGAATTGGAAAAGTATTCCGTCAGAGCCGAGAAAAATTCTGCCTCATTTGCCTGCACCGTTTTGATGATCATAGAATGCCATTTTTCGGCATGCTCCGACAAAATCTTTTGGGTGGAATATTTATCTGTGAGAAGCAGCCATAGCTCTGCTGGCTTGGATAAGTGCAGGGCAAATCCCAGATCTTTAACCTCGATGCAGGCATCTGTATCCAGATCCTCCTGCAGTATCTCTCTAGTGACGGGTAGCTCCAGCAGATCTTGCCAGGACTCTTCTGCGAGAAATATACTCTCCTCCTCTCCCAGGTCCAGTAGACGATTTAGTAGCACATGTCCCCTTCTTTTGCCCCCGGAATATCAAGCTTCTCGCTATATTGA
This sequence comes from Methanothrix sp., assembly GCA_025361645.1. Lineage (GTDB taxonomy): Archaea > Halobacteriota > Methanosarcinia > Methanotrichales > Methanotrichaceae > Methanothrix. The sequence goes on from JANYKI010000004.1 coordinate 3,558, forward strand.
AAACACATCAACCACTTTATGCCACCGCAATGCCGCCGGAACAATTATATTATATTCCTGGTAAAATGGGGCTGTTTGAAACTGGTAGATCTGCCCGGCGTGGGCTCTCGCATAAGAGAGCGCCTCATCGAGCAATATGGGGATGAGGAAAAAGCCCTGCAAGCGGTCTTGAATGCTGATGTGGCCGGACTATGCAGGGCTCTTAGCGAACGCCAGGCCCTCCTCCTGGTCGCGCATGCCAGGGGGTTGAAGTATGCCGTCACGCCCGAGCAGTTTCTGGCCACGGGTGAAGCGGCCAGGATCCAACAGATGCTCGTCTCCCACCTGGCCGGCTATGCACATACCGAATACGCCCGGCTCAAGATAGGCACTCTGTTTGCCTCTTCCTCGGCACAGCTTCTGGCGGAGAACCGCATGAATGCCCAGGCGGCGGCGAAGGCCGCAGAGAAAGTGCAGGGGCAGGGCTTGGAGGAGCTGCTGAAAAAGATCAGGCCACTCCGGGAGAAGGCGGCCACGAGGATTCGAGAGAGGGCGGTGGCCGCCACCTCGACCGAGGCCTTTCAGAGGCTGAAGGCGCGGGGGCTGGATAGATTGATCGATCTGCATCTGGCAGAAAGCCCGACGGAACTGATGGACCTGGCCAAAAGCTACAGCCACGTTTGCCTGGTGGGCGAGGAGATGGACATGCAGGCAGCGGCGGAAATAGAGCAGGCTGAGTCTTTGGAAGAGTGGTATCTGGTGCCAGAAGCGGTCCTGGGATTTTATGTGGATAATTTAGAGTGCCTGCTGGCAGCAGCTCAGGCGGCAGGAAGGCTGCAGAATGCGGGCGTGAGCGGATTTTCGGGATGGGAGGACCTGCATAAGCTGCTCACCAGGCTGAACGAGAGCGGGGACGCTGAAGGAGAACGGCTGGAGAGTCTGGCAGCGCGCCTGGGCGGGTGCGTGAGCGAGGCCGTCTCCTGGGCTAATGAGGAGCTGAAGAGTAAGATCGAGAAGAGCTCGCTAACCCTGGGCGGCACGGACCTGCTCCTGGTCATGAGCCGGGGAGAAGGCGTGCGAGAGCTCTTGGAGGTGCAGATGAAGAGCGTCTTTGCAAAGGTTCTGAAGGAGGCAAAGACGCGCGCTGCGAGCGAGCTGGAGCTACAGGGGGCGGAGGCGGTGTGGCTGGATGAGATCTTCTCGGCAGAGGTCTGCTATCCTCTGGAGCTGGACCGGCAGGCACTGCGCTCCTTTGAGCAGGAGCTACGAAGCCGCAGGGAAGGGCGGGGCTTGAAGACAAGAAGGGAGAATGCGCGAGGCCTGCAGGACAAAAGGGACGAGGCTCTTGCCCTGATCCACGCCCTGATGGAGTTTGACTATGCCTATGCCCTGGGGCAGTTTGCCCTGGCAGAGAATCTCACCTTTCCTGAGATCGCCGAGGAGCCGTGCCTCTCCTTTACGGAGGGCCGCCATCTCTTTTTGGACCGGCCCGATGCGGTGAGCTACTCTCTGGGAAGCGCGGAGCACCCCGAAAAGGTGGCGCTGCTCAGCGGCGTCAACTCGGGCGGCAAGACCACGCTCCTGGACCTGATCTCCCAGATCGTCATCCTGGCGCACATGGGCCTGCCCGTGCCGGCGCAGGCCTGCCGCCTCTCCATCTTTGAGGAGTTTTACTACTTCAGCAAAAGCCGCGGCACGCTCTCTGCCGGGGCCTTCGAGACGGCCATGAAAAAGTTTGCCGTGGTGGAGAATGAGAAGAGAAAACTGGTCCTGGCGGACGAGCTGGAGGCCATCACCGAGCCAGGAGCCTCGGCGCGCATTATTGCCTGCATGCTGGATGAGCTGAACCGGCGTGGCTGCGTGGCCGTCTTCGTGAGCCACCTGGCCGAGGATGTGCGCCGCTATGTCGAGACGCCGGTGCGCGTGGACGGAATTGAGGCGGAGGGGCTGGATGAGAACAACAACCTCCGCGTCTGCCGAAGCCCGCGTTACAATTATCTGGCCAAGAGCACCCCCGAGCTTATACTGGACCGGCTGGTGCGCTCCACCAAAGGGCCGGAGCGGGAGTTTTATGCCAGGCTGCTGGCGAAGTTTAAATGAGAAGGTGCTCCTTTTATATTCCAGAAATAGACTTTTATTATGGAAATCTGGCAGATAGTCGTGATCTGTATTCTCATGCTCCCCATCTTTCTGATCGCCAACTACGTCGTCGTCAAGAAGGCGGCAGCGGAGCGAAGGAGTCGCGACGATCGGATCGAGCGGGCCGTCTCCGACAGCGTGGCGGCCAGCTACGCGGACAGGGGGCTGGCCCGGCAGAGCTGGCCCAAGTACAGGGCGGCGAGAAAGAGGAAGAAGGAGTAAGATATTTATTCTATTGTAAAGATTGTAACTTCTTTTAGCATTCAGCCACTTTCCTGCACGAACGTCTTTTCTACTCGAATAAACAGCATCCGCCCGTGGGCTCGCGCGTGTGCGTGCCTGCGAGTCCTGGCCCACCTGGGCGAACGTGGCTGCCACCACGCAAGTATGGGCCACCGGAGCCGGATCAGTTTGACATTTTTGTTAGTTATTTGTGCGCTTTGTGATCTTTGTGGTGAAAATCCGTGGAGCTATTTTAATGATATTAACTACTATGATAATAATATTAACCACAACGCCCACAAAGTACGCACAAATTCCACAACTTTATTCTTGAAATCATTTTCGGGCAGATTAACATAATTTTGAGTTTCTCTCGAATTATCAGCATTGCATATTGCGTGCAAAATTTCTCAGCCAGAATATTCCTATAAATCTATGATTTCTTCTTAAAAAACACCAAAAAGTATATATATAATTGAAACTTAGTTAAGTACAACCTAAAAGGATTAATGGGGTGAGATTATTAAAAGAGTAGCAATGTTTTTTGTGCTGGCTATGGCATTGGCTGCATTTGCAGCTCCTGCCTTGGCTCAGTCGGCAATGATAGGAAGCGGCGGCGTAGACATCCTCGGTCAGGGCATATTTGAGACTGGATCTAGTGCCTTCAAGTTCCCTGCCGCTGTCAATGCGAACTACGACTCGATTGATGTTGGAAACGACAGAGCTAGAGCAATTGGTGTTGGTGGCCCACAAAATGGCGCCTTTAATGACAATACCAAACAGGTCACAGCTCAGAACAACCTGAAGATCAAGAAGAATCAAGATACCGGCGACAGCCAGACATGCTCTGCCTGCAGCCCCAAATATAATATCGAGCAGGTCAAGGTTGGCAACCGAGATGCTCTGGCCATTGGAGTTGGAGGCTTCCAGGGTGGAATTTTCAACGACAATGCCGCCTCTGTACTGGCCCAGAACAACGTAGAGATTGTGACCAACCAGCAGTAACTTCGGGGCCGTCAGCCCGAGGGATGAAATATGGAAAAAATACAAGGACCCACCGGTCGTCTGCTGGTGGGAGCCGTTTTTATTTGTCTTCTTATTTCGCAAAGTGCAGCAGCGGCAGAGTTACCGTCCAATTTGCCTGATCTGCAAAAAGAGCTGAAGGAGTCGCAATCCGGCCCATTCAATCAGGATCATCGCGAATGGGGGATAGGGCCGCTTCATCCTTCCGACCTCAGACCCGATCTCATGCCCACAAAAGAAAAGATTGCTCTGAATGAATCCGATTCAAGTAAGCAGGTATCGGATCTGACCGCTATGAATGCGGCTAGAGAGAGGAATATAATTTACGATGGCAAGCAGTATAGGGATATAGATACACAGGGTCTCGCCAATTCCCTGGACATAGCTGTAACCGGGCAGGAGGAGACGAAGAAGATCTTTCCCAACGAAAATTGGGATGATAGTTATATAGATCAAATTGTTGATAGTGCTTTGAGCACCAGCACGAAAAATGGGGGAAAAAATGGCCAGTTGGCGAGAAGTGCCAAGTCACAGCCGCTCGGCAACAATCTGGATATTGATGTGAGCGGTATATCCGTTCGCGCAATAAATACCGTGCCGGGAGGCAGTGCCGTGGCCACTTCCAATATAATTATAAAACCGGTGCAGATCATCATTTGCCCCTCTGAGGTCGAGGAGAAGCTGAAATAAGAGCCATCACAAACTATAAGGGCATTTTGTTTCATTCCTTTTGCCGATATGACCATCCAGAGACCGAGAGGCACCAGGGATTTTCTTCCTGAGGAGACAGAGAAAAGGGGCCGGGCCAAGAAGGCCATGCAAGATGTTTTAGAGCGCTGGGGATACCAGGAGGTAGCTACCCCTACTTTTGAGCATCTCGAGCTATTCACCATAAAATCGGGCGCATCCGTGGTGGAGGAGATCTACAGCTTCACGGATAAGGGAGGGCGCGCTCTTGCCTTGCGCCCGGAGTTGACAGCTCCCGTGATGCGCATGTACGTCTCCGAGCTGCAAAATTCCCCGAAGCCGCAGAGGCTCTGGTATTTCGGCAACTGTTTTCGCTACGAGCGTCCGCAGAGGGGGCGCTTTAGAGAGTTCTGGCAGATGGGCTGCGAACTCATTGGCGGCGCCAAGCCCGATTCTGAGGCAGAAGCCATAGCTCTCGCGGACAAGATGCTGAAAAGCGTGGGCGTGACCGGGGATATTCACGTCGGCTACCTGGGATTGATCCGCACTCTGCTCAGCAAGATAGAGGCGGAACACCGCTCCTCGGTCATGAGGATGATCGACAAGAAGGAGCGCGGAGCTCTTGCCGCCCTCCTGGAGGATATCGGGCAGAGCCATCTCGGTATCTTGGAGCTGATCGATCTGAAGGGGCAGAGCGCCCTGGATAAGGCAGCCGAGATCGTCCTGGATATGGAGCCATCCCCAGTCGGAGAGACCGCGCCCGCGGATGCGCCTGCGGGTGCGCCAGCATCCGGTCGCAGCTCAGCGCGTCAGGGGCGGGCGGTAAGCTCCGAGCTGCGGCTGGAGGAATTCCAGGAGACAGTAGATCTTCTGGAGGCGCACGGAGTTAACTTCACCATCGACTTCGAGGTCGTGCGGGGTCTCGAGTACTACTCCGGAACGGTCTTTGAGATCTATGCCGAGGGCCTGGGGGCACAGCGGCAGATCTGCGGGGGCGGAACTTACGAGCTGGCCAGTCTTTTCGGGGGCAAGGAGACCTCTTCCACGGGCTTCGGATTGGGCTTTGACCGCATTATGGAGATTGTGCAGATGGAAGGGTCGCGCACATTGCCGGTATTTTTAGCCTTTACGCCCGATGTCAAGGTGCAGGCAACGAAGATTGCCAGGGAGTTACGCAAAAGCGTGCCGCTGGTAATAGATGTCATGGGCCGAAGCTTAAGCGCCCAGCTCAAAGCGGCAGCCAGCGCGGGGGCGAAGTTTGTGGTAATCGTGGGCAAGGACGAGCTGGATGCCGGTATGCTCACTATGCGTGACATGTCCGGAGGGGCACAGGAGAGCCTGAGCCTGGCGGAGATTGAGGAAAGGCTAAAGAAACATTTTCAAGATTATGATCACGCATAGGCCTTCGTCTCGCATTTATTTTTTGATTATGTTAATGTAGCAGATATTATTATCATAATCAAGAAGGCCAGGATCACGGTCGAGAGAATGATCAGGTCGGAGTATTTGCTTTTCAACAGTCCATCCACAAATGCAGTTGTATCTTTCTGCTCGCTAACGTCAGACAAAGCCCCACCTTCATTATCGTTAGTGACGCTTAATTAGCGTTCTGACTTTAAATATTTTTTTGTTGATGATTTATATATTCCAGGTGGATTTTATATAAAAAGAAATCTAAAGCAGCCCCATGTTCTCCAGCTGCATTCGCACGATGCGCACACCTTCCTCGCACTCCTCCGGCGATTTGCCGCCTGTCACCACCAGTTTTCCGGAGCTGAAGATGAGTACTACCACTTTGGGCACCTTGATCCTGTAGACCAGCCCGGGAAACTGCTCAGGCTCGTATTCGATGTTCTCCAGGCCCAGACCGAGAGCAATGGCGTTTAAGTTCAAGTCGGTCTTGAGGTCTGCGGAGGCCACAATGTTCTGGACGTGGATCTCAGGTTCCAGATCGATGTTCTCGAAGCCAATGGACTTGAGTGTCTTGGCCATATTGGTTATGACCGTGCGAACGTCCTCGACGTTCTTGGCTCCTGTGCATACCACCTTGCCGGAAGTGAATATAAGGAAAGCGGCTTTAGGGGCTTTGACCCGGTAGACGAGTCCGGGAAACTTTTCCTTGTTATACTCCGCACCCTCCAGTTCGGCCTCGATCTTGTGCAGGTCGAACGCTTCCGCCAGCTTGGTAGATGCCACCACGTTCTCAATATTAATTGTGGACTCCATACTCAAGTATCTCCGGATTATCCCTTATAAACTGGGGGTATATAAACATGAGTATTTAAGATTTATAAACTACTTATAAACGCTTTATAAATTGCCTAAAAAATTCTCTCAAAAAAAGATGAAACAAATGATCCTGATAGCCCGATCAATCCTTGCTCTTCCACTTGAGCTTGTCTCCCTTCCACTTGACGACTCCGCTCTTCTCCAGCACCCTGGCCAGATCCTCGGCAACATCGTCACCATAAACGTTCAGAACGCTGCCATCGTCCTTTAAAGTCATGTTGCATTCTTCGGTAAACTCTGCAAAATCCATCTTGCGGGAATCGGGCGAGGTGGCCAGTTTTTCGATCAGCAATCCCAGGACCTTAAGGCGCTGGGCTTCTGAGGGATAGGTATCCCAAAACTCGTCATTCAGATCGATGGCAAGAGGGGTGGTGAACTCATCGACAAAGATATTGACGGCCTTCTCCAGATAAAAATCAATATCGCATTTCATCTGCTCCGGACGATCTTTGTAGTCATCCGGATCGACCGATATCTCGATAATGGGATCGTCCAGTTTATTCTCGATGGCTTCACCGATCTTTATGTCGTTTAGAGAAAGAATCATGTCGGAAAAAATACGGGCTCTTGAGACGAGGAGGGAGCTATTCATCCATTCCTCGGAGCCGAATTTCAGGGATTCCTCTTCTTCCGGGGAGAGGCTTTCTGAATTTTCAGAGAGCGCCAGAATTTTGTCTCTTTTCTCCATCATGAGCGGATCCAACTCTTTTAAGAAAAGGTCCTCGAAATTATCGTGCGTGGCCAGGGGCAGGACGTTCTTTAGTGCCGACAAATATTGCTCCAACTGGCTTTTGTCCACGATCAACTCTTTGACGGCGCTCAGCCTGTCCTTGAGGGTGTAAGTAGTCTCCTCCTCCATCACCAGGCAGGATCTCGTATCCACCTTGAGGCCGGCCTTATCCAGATAGCTTTTGATCTCTTTGGCCGTCTCTTCTTCATATTCTCCCAGATAGAACATAGTATCTAAGTGAATGATGGGGTGGGATTAAAAAGCTTTAGTTGCTTCGTGTCATTCGGGATTTTGGTATTGCTCGGGTTAGACTACCACTGCCTTGCTTTCTATGTCGCAGGGGTGCACGCCCAGAAATTCTATCCTATCTTCCGCGTTGCCGTCCAGGGGTCCCAGGTCTACTATCATTATGCGGTCATGGTTGTGTTTGATGATTTCTGTAAGTGCCGCGATAAGCTCCACTTTTCCCTTGGCGGTGAGAAGGCACCGAAATACGGAGTAATGTATTGGATCTCCGAAACCTTTCATGGTTTTGTGCACACGATGCAGGCGCTTTGTGTCCATTATGTCATAGCTGACTACGTAGCATTTCAGTTCGCCCATGTCATCACCTCGTTACTATTTTTTCTTTTTACCTGGTGCAGAAGGGGGGATACTCTCGGATTTCGCCGGATATGGCTCGCGCCAGGAGGCGGGCCTGTACTTCCAGCACTCTTCGGTAGCTGACTTTGTAGCCGAAGATGGGATGGACGATCTCCGTTTCCATGCGGCGTTCGTAGCCTGCCAATACGGCCTTCTTTCCGTTGGTGGTCAGGGAGACACCGGCACGGGTCTTGATGAAGTCATTTTTGGAAAGCTCCTCATTATTAAACAGGTTTAAAGCCACGGAATCGGCAATTAGGGGACGGAATTCCTCCATCATATCCAGGGCCAGAGCGGGCCTGCCGTATCTGGGTCGGTGATAAAATCCAAGATAAGGATCAAAGCCCACGGCGAGTAGAGTAACAAACAGGTCTTTGACCAGAATGCCGTAGAGGTAGGATAGGACTGCATTCACAGGATCTTTCGGTGGTCTGCGGTTTCGATCCGTAAAAGAGAAGTCCTTGCCGCCTTCTTTAAACAGATTGGCAAACCGGGAAAAATAGCATTCCGCTGCCGCTCCTTCAATGCCCAGCAGGCTCTGGCTGCTTGATGCCTCCTGCGCCTGCGCGGCCAGTTTTGCCATCAGGTTAAGGGAGCTTGTGCTGCGCTCGGGATCATTTCGGCGCATGAGCGTCCGGCAGTTTTTGATCTTGCCGGCTATGGCCTTTCGAGCCAGAAGTATCGATCTTTTCGGGTCCATGGCACACTGGAACTGATGTATCCTCAGCTCAACGTTTTTGTGAGTCGTTCCCAGGCAGATCCCCTGGAACCAACCTCCATGTGTGAAGTGGATAACGGGCACTCCTCTTTGCATCAGCTCGACCATAGCCGGGGTAGTTATCTCCACTCCTCCGTAGAGCGAGAGCTGAGAGATCTCTCTTAGCTTTGGCTCACTGATTTTGCCATCCTGTGACCAGATTTCCAGGCGTTCTTCTTTCTTCCGAACGGTATTGCCACGACCGACGACGTAAACGGGTATGGCTTCGTCCCGAGAAGGAAGCAGCCTTCTAATTTTGCCTGGCAAAGCCTCTTTCAGAGCTACTTCCTCTCCTATTCCCGCTTCCCTGCCATTTTTTGCAGCTTCTGCATCATCTACCTCCATCTCTTTGAGGAGGGTGATCTCATCGGGCAGGCAGATGCCAGCCAGTGAGCAGCGGTTGCACTTGGGGCTGTGCTGCAAGGGAGGCGGCATCTCCCCCAAATCCGCCGCGATCCGGAGCGCAGCGATGAGTTCCGTGGTTCTGCTCACCAGGGCGTCATCAAAGGGAATAAGCACTCTCTTCTTAGATTTAACAAAATAGGCGATTCCTTCATCGCAGACAAAGCCGTTTTCTCTCAGCACCAATCCCTGGGCACAGAGCTGAACTCTCTCCGGCTCGTAAGCACCTTCCGGGATATCAGGCGCTTCTCCTCGTTTGTAGTCCACCGGGGTGACAACGCCGCCATCGCCCTCCAAAAGGTCGATTCGGCAGGTGATCCCTGCTCCGGAAAGGTAAACCGATCGAGCATGAAATGTCTCGAACTCCTCGGCGGCTCTGTCAGAGCCGGCGTCCACGCGCCTATGCTGGAATCTGCCATCCACCGTATCGGCGCTGTCCAAGAATTCTCCCTGCACCCATTCGATGTAGCAGAGGCGAGGACAGTAGGC
>JANYKI010000025.1 GCA_025361645.1 Methanothrix sp.
TCTTTTTGCGCCCTCCAGGTCACCCTGATCTTTCAGCACCGAGCCGAGGTTGTTGACATCTCTGGCCACGCTGGTGTGCTCCGGCCCGAGTGCTTTCTCGTCGATTGCGAGCGCCCTCTCAAGTACAGACCTAGCTGATGCAAGCTCCATTCGATTATACAGATATCTGCCAAGATTATTCAGGATATTTGAAGTTTCTTGAGGTGAGAGTTCTAGCTTTTCTGCATGCTCAGATGCATAAAATGCGTGAGCGGAGAGCTTTGAGCATATCTCCCAGGTCTTCTGGTCCAATTGAATGAAAGAGAATGCATCATTTACCATATTCAATGCATATTCAGCCCAGATCTTTTGTATTTCATCGCTCATTCTATCCTGAACAACTGCCTGCACCAGCCTGTGCACCGAGATCAAATTACCCGCCACATTGATCAGTGAATATTTTTTCAAGACCGCAATGCATTCATCAAATTCACCCGTATTCTGCACGCAGGAGGCCAGAGCCTCCGTTAGGTGTTTTGCCCCATCTTCCAGCATCCATCTCGGAATGGCGTCCGGTGCTAAGAATGCACAGAGATTGAGAAGATCTCCGGCGACGGGTCGTTCTTTTTGCACCGCTTCAAAAGAGATCTCCCAGGTGGTGGCGACCGTGTCCGGATAATTTAATGGCTTGCTGTGACCCAGCAACTTTTTCCGGTCTTCCTTGAATCGGTCAATATAGTCTTGGAATGAGATCCCGGCCTCTTTGATGTAGGCTCCTGCCTGCTCCAAAGCCAATGGCATGTCCCCCAGTTCTCGGGCGAGATTGGCCGCCCCTTCTCTATCATTCTGCCCGGTTCTCTTGAGAAGGAACTCGACGGACTCATCCTGTTTTTCATCCTTCTGAAAGACACCTACCTCCAGAGTTTTAGCCATGCCGTCCCAGACCGATAATCGGGAGGTAATTATTGCCTGGCCCCCTCCCGCTACGGGAAGAAATCTCATTAAATCATCCGGTTTTTGGGCATTGTCAAACACGAGCAGCCAGTGGGAGCTGCATTCGTTCTCCAGCCAGCGCTTCACAGATTTGATTGTCTGGTCAGTATCTCTCAAGTTCCATCCGGGCAGCTTGAGGTCCTCCGCAATTCCAACATAGTCATCAAGAAGCGTTGCGGGCTCTTCTGAGCGCAGCCACCAGACGTACTTGAAGCCGTTTTCCTGTCTATGGGCGTGCTGCAATGCGATCTGTGTCTTGCCCATGCCACCGTTGCCGACTAGGGCGAAGAGAGATGGGCTGGAGGCGGCTTGAACAAGGGATTGATGAAGCTCATCTAGAAATTTCTCGCGGCCTGTGAAGTTGGGATTGGATGGATGCAATTTGAATAAGCTCTGGGGAGCTAACTTCTCAGAATTCAATATGTTCTGGATTTCTTCTTCTCCGTATTTTCCTAAAATTCGGTCAAGATTGAATACTCTAATTATTTTATTTCTAATTAACCAAAAAAACAATCCGGCCAAAATCGCTAAGATTGTAAGCAAATTTGCACCAGTTGATAGAAACGAAGAGATGTCAAATCCTTTGAATACGTCCAAGGAAATTGTCACAGGATTTGCAGAGATGTTATTTGCCTGTATCTGGGATTCGTTTCCTGGAATTAAGCTATCATCATTGAAATGTGATTGAGACATATTACTATTATTACTATTATTATTATTGTATGCATATGAACTCATAGAGAATACTAAAAGCAAAAGTGCAAATGACATGGCCATCTTTTCGGTCAGTTTTGAGCCCATCGTTTTAACTGATTCACAATCTATCCACAAAAAGGTTTTGCATCCCTGACGGCCTAAATGGGATTTAGAAAATCTAAAAGTCAAATAGCGACTTCTGCCTTTTCCCGGGCTTGGCCTCTGCATTCCCCTAGCTCTCTGCCTTCCTCGACTTGCCTTTCTTGCGGCCCTCGGGCTTGGCCGCGCTCCCCTCTCGGCCTTCCGGCTGCCGCCCCTGGCTCCTCGGCTGGGGCCCGACCGCCTGTGCCACAGGCTCCACCCTGGGCGGCTCCGCAACCACGGCGCTTGACTTTTCAGTGCTGGCTGGCACAGCTCTCGTCACGTCCGCGCCCACCTGCACCGCGCCCGCATTCACGCACGCCTGTGCCCGACCCACAGGCTCGCGCCCGCGCAGCACGTCCCTAAAGGGTGTGGCAAGAATTGTCCTTCTCTCATCGGAACTTCGCGTCTTCGCGTGATACTTCG
>JANYKI010000033.1 GCA_025361645.1 Methanothrix sp.
GGAGGATAATTGCAAAAAGTTTATTGATAGAATCATCAAGACGAATCGAGAAGTTTTTATGATGTCTTCTCTCCTAGACAAACAAATGTGCGGTTATGACCTTATAAAGGAAATATTCTCAAGGTGCGATGTTTTTCTCAGCCAAGGAACGGTTTATCCTGTTTTATATACTCTTGAGGGTGAGGGTTTGCTCCATGCCGAATACAGCAAGGGTGATATGAGAAGCAAAAAATATAGCCTTACACTCAGTGGCAGAAAAGTCGCTGAAAAGGATGTTGAGGATTTTGCCAAATCCCTGGAGCAGGTATCTTTATTACTCAAGAGATGAGCTTGATGCTGAAGAACACCATCAACGGCCTGGATAAAATTCTGTTTGATGAAATCCCGAAGGGTTCTGTAATCCTTGTGACCGGTGCGGAAGGTACTCTGAAATCGGGCCTGGTATTCAGCATGATGACAAATTATATAGCGGCCAATGATGAGCATGGCCTCTATGTCACTTTAGAGCAAAATGTGGAAAGCCACCTAAGAAATATGAATAGTCTGGGGATTAAAGATGAGGGTGGTTTGCATATATTCGATTACCGGGATATGCGGCTGGAGTGGATGGACAGTGACCTGGATCTCATCAAGACTACAGAGGAAGTTATAGATTCTTACAAAGAAAAGTATGACAGCCTGACGCTATTTGCGCTTGATTCTCTCAATGCCCTCTATTCTATCTCTGAGAATGGCAATATGAGGAATAAAATTTATAATTTCTTTTCGCATCTTCGTGATGAAGGGCTTACCTCTTTTTTGATTATGGAGTCTGCCCAATCGAGAATCTCAGGACAATTCTCCCAATTCCATCAAATAGAGCACTTCCTGGCGGACGGAACAATTGAGCTTGGCATGATTGAAGGGAAAGGCGGCGTGAAGAGATACATTCAGATCTTGAAGATGAGAGCCACCAAACACGCCATGGAAAAGCATCAGCTTACCGTCAATGATAATGGAATTAACATTCTCGGCCCGATCTATTAAATATTTCTAGCGTTATTTGAAAACCTCTCCTGCCTCCTTATACCAGAGAAGAAGGTCAAGGTGGCCCATGGGAATATTCGCTTCTTTGGAAAAGGCAATCATCTTTCTCTCGATCTCCAGGTAGATCCTTTTCGTGAGAGAAGTAGGAACCTCTTTTATCACGCCGAGAAGGGCCAGATTCTTGAGAATATGCCGGTCTAAGATGGCTAGATTCTCGCCTAGGCCAATGTTTCGGAGGAAATGGCTGGCTTCCTTGTATCCGAAACCCTTGACATTTTCTACCAGCCATTCCCGAGCCGCCGCCGCGTCGGCAAATTCGGCCAGCGTGGCTCTTAGAGATCCGGTGCTGAACATATTCCTTGCCAGGCAGATATACTCCCCCTTTCGCTGGTGGAACCTGACGCCTTGCAACTCCTGGGAAATTTGTGCCGGCGCTGCTTCGGCTATCATGCACTTTTGCTCCAGTCGCTCTACCGCTTTCCAACAGGTCTTGGCCTTGGACTGGGGCGTGAGCAGGCAGAAGACCAGCTCCAAGAAAAGCTCTTCATCGGAGGCCGTCTCCCAGATATGCCGAAAATCCATGAGTCTGGCCTCGATTTGCGGCTTTACGGGATTGTATTGCTGCATCAGCTCCTCAACGGTGAGGGAAAAAATCTCTGCCGGTTGGTCCATCAACCTTTCTTGGCTCTAGGAATATTAGGGCTTTTTGATGGTCAGACAGCAGCAACAGGTGGAAGCAAAAAGCTCTTAACATCATATATTCTAGTTGTCATCACTTCACATGACGACACACCCCTCTCAGAAGTTTCATCTGGTCTCTGCCTTTCTGCCCACCGGCTCCCAGCCAGAGGCCATCGAACAGCTCATATCCGGCCTGCAATCGGAAGAGCGGTCGAGCGAGCGAGCGGGCGAGCTGCCTGGCGCAGGCGGTAATTTCCAGACCCTCCTGGGCGTCACGGGCTCGGGCAAGACCTACACCGTGGCCAATGTCATCGAAAAGCTGCAGCGGCCCACTTTGGTCATTGCCCACAACAAGACCTTAGCTGCTCAGCTTTATAACGAGTTCAAGGAGTTCTTCCCGGAAAACCGGGTGGAGTACTTCGTCTCCTATTATGACTACTATCAGCCGGAGTCCTACATCCCTGCCAAGGACCAGTACATCGAGAAGGACTCTCATATCAACCCCAAAATCGAGCAGATGAGACTGGCGGCTACCGCCTCCCTGCTCTCCCGAAGCGACGTCATTGTCGTGGCATCCGTCTCCTGCATCTATGGTCTGGGCAACCCCGAGAATTTCCAGAAGATGGGCTTTGAGGTCAAGGTGGGAGAGCGAATATCCAGAAGGGAGATCCTGGGACGTCTGGTAGACATTCTCTTTGAGAGAAACGACCTGGACCTTTCCCCCGGTCGCTTCCGGTCGAAGGGCGACACCATCGATCTGGTCCCCGGCTATTTCAACAACATCATTCGAATTGAGCTATTTGGGGATGAGGTGGAGAGGATCTCCGAGGTTGACCGGCAGACAGGCCTTCTCATCGAGGACATGAACTATTTCTTCATCTATCCGGCCCGGCATTATGTGATCCCGGAAGAGGAGCAGAAGGCAGCCATAGAGACCATTATGGCTGAGCTGGAGGAGCGGTTGCCACAACTGGGCATGATCGAGGCTCACCGACTCAAGCAGCGCACGCTGCACGATATGGAGATGATCTCGGAGACGGGCAGTTGCAAGGGCATCGAGAACTATTCCCGTCATTTCGATTCCCGCAGCCCAGGGGAAGCGCCCTACTGCCTGATCGACTATTTTCCAGATGATTTCCTGCTGGTCATCGATGAGAGCCACCAGACCCTGCCCCAACTAAGGGCCATGTACAAGGGCGATCGCTCCCGAAAGAAGAGCCTGGTAGATTACGGCTTTCGCCTGCAAAGCGCCTTTGACAACCGGCCCCTGCGCTTTGAGGAGTTCGAGCAGCATATGAGAAATGTGATCTTCGTGTCTGCGACGCCCGGGGCTTACGAGCTGGAGCATTCCGCCCAGGTGGTGGAGCAGATCATCCGGCCCACGGGCCTGCTCGATCCTCTGGTGGAAATCCGGCCTATCGAGGGCCAGGTGCGAGATGTGATGACAGAGATTCACCTCGTGGTGGAGAAGGGCGACCGGGCGCTGGTTACCACCCTTACCAAGCGCCTGGCCGAGGAGCTCACGGACTTTTTGGCCCAAAACGAGATCCGCGCTCGCTACCTGCACTCCGACATCGACACTTTGGAGAGGACGGAGATCATCCGCGAGCTGCGGCTAGGCAAATTTGATGTGCTGGTGGGCATCAACCTGCTCCGGGAGGGGCTGGACATCCCTGAGGTGGGCTTCATCGGTATTTTAGATGCAGACAAAGAGGGCTTCCTGCGGGACGAGAAGAGCCTCATTCAGACCATTGGCCGGGCCTCCCGAAATGCCAACTCCCGCGTGGTTCTTTACGCAGACAGGATGACCGGATCTATTTGCGCCGCGATGGAGAAGACAGAGCAGCGCCGGACGATGCAGATGGCCTACAATGAGGAGCATGGCCTGGTGCCCCAGACCATCAAAAAGCCCATCAGAGAAAAGGTGGTGGAGATCACCGACACCAGGCATATTCCCAAATCCGATATTCCCAATGTTATCATCGAGCTGGAGGCACAGATGCGCGCCGCAGCGGAGCGGCTGGAGTTCGAGAGGGCGATTTCGCTCCGCGACACGGCGCGCAGGCTGGAGAAGGAGATGAAGGTGGGGTGAGAGACAAAACAAATGAAAGGATCTAGAACTGAGCTTGACGTTGTGCGAAGGAATTAATATCAGATCCAAAGAAATAAAGATGCGAGTGAGGAGAGTAAGCCCCCTTCTGTTCGTGACGGCATTCGGCTTAGCGCCATACCCGAGCTTGGCTGGACGTCCGTGATTTTAGCTCTATTTTGGCTTGCACCCACAGGGTTTCGCCGTTTCATCCGCTTCCCGCGCGACCTCAGCCTTGCGGCATCATCGCCTTAACGCGGAGCGGTCTCGTTTCTGTGCCAGAGCCGGAGCTCTCGCCCCACATCCTTTGCGGGATGTCTGTGTGTCCAGTGGTGGGGGGACTTTCCACACCGGCCGGAGTTGGCCAGCGGCAGCCGCCCTTCCTCTCTCGCTATTGTAAATTTGATGGACAATATATAAAACTATGCTCGAATCATATTATTTCAGATATTCTTCCATAATGAGTATTGCGCAGTACTTTCCGCACATGGAGCAGGTCTCTGCCTTATCCTGATGGTGTATTTCCCGGGCTCTATCGCCATCGATGGCGACTCTAAACTGCCCCTCCCAATCCCTCGCCCTTCGGTGCCCTGCCAAAATTTTATCTTCGGGCCTTGGACCGTACTTCAAGATATCTCCCACATGAGCTGCTATTTTGAAGGCTACAACCCCTTCTCTTACCTGGTCCACATTGGGAAGGGCGAGGTGTTCGGATGGAGTGATATAACATAGGTAATCGGCTCCCGCTCCTGCTGCCAGAGACCCGCCAACACACCCCGAGATGTGGTCATACCCAACGCCAATGTCGAGTGGAAGGGGGCCCGCGACGAACAAAGGCCGATGATTGGTCACTTTCTTGTAATGGGCGACGTAGTCTGCTATCTTCTCAGGGCTGACATGTCCGCCCATCCCCTCGATGATGACCTGAACACCCAGCTCATTCGCCCTTCCAGCCAGCCTCGCGTTCAGCTCCATCTCCATCTCTTGGGGCCCATCCATGTGGTCGTGGATACATCCACTCCTCATGGTGTTTCCCAGGGAAAGCACGACGTCCTTCTCGGATAGTGCCCCGCATATCTCGTCGAAATGGGACAAAAATGGGTTCTCCCTGCTGTTTTGCAGCATCCATGCCGATGTAAAAGACCCGCCTTTGGATACCATGCCCATTATCCTCTTCGAGTTCCTAAGCTTCTCCAACATCTCAAGGGTGAAGCCTGCATGGACGACGATGGATGAAATCCCCATGCTAACATGCTTTTTGATCATCCGGATCAGATCTTGCTCGGTTATGTCCAAAAAAGTGCCCTTCTCGACAACGGTTTGGTATATCGGCACGGTCGTTAAAGGCACGCTTGTTTCATCTAATATTTTTAGTCTTATGGCATCGATATCTCCGCCCATTGAGAGGTCGGAGATCGTATCCGCTCCGTATTTTTCTGCATTTCTTGCCTTCTCTACCTCAATATCAGGATCAAAAACTTCAGCAGATGTCCCGATGTTAGCATTGACCTTTGTCTTCAGACCTTCACCTATGCCTAAGGGGGGCTCTCCGTCTCGCTGCATTACCACGATGCGTCCGGAGGCGATCTGTCTACAGAGAAAATTGGGCTTCACTCCTTCCACATCAGCCACTTCATCGATAACTGAAGTCTCTTTGCCAGCGATTGCAGCCAGTAAAAGGTTCTTGTCGAAATACACTTATATCCCTCTTCGATTTTATTAAACACAATGGCCCGAGATCAAAAAGATTACTACTACCGGCTGGCAAAGGAAGAGGGCTATAGAGCTCGCTCCGCCTATAAGCTGCTGCAGGTAAATGAGAAGTTTAACATCATCAAGCGAGGGGACAATGTGGTTGACCTGGGGGCCGCGCCCGGCGGCTGGCTGCAGGTGGCGGCCAAGCTTTCTGGGGGCAAGATCGTAGGCGTGGACCTGGAGGACATCGTGCCCATCCCCGGCGTGAAAGCTTTCAGGGCGGACATAACCAGAGAAAGCACCGTAGATCTGGTGAAGGAGGCCTTAGGTGGGGATGCGGATGTGGTGATCTGCGATGCCGCGCCAAACCTTACCGGTGTCTGGCACAGGGACCATGCCGTCTCCGTCGATTTGTGCAGCTCGGCGCTTAAAATGGCCAAGAAGCTGCTGAAGCCGCAGGGAAATTTCGTGGTCAAGGTTTTCCAGGGTGACTTGTTCCAGGGCTATTTAAACGAGGTGCGAAAGGAGTTCTCATCCGTTCACGCTCATTCACCGCCAGCATCCAGAAAAGAGAGCGCAGAGACCTACGTCGTGGCCAAAAAGATGCTCACCGGCCCGGTGAGGAGAGGCGATGTGCTGGATGTGCAGATCGAGTATTTGGGCAAATCGGGAGATGGTGTTGCAATGGTAGAAGGCTTCGCGATCATTGTTCGTAAAGCGCAGCAGGGCGAGAAGCTGCGGATCAAGATCGATGCGGTCAAGCCCAATTTTGCCTTCGCCGACATACTGGAGAGAAAGGGTTAATAACCTGCCCAAGAAAAACAGAGGGAAGGGAAGGGCGATGCTATGGAAGACAATGCCGTAATTTTCGTCGGTGACAAACCAGTCATGAACTATGTTCTAGCCGTAATGACCCAGTTCAACAAGCCGGTCTCCACAGTAACGCTGAAGGCCAGGGGACGTGCCATCTCCCGGGCAGTGGATGCGGCTGAAATCACCCGGAATCGATTTATGCTTAATATCATTGTCAAAAACATAACCATCGGCACGGAGGCCATCCAGAGTGAGGACGGCAAGACGGTGAATGTGTCTTCGATGGAGATTTTGCTGGCTAAGACTTGAATATTATTTTAGTGCAAGTGGTGGGCTACTTCACCACCACGCAGGCATTCTCATCGAAAGGATTCGTTCTCATAGCCAGGGAGAATAGATAGGGGTAGTTCGAATTGAGATATCTCATGTATGCCATCCACTCCATGACCAGCAGGAAATACGTCCTTTCAATGTCGCCGGCAAGATGCAGGTAATCGGAATCCGGCAGATCTTGAAGGTCTCGGCGGTGCTCCAGTTCCTCTGTCAGGTGGAATACAGCCCGAAGCAGATTGGTAAAGCTCTCATTCTCCAGCAATAGGGGGTTTTCCAGCAGTCTTAGGGAAAAACTCCTTTTGGAGCTCAAATAGGTGGAGAGTGCCTTGATATCGATCTTCTTGATATCGATGCTGTAACTGTGATTCTTGAATTTGTCCTGCACCCTGATAAATTCCTCGTCGGACCACTGGTCGATTTTAACCAGGTCCCCGCTAAGCCGGCAGAGGTTAGGATCATTATCGGAAAGATAAGTCAAAAGCCAGGTGCCAAGCTCGCTAAAAAAAACTCCTACTACTATGTTCATCTTTTCCAGTTTATTCTGCTTGGATCTATTGGCAAGCAGTGAATTGAGAATCAGAGTTACAAGCAGTACATTCAAGGGCAGATAGCCAAGAGAGTTGAAGAGATAGTTGAAGATATTTTCAGCATCACCAGTAATCAGGTATTTTATGCCGTAGATGATCAAAGATAGCAGGATCAAGAAAATACCAAGGCGCGCTTCCCAACTCAGCTTCATTTCTATTGCTCATTTCGGATCAATAGCTAAAAAAGTATCGATCCTTGGCTTCTCGCTCCTTTGAACAGCAACGATAATGATAGCTATCCGACAGATAACTTTACCTACATTTAATCACCTCTGAGAAAAAGGTGATTATATGTTTCCAGGACTTGGAGGATTAGGCGGAAGGGGCGGCTTGAGCCCCAAGAAGATGAAAGGCATGTTGAAGAACATGGGCATTGATATCGATGAACTTGAGAACGTCTCCGAGGTTATCATTCGCATGCCCGACAAGGAGATTGTCATAACCAATCCCTCTGTCGCGATCATGGATTCCCACGGCACACGAAGCTTTCAGATATCAGGCGATGCAACTGAGCGCGCGCCGTCTGCTGCCCGGGAGACGGCAGAAGAGCCCCCCATTGAGATCCCGGACTCGGACGTGATGCTCGTAGCCGCTCAAACTGGCGTGAATTTGCCGGAGGCAAAAGCTGCCCTGCAGGAGGCAAAAGGAGACCTGGCTGCCGCGATAATAAAGCTGGCTTCAAAATAGGTATGCTTAACACTATTCGCGACCCAGTTCATGGAGCTATCCAGATAGATGAGCTGGAGCGGCACCTCATCTTGTCCCGACCGGTGCAGCGACTGAGGGGGATTAAGCAGCTGGGTCTGGTGGAGACGGTCTACCCTGGAGCGAGCCATAGCAGGTTCGAGCATTCTCTGGGAACCATGTACATGGCCGGGCGGATGGCCGAGCACCTGGGCCTCTGCCGGGATGAGGTGCGAAAAGTGCGCCTGGCCGGGCTTTTGCATGATCTGGGGCACTCGGCCCTCTCCCATGCCGTGGAGGGCGTTCTTAGCCGAAACCCGGACATACAGCCCACCCTGGCAGGCAGGCGTGTTTCCAGACATGAAGAGTTCACCCGCCAGATCATAGCGGCCCATCCCTTCAAAGAGGAGGCCTTACAGGTCGCAGAGAAGGATTTTTGTGATGCCGACGAATTATTTCGAGAGATCGCAGACATAGCTTCCGGGGCCAGGCCGCCGCTAGGCCAGATCATCGTGGGAGATCTGGATGCAGACAGAATTGACTTTCTTTTGCGCGATTCGCACCACTCGGGCGTTTCCTTAGGTCTCGTGGATACCGACCAGATACTGCAGGCTCTGACCATCAGCAATGGTCGCATTGTGCTGGCGGGGAATGGTGACTATCGGGCCGAGATGTCCCAGACCGCGGCCGAGTCGATGCTCATTGCCAGGGCCCATCACTATAATGCACTCATCTATCATCCCACCGTTCAGTCCATCCGGGCCATGCTGCTGGCCGCATTAGAGCGCGCCTTGGGCCGGATGGATGCAGATGAGGCCAGAAGCAGTGTTGTTCAATTCTTCAGGGAGTATACGGACCCCGATCTTCTGGATTTCATCCGGCAGAAGGGAGACAACACCTCCCGAGATCTCTTGACGCGCATAAAATATGGCCAAGTTTTCCCCCTGGCGGCCAGGTTTGACCACAGGTCTCTGTCGCCTGATATCAGAATGGCTCTCTCCACGGTTTCTCGTCATGGACGCATGAGAAAGCTCTTCGAGGACGCCCTCGGCAAAAAATATGGTGCATTGGTAGATGTCACTGTGGGCAGCGGAGTGCCAAGGTCCATGAGAACAGAGGCGAATGGATTTCTTTATGACGAGTCGGCCTTAGCGACGGGGCTGGTCAAATCGTTGACCCGCCAGATCGCTATCTCCTTCTTCTCGGACGATAGGCCAGAGATATCACTAGAGGAGGTCTGGAGTCAGGCAGAGCGGCTCCTCAACTTTATTCGCGACGAGAGCTACCTTCTCATTGACGGGCTACTGCTGCTATTTTATACCCTGCACCAGATGCTCTCCGAAACTTACGGCCAGAAGATCCTCGTTCCCAGGATCAGAAACATAACCTGGATCTACCGCACGGTGGCCAGGATAAAAGGTCTGGGGCCAGCCGGCCTCTCTAGCCTTTTCGACTACTCTTTTCACTCCGACTATGGCTTTCCCTACAGCGAGAGGCTCTTCGAAGACATTCAGATCCTGGTTGCCAACGGTATGATCTATCAGGACGAGCGGCACTACGAGCAAAATAACCAGTGGAGGCAGCGATACGAATACATGCTCACTGCTGACGGCATAAAATACGCCGAAAAAGTGGCCGGCTCTTACAGCAAAGAAGCGGAGGCTCTAGCAAATCATCTCCGGCTGGAGAAGCATACCATTCCTTATGATGTGGTGAGCCTTTATCTCAAGAGATACACGGGCAAAAAAACGCAAGATTAGACGATAGTAAGGCCAAATCGGCCATGAAAACAGCACCAAAAAAAAAATAGATTATTCGTCTGGCAAGCGGTCCAGACGAGTGCCTGCCATCCGATTTTAATTCATCTGGTGCTGCTTGAAGACAGACTGCGGGTATGTCTGGATCGGTGTAGTAGGAGTCCATGCATCATTCAAGAACTGATAGATGCTCTCGCCTGTCCAGGCTATGGTATCGCCCTTTCCGCCCTTTGGAGTTGAAGTGGCTGTAAAGATGGGAGATATGGGGGCAGGTGCGGTGTAATTATCTTTCAAGAAATCATAAATGGCATAGTTGGAGCTATTCATGGTAGTGTTGTTGCGGGTCATGTTCTTCAACACTCCAGTAGCCTGGCTTGCCAGGGGAGCTGCGAAGGTGCTCGGCGTCCAGCTATCATTGAGGAAAGCGGCCATAGATGGTGTGGTTATCAGTTCGGATTGAGCCGGTTCCGGCATAGCGGCAAGGTCAGCCCTTGAAATTGACGCTGGTTGCTGGGCCATAACAGTAGGCAACATCCCACCTAGAGCTATCAGAGCAAATAGCACAAGTATAATATGTTTCATGCGGTTTGCATTATCCCTCAGGTATCCATAAAGCTTTCCGTCGGTAAAGGCCATTTTCCGGGCAATGGATAATAATTGTGAAACATTTCATTTTTCAGTGATTGTCTTGCAGAGCTTTTAGCTCGCTTGTGATCGCTTGCGGGTGCTCCGATAGATATGCGGCCACTTGGGGGCGGTGCACCAGTCGGCAGTTGATGCAGGTCCAAAACCTCTTTCCTTTTTTGGTCCTCACATACTTGCCAAGCTCTTCATCCTTGCATGGATATAAGGGGCAAAAGCAGTGCGTGCAGTCCTGATCAGGAAAGTGGTGACAGGGATAATACTGGCAATTTTCTTTGCCTGTGGCCTGCACCGGCTGGTCGGCTACCTCCCGGATCAGGCACGGGTCATCAGTTACCAGTCCATCGGCCCCCAGCCGGAGGAGCCAGCTCGCCTCTTCTTTGCTATTGACGGTCCAGGGATAGACAGCTATTCCCCGCTGATGCGCCTCCTTGAAGAGCCTGGCATTGACTCGCTTCGGAAAAATGGCCGAGGCTTTTGCCCAAATGGCCAATTGCACCGGATTTATGGGTAACGATGAGATGATGATGCCCGTCAACAGATCCGAAATGTCTGCTAATTCGCGCAGGCTGCTATGGTAAAAGGAGGTCACAATGCATTTTTTGCCAAAGAGAGCTTCGGCCACCAGTCCTTCCAGGCCCTCTCCCTTCATCTCCACTACCAGGCCCAGGCCAAGCTCCCCGGCCAGAAATACGGCCTCTTTTAGCGTTGCGATTCTTCGGCTTTCTCTGAACTGTCCATCAAGGCCTCTCACCAGCAGGGCTCTATGCTCCTCCAGGCTGAGATCTTCAACCAGGCCTTTGCCATTGGTGGTTCTGTCCACCCTTTCATCATGCATCAAGACCAGTTCGCCGTCGCGAGAGAGCCTTACATCCAGCTCCACATAGTCGGCTTTGCACAAAGCGGCCGCCCTGATGCCTTCAAGGGTGTTTTCAGCGGCTAGGGCCAAAGCCCCCCGGTGACCTATGACTAAAGCCATTAACCTGAAAACGATTGGAAAATATATGTCTTTTTGCTTGAAGCTGGCAAAGGATTATACTTCTAGAAAGACAGAGGTGAAATCCAATGCTGGATAATCTGGAAAAGTTTTGCAACCTGAAGAGGGATATCGCAGAGATCAACATCGATCCCCTGCAGCGGGCCGGGATTCTGACGCCAGAGGCGCGTGCTGCTTTGCTGGAATGGGGGGACGGCTACTCGGTCTGCGACTTTTGCGCCGGAAGGCTGGATCTCATCAAGACTCCACCAATCGAGGAGTTCGTGCATGGCGTTCTTCCTGAATTCCTGGGCACGGATGAGGTGCGCGTCACCCACGGCGCACGCGAGGGAAAGTTTGCCGCCATGCATGCCCTTTGTGAGAAGGGCGACTTTGTGGTAATGGACGGCAATGCCCATTACACCACGGTTCTGGCGGCAGAGAGGGCAGGCCTGAAGATAGAATATGCCTCCTCCAGCAAAGAGCCCGACTATGCCATTTCTGCAGAAGGCTACATACAGGCCATCGAGCGGGCTTATGAGCAGAAGGGAAATGTGAGCCTGGCCGTCCTGACCTATCCGGACGGAAATTACGGAAACCTTCCTGATGCAAGGGCCATAGCAGACGCCGCTCATGACTACAGCGTGCCCTTGCTTCTCAACGGGGCTTACGCCATTGGCCGGATGCCCGTAAATGCACGCGATCTGGGGGCGGACATAATCGTAGGCAGCGGTCACAAGTCCATGGCCGCCTCCGGGCCTGTGGGCGTTCTGGGAGCAACGGAAGAGTATGCGAAGGCCATTTTTAGGCTCTCTTCCACCAAGAAGAACAAAGAGGTTGAGCTTTTGGGCTGCACTGTGCGCGGCGCTCCTCTCTTGACGCTGATGGCGTCTTTTCCGGCAGTTGTAGAGCGCGTGCGCCATTGGCCGGAGGAAGTGGAGAAAGCCCGCTGGTTTTCGGCTGAGATGGAGAAGCTGGGCATGAGCCAGCAGGGGGAACGGCCCCATAACCACGATCTGATGTTCTTTTTAGCGGAAAACCTCTATCAGATATCCCTGACGGCAAAGAAAGGACGCTATTTCCTTTACCGGGACCTCAAGGAGCGTGGCATTTGCGGCATCAAGCCCGGTCTCACCCGACAGTTCAAGCTCTCCACCTATGGTCTTGCCAGAGAGGAGCTGGAGAAGGTCTTGCAGGCGTTTGGCGAGATCATAGAATCCCATCGCCCGGCATGATCGGCACGAGAAAAATGTGGAGAAGCTTTATCATTACAATAACTAAATAAGCTGATTGGGAGGAAGAAAAACGATTAGTTCGCGACATATCTCCTTGGCGCTGGTTACCTTAGCACTGATCTTGGCTTTCATGGTGCCAGCCTGTGCCGGAGCAAATGAAACTTCTATCGATTGGTTTATGAGGGGTCTTGATCTTTACAATCAGGAAAAATTCAATGATTCACTGCAGGCCTACAATAGGGCTCTCGAGTTGGACCCAAATGATTTCGAGGCCTGGAACAATAAAGGAATTGACGAGGGTCTTTTAGGAAGGTACGACGCAGCACTCCTGTCTTTTGGGAATGCAGTGGCCCTCAATGAATCTTATGCCGAGGCCTGGTACAACATGGGAGTCATTTACGACTTTAAGAAATCCTACTACACAGCGGTCCAGGCATACAAGAAAGCCACCCAGCTCAATCCCGCCTATCAAAAGGCCCTGGTAAGAAGAAATATCGATACGGATATGGTAATGTCCCGTTCGCTCTCCTGTGCCTGTAAGGATCCGATCGTTTTGGTGTAGACCTCATGATTGCTTTGTGAGCTTTCTTGCAAAGCTTCACAAAGCAATCATTTTCTAAAGGCCGCTCATTCCTATCGGTATCTGGCTGATATCTCCAACCCCGGTCAAGATCCTGTCCGCATCCTCGCGCACATCATGGTACCTGGATTTCTGGGATGATGCAGGTAGTAGGCTCTCTTTTGCCTGCGGCAAGGTGGCATTTTTCTCCTGGCCTAAAGCTGATGCCTCGGCCCGGGGCTCTGCTCGCGCAGAAGTGTAGCTGGAGATATCGGGATTGATCCACATGGCTGCAAAATCCGATCGTAAAGAGATATTTCCATTGCTCACCTGCAAAATGTCGCCTTTGATCGACCCGCTGGCAGCATCATAAGTCCCCTTCAGCCGGCTGGAAAATTGCACTGTGTCCTTGAGGGCAGTCAGAACCAGATAGACTCTGTCCTCTTCCACAAAGCCGATGACGACGGCATTCCAGGCTTGACCGCTATCAGGTTCATACTTGGCCTGGCCGTAGAGGTCGCTTCCGTCTTGATTGAGCATCATAGTCACCTGGTCGGGCTCAATTCCCGTTACCGACCAGATGTAGCTCAAGCTTGGTACGGAACTGGACTCACTTTCGTTAGAGAAAGCAACCGCAGATGCAGTCTGCAAGGCCGTTTCATTGCTCGAATCATTCAAAGGCAGTCCCGGAGACGGACAGACTGTAAAGATGATTACAAGCAGCATGAGAATGATCATAGGTCTCTTCATCAATTTATGCCTCCCGTTTTTTCGCTATCGATTTGATGGAAAAAAGGATACTGCGCCGAAATTCGCGGCGCCCGAAAATATCTCTGATTTATCTTCCGCTCATGCCGGGTGGAATGCCGCTCAAATCGCCGCCTGGTCCCATCTTATCCGCGTACTGGCGAACGTCAACGAACCTTGATTTAGAGTTGTCCGTTACAATGATTTTCCCAGTCATTGAGGAAGTAGTCTTTGAGTAGTAATCAAATGTGCCGGCCTTTGAGAACGTATATTGATATTGTCCCCCTGGTGCAATATTCCCTGAATCAAATGCCGCATTTGTGGCCGCAACTTCTTGGTCCTTTGAACCACGATTTATCCATGTGACAGTTGTTCCTAATTCGATCGTCATAGGATTTGGCAGGAAGGATGACTCTGTTATTTCGATGGAATTCGGGATTTCAGCGGCAGGAGTTGTGCTTGCAGTCTGCTGTGCAGCAGGGACTGGCTCCTCGATGATCACAGGCGTGTAGCTGGAGATATCAGGGCTGATCCACATGGCATTGAAGGTGCCGTTGCCTACCTTCTTTCCACCGCTGATCCGGGTGAAGTTACCGTTGATGGTATCATTGGCATAGGTACCGGTCATCTTGGTGGTGACGAGCTCTTTGTCCTTCTGAGCGGTCAATGTCAGATCCACCTTGTTTTCTGTGACGGAACCCACGACCTCCGCATTCCAGGCTTTTCCACCTTCTGGCTCATACTTGGCCTGGCCGTACAGATCGCTTCCTTCCTGATTGAGGGCCATGGTAATGGGGTCGATCTCTATGCCTGTAAAAGACCAGATGTAGTTGAGATTGGGGCCGGTACCGGCCTGTGTGACAGCAGCTGTCTCGTTGACTGGGATACTTTCATTTGTCGAAATGGTCTTCGTAATACTCGTATTGTTGTCGGTCTGCCCCAGAGACAGGCCGGTGAAGAGGGATACAAGCAGTAGAGAAAGAATCATGCTTCTTTTATTCAATAATATGCCTCCGATATATTTTCCACTTTTCAGCGATAGGCTTTTCGTCATTTGCCTACAACACCCCATGTGTCACCTTCTCCTTTATAAGCTTTTCATATGTACCATTAATTAATAACTACATAGTTCAATAGACCATCAGGTGAATTTGCCTTGAATAGTGGCCGACTTCTCGTCAAGATAAATCGAATCTGCGCCTGGATGCTGCTCATCTTCATGATCATCTTCCTTATCTCAGGATACGCCTGGTGGAACAGGACATTGCTGCCCCTGCAGCAGGCCATATCCATGCACACAGAGCTGGACTTATTTCTGGTCTTCTTCTTCCTGGTGCATGTGCTGATCAGCATCAGATTCGCTTTAGCGCGCTGGAGGGTGGGCTACGGACAGACGGTTAATTTGCTGCTCATAGTAATCGGCATTTTATCATTCTGGTTTGTCCTTAGCATCCGCTGACTACTTTGGCACCGCAAAGCTTATCTCACCTAGCGTTACTAACCTAAAGTTCAACAGGTAATAATCGAGTGATGATATTGGATCCAGTTGAGCTTTTAGATATCCTGGGGAACGAAAATAGGAGGCGCATACTTCAGCTCCTCTCTTTTCGCCCTTTTTACTTCAATGAGATGGCCAAGCGACTGGATGTCGGGCCCAAGGCAGTCATCGATCATCTGGTGATGCTGGAGAGAGCTGGCCTGGTGGAATGCTATCAGGACACGGGAAGAAGAAAGTATTTCCGCATAGTCCGAAAGACGGTCCTGGAGGTGGCGGTCTCACCTCATTCTTACGGCGTAAGAGCCTTTCTCTCTGAGGATGCACCAGCGGTAGAAGATAACGGATTGGTCCCGGACATGAAGCTTTTACGCGACGAGCTCTCAACCCTGGAGGAAAAGAGGCTTGAACTGCGCGCTCTCTTGGACCGGATCGAATCTCGAGAAATGGAGATCAAACATATAGCTTGCAGCGCGGCCAGAAGCTATGCAGAAAACCAGCTGGAGGCAGAGATCCTGACGGCACTCCTCTCCGGCGATGCTGATGCAACGCATCTGGCTATGAGGCTGGAAGCTCCGGAGATTGTGGTAACAGATCGACTAAAGAGGCTGGAAGAGCGTGGCGCTGTGCGTTTGTTAGATCAGGAATGGAGCATTAGATAATGGATAGGGTCTTGGAAGGGCCGGAAAAAGTTGACTCTCTGCAGCTTCGGGTTGCTGAAGCCTATCACAAAGATGCAGGAAAGGGCGTGGCCAGGATTGGAGCGGTTGCATTGACTTCCCTCTCCCTGGAAAACGGCGGGGTGGTGGAGATCAAAGGAAAAGATAAGCTCTACGCCATCACCTGGCCCGGAAACCCTGATGATCCCCCCGATCTCATCAGAATTGACGGGAATACCCGCGCCAACCTGGGTGCAGGGATAGACAGCAAAGTTGTTATCACCCGGGCCGAGGCAAGACCGGCCCGAAAGATCGTTGTCGCTCCGACGCGCCAGATTCGGCTCATGGGCGGGCCGCAGTACTTGCTTCGTATGCTACAAGGAAGAGCGATTGTCAAGGGTGAGATGCTGCGCGTGGAGATGATCAATAGCAGCCTCAACCTGGCCGTGGTCAGCACAATGCCTGCCGGTGCGGTAATCGTAACTTCCGAGACTATCATCAGCATCACCAGAGAGACTTTAGAAGAGCTGGCACTGCAAGTTAGGGATATCTCCTACGAGGATATCGGCGGCCTTTCCCGCGAGATCAGAGAGATCAGGGAGATGATTGAAGTTCCACTGCGTCATCCGGAGCTTTTCTCTCGCCTGGGCATCAATCCACCTCGCGGAGTGCTGCTCTACGGACCGCCCGGAACGGGAAAGACGCTCATCGCCAGGGCCGTGGCCAGCGAGACCGACGCCAACTTCATATCCATCTCCGGTCCCGAGATCGTCTCCAAGTTTTATGGAGAAAGCGAGCAGCGGCTGCGCCAGATCTTCGAGGAGGCCGCCAAAGCCGCTCCCTCCATCATCTTCATCGATGAGATCGACTCCATCGCTCCCAAACGCGAGGAGGTGTCCGGCGACCTGGAGAGGCGTGTGGTGGCTCAGCTCCTGGCCCTTATGGACGGCCTTTCCTCCCGGGGAGAGGTAATAGTAATTGCAGCCACCAATAGGCCCAATGCCCTTGATCCTGCCATCCGTCGGGGCGGCCGCTTCGATAGGGAGATTGAGATAGGCATTCCCAGTAAAACCGGCCGGCTCGAGGTGCTGTATGTTCATACCAGAGGCATGCCTCTCGACGTGTCCCTGGACTTGAAAGAGATCGCAGATGCCACGCACGGTTTTGTGGGTGCGGACCTTTATGCTCTCTGCAAAGAGGCGGCCATGCGAACACTGGAGAGGGCGCTTCCCGACCTGGATGTGAGCGAGGATATACCAGCCGAGATCGTGGAGAGCCTTCGGGTCACCAAAGAGGACTTCAAAGAGGCTTTAAAGAAGATTGAGCCCTCCGCCATGAGAGAGGTATTCGTAGAGGTGGCGGAGGTACACTGGGATGAGGTGGGGGGCCTGGAGGAAGTCAAGCAGTCACTCATCGAGGCCGTGGAGTGGCCGCTCAAGTATCCGGAAGCCTTCGCGGCCGTAGGCGTTCGCCCCCCGCGTGGCATCCTTCTTTACGGCCTGCCGGGAACAGGCAAGACCCTCTTGGTAAGAGCGCTGGCTACGGAGAGTAATTTGAACTTCATCAGCGTCAAAGGCCCGGAACTGCTCAGCAAATGGGTGGGCGAATCGGAGCGTGCCGTTAGAGAGATATTTCGCAAAGCCCGCCAGGCGGCTCCTGCCTTAGTATTCTTCGATGAGATCGACTCCATAGTTCCGAGCCGGGGCAGCGGATCGGATTCGAATGTGACAGAGCGAGTGGTCAGCCAATTCCTAACCGAGTTGGATGGACTGGTAGAGCTTAAAGATGTGGTAATAGTAGCGGCAACCAACCGGCCGGACCTCTTGGACAGTTCAATGCTCCGTCCCGGCAGATTCGATCGTTTGATTTATATTCCCATGCCGGACATGCAGGCACGAAAGAGAATACTGGAGATTTATCTCTCCCGCATGGCCGCCTCCGGTGCCATTGCCCAGTGGCTGGCTGAGATGACAGAGGACTTTTCCGGTGCAGATTTAGAGATGCTCTGCCGGGAAGCTGGTATGCTTGCTTTAAAAGAGCATATAACGATCGGCATGAAAAGAGAAGAATTGATCATTGATAGGATACTGGTAACACGAGAGCATTTCCAAAGAGCGCAAGAGCTTATTAAGCCCCATCTGTCCAAAGGCATGCGGGAAGAATACCTTAAAATGATCCGAGATTTCAAAGCTTAAAGGACCAAAATGAGTATGGATACAAAGCACCAGATATATAGTCAAGAAGGATTAAAAGACGATATGAGGGCCGAAAAATTGACTTCTGAAGACGAGTCGAAAGAGCTGCTGGGGGATATTGATTTCAACGATACCAGCAGCATAACCGTGCCTGAGAGCCTCATAGATCATGTGATCGGCCAGGATGAAGCCGTGGAAGTGATCAAAAAGGCGGCACGCCAGAGACGCCATGTCATGCTCATCGGATCGCCGGGAACAGGAAAATCCATGCTCGGCAAGGCCATGAGCGAGCTACTCCCCGTGGAAGAGCTACAGGATGTTCTGGTCTATGCCAATCCAGAGGATAACAACACTCCGCGCGTTCGCATCGTGCCTGCCGGCAGAGGCAAGCAGATAGTCGATGCCCAGAAGATGGAGGCCAGAAAGAAGGTCCAGACGCGCAATATGTTCTTAATGCTCATAGTAATGGCCTTAATAGTATATGCCTATTATACGGGACAGCTCCTCTTCGGAATAATTGCAGCAGCGCTCATATTCCTTTCATTGCGTTATATGTTGCCCAAAGAGGACGCCATGGTTCCCAAGCTCCTGGTGGACAACAACAACAAGAAGAAGGCACCTTATGTCGACGCCACCGGGGCACACGCCGGCGCCCTTCTCGGAGACGTCCGCCATGATCCGTTTCAATCCGGAGGGCTGGAGACGCCATCCCATGAGCGGGTGGAATGCGGAGCCATTCACAAGGCCCACAAGGGAGTTCTCTTCATAGACGAGGTGAACACCTTACGCCCGGAGTCACAGCAAAGCCTGCTTACGGCTTTGCAGGAGGGTGAGTATCCTATCACTGGCCAAAGCGAGAGAAGCTCAGGAGCACTGGTCAGAACGGAGCCCGTGCCCTGCAGCTTCATCATGATCTTGGCGGGAAATTTGGATGCCGTGCAGGGAATGCATCCTGCCTTGAGGTCACGCATCAAGGGCTACGGATATGAAGTCTACATGAGAGACAGCATGGACGACACCCTGGAGAACAGAAACAAGCTCATCAGATTCGTGGCCCAGGAGATTGTAAGAGACGGCAAGATACCGCACTTCAGCAGAGATGCTGTCTCGGAGATCATGCGAGAAGCCAAGAGGAGGTCGGGCCGGAAAGGCCATCTCACACTAATGCTGCGAGACCTGGGCGGCCTGATCAGAGTATCCGGGGACGTAGCTCGTGCCAATGGAGCGAATCTGACTGAAGTGGATCACGTCATAGAGGCCAAGAAGATGGCAAGGTCCGTGGAGCAGCAGCTTGCAGATCGCTACATGGAGCGGCGCAAGGATTACAGCATGTTCCACTCTTCCGGGGACGAGGTGGGAAGAGTCAATGGTCTGGCCGTTATGGGCGACTCGGGAATAGTGCTGCCTATCATGGCCGAGATCACGCCGGCGCAGTCCAAGGATGAGGGCAAGATCATAGCCACAGGTAAATTGCAGGAGATTGCCAGAGAAGCTGTCACCAACGTCTCCGTGCTCATCAAAAAGTTCCTGGGTGAGGACATAACCAATAAGGATGTGCACATTCAGTTCATCGGCACCTACGAAGGCGTAGAGGGCGACAGCGCATCTATCTCCATTGCCACAGCGGTCATATCCGCTCTGGAAGGCGTGCCCGTCAAGCAATCGGTGGCCATGACCGGTTCTCTGTCCGTGCGGGGAGATGTCATGCCTGTGGGAGGCGTGACACAGAAGATAGAGGCCGCGGCGAAAGCCGGCATCAAGACGGTACTCATACCCAAATCCAATATGGGCGATGTACTCATTGACGAAGCCACCAAGGGCATGATCGAGATCATTCCCGTCTCCAACATGAGCGAGGTCTTCGAGTATGCCATGGGCGGGCAGAGGAATCGGCTGATCGAGAAGCTGAAGAGGTTTGCCACCGAAAAGAAGATCGGCATCATCCTGCCGGAGACCATCACCATCCCCAGCAGGAGCATCTGAAACGCAATGGCGCCGGAGTTCTATGACATTCGCATCCTTCGTGGCAGTAGGACCAGGATTGTCCTGGACAACGGCAAGCTGGAAGAG
Organism: Methanothrix sp.; assembly: GCA_025361645.1. Classification (GTDB taxonomy): domain Archaea; phylum Halobacteriota; class Methanosarcinia; order Methanotrichales; family Methanotrichaceae; genus Methanothrix. The sequence continues at coordinate 20,244 of JANYKI010000033.1, forward strand.
ATAGCAGAGGCTCCCTTCCAGGGCGCAGCGGTGCGAGCTCTTCACGGGGGAGCGTGGGGTTTTGTGACCACGGACAATGTCGCAAACCTTGGGGAAGAGATCGATCTGGCCAAACGCATCGCCCGGAAGATCGACCGGCGCGAGGATCTCGTGCTGGCAGAGGCTCCGGCGGGCAGAAGCGTTGTGGTTCCAGTTAAAAAAGATCCCAAGAACCTTTCCTTGGAGGAGAAGGTGGCCTTGCTGCGAGAGATTGAAGACGCAGCTAAAGTTAAGGGCGTCTCATCCACTCAGGCCGTCTACGCGGAGATGGATTTTACCACGCATTACGAGAGCTCGGAGGGCCTGGATCTGGAGGCAAAGACGACGCGCATGGGCTTTGTCATCAGCGCTGTGGCCCACAGAAACGGGCTCTACCAGACGGACGGAGAGGGCCGGTCGGGCGTAGGAGGCCTGGAGCTTTTTGACCGGGAAGACCCCATTGCCCTGGCCAGAGTTGTAGGTGAAACGGCGGTAGCCCTTCTCGACGCGAGTATGCCCAAGGGCGGGACCTATCCCGTGATTCTCGATCAGGAGCTGGCCGGGGTCTTCGTTCATGAGGCGGTAGGCCATGCCACTGAGGGAGACATCATTTTAGAGGGCGACTCCTGTCTGGAAGGAATGCTGGGCCAGAAGATCGGTTCAGAAATGGTAACGGTCAAGGACGATCCCAGTTTGATGCAAAACGGCTATTACTCCTTTGACGATGAGGGAAGCCTGGCCCAGGAGACGGTTTTGGTGGAGAAGGGCATCCTTAAGTCGTATCTCAATTCTCGCGAGACGGCAGCACGGCTGGGCGGTGTGCCGCGTAATGCCCGCGCCGAGGGCCTGGACCGGCCGGTGGTGCGCATGAGCAATACCTACATCGCCAACGGAGATTGGAAATTGGAAGAGATCCTGAGCGAGCTACGAGACGGAGTTTACCTGTGCGGCAGCCGGGGCGGCCAGGTGAGCACTGGTGAAGGCGTCTTCCAGTTCAATGCCAAGAGAGGCTATCTGGTGGAAAAAGGCGAGAAGACCAAGCTTTTGCGGGACGTGTCCCTGTCCGGCAAGATTCTTGAGACCCTGTTGCATGTCCGTGCGGTAGGCAACGACCTCAAGTTCAACAGCGGGCGTTGCGGAAAAGCAGGACAGCTCGTGCCCGTGAGCGACGGATCGCCGCACCTCCTGGTGGCAGAGGCGACGGTGGGCGGAGCGGGATAAGGATTTAGAGCTTTTAATTTTTTTAGGTTCCCACTTTTTAGGGTGGACATAAGCTAAACTTAAATACCTGGCAGCAGGTAGATTTAAAATCTAATAAATTTATATTAGCCTTTACTAGGCGTAACTGCTTTCCTTATGAATACTCCATCTTTTATCTCATGATCCTTAAAGACCGACACAGTGTCCTCAATAAGTGTATGAAGCAGCTTGATGGCATTGATGGCATCCGCCTCAAGATTTTCACCACGAGCATGAGCATAGCTATTACGAAGCTCTCCAAGGTCTTTTGCAGCCTTAGCCGCTTCATCACTTAGAATATCTGCACTATTCAGGAAACGAGCGATGCTGCTCACATCCACGCGCTCAAATTGGTCGAAAGCAGTGCTCTCTGGAGATTGAACTTGATCGCCCTTTTTAACTAGGACAGATGCCCGCAGCTTGTCTTTAATAATCCTCTCACCAACTATGCCGCACATTGCAACACAGGAATAAAAGTAACCATCCAAAAAGAGGTTACGTGCCTCTACGAGGAGATCACTGTAGATCCCAAAAGGAGGCTTTAGAGCAAAGGGTGGAAGTTCCCAAATACGCTCGACTGCATCTGGAAGGTTTCTTTCAAATTCTCGACTCAAAAATTTCCTGAATAATTTGCGTGTCTGATCATTACGCGGTTGATTTGAAAGAAAATCGAAACGCATTTCCATATGATGAAGTTTTTCGATCATTTTTATCTCCGAGTTCTAAATCTTATACTTTACAGGTGGTATAAAAGATATAATGCTATTTTGTTTTTCAGCATCAGACATATCTTTTTAGAAATTGATGATAGATGGAGTGGAAATTTTGGATACAGGAAACGAGAAGAAGGCACCCAAAACGGATGATTTCCTCATTTCAAAAAAGGGCAATGAATATTATGGATGCTGAAGTATCTTTCCTTTGCAACCTTGTGGCCAAAACGATTCTCAAGCAACATCAAGTTCTTCCCAGCGAGCATCCTTCTTGCTTCAGATCTTCATTCCTGAAAAACTCAAACCCCGATCTGCCCGATCAGCCAATCCCAGCCATCTTTTGCCTCCCGGTCCAGCTCCTATCCTGCCGACTCCTGCTGCGGCTCGCTTTCTGCCTGCGGGCATAGCCCGGATCGCCAATCCTGGGGGTTGTTGGTGAAACACTCTAACCCCCGGCATGCCCGCTGTCCACCCAGAAGGCAGTTGAAATTAGTGGCCGCCGGGGCTGGCCGCAGACTCCGGCGAGGCGGGCCACCGGAGAATAGCCTGCCGCAGCTATCCCGGCCGTTTGCTGAAAGCTCGTCGATGTCCAAACGGACCCTTTTATTCATGAGCACGGCATAGGTAAAATCCCTTGCTTCTTGACCATTTTCCGAGTTCGTCTCCAGTTGTTAAGTTGTTAGTTAGTCGCTCTGTGCGTCCTCTGTGAACTCTGTGAGCTCTGTGGTTGAAACGTCGTTAGCCGCAGGTTAAACAAATGGCTGACGATACACCGCAGACACGAGACGCGCTCGGAGGACTCACAGAGGAGTGGATAATGTTAAATTCATTCAGGACACAATTGAGATCTTGATATGTTCTCGGAGTATATCGCAGCTGCCCTGGCACGGGCCGAATATGAGGTTATCGACAATCCAGAGCCGTATTACGCCCATGTACCCGGCCTGGAAGGCGTGTGGGCAACCGGCGAGACCTTTGAGGATTGCCGAAAGGCTCTCATCGAGACCATCGAGGAATGGATCGCCATAAGGTTGAGACATGGGCTACGCATCCCATCGATAGACGGCAATGCAATAGACGTATCCACTGAGCTGATGGCAGTTGGCTAAGCTCACCCCCGTGTCTTGGCCAGATCTGGTAAAACGGCTGAAGCTGCTGGGAATGAAAGGCCCCCATTATGGCACCAAGCATCCGTGTAAAATGAAGCTATCCTGAAAGCCCACTCTTTTGCCGCCTTGTCCAGCCCCATTCCTGCCGACCATCCTGCAGATTCTGCCCGGGACCGCCTATCCTGGGGATCAAAATCGACATCCTCCAGGCGGGCAGTCACGGGGGCCCAGGTGAACAGGGGCGAGGGCATTGCCAATGGCCTCAAGTTCAACAGCGGGCGCGCTGTTGAAAAGCCAGGACAGCTCGTGCCCGTGAGCGACGGATCGTTCCATATTAGAATGAGCTAAGTTGACAAAAAAATGAGATAAGAATATCTGCGATTACACGCAAGGCAGCCAGTCAACGCTGATGGCTCCGTAGTGGAGTTACCCCGACTATTGCCCACTTGAAACCATCTTGTAGATCTTTCCCGTATCTCCTGTGGGTCCACCTACATCCGAAGTCAGGACATAAATCTCGCCCTCGTCGTCCTGACCTAAGGAGCGAATGTACTCATTGATCTTTTCGCCTGGTCTGTCTGCGACACGAATCTCCTCCACCTTCCAGAGCCCTTCCCCAGCGGGCTTGGCCATGTAAAGCTTGCCGTCTTTTTTGGCAAAACTGCTGGACCAATCGGCAAAGACATAGCTTCCTGAAAGCGACATGAGAGCCTTGCCTTCGTATAAGTAGCCGCCTACAACCACAGTGCGATTATTATGATCGTACTCGATCACGGGCCCCAGGAGCGGCTCACCTTTGCGGCCTATGTCTGGGCAGCTGGTAGGTGACTCCTTCGGGTGATTGGGGTCGAAGCAGTGAGTTCCTTCTCTAATATTCCAGCCATAGTTGCCTCCTTTGCTGACAATGTCCACCTCTTCCCAGAGGTTCTGCCCGGCATCGGCCACAAAGAGGCGGCCTGCAGAATCAAAGGAGATCCTGTAGGGATTTCTCAGTCCATAAGCCCAGATCTCGGGCAGGAAGCCCTTTTCATTAACGAAGGGATTATCGGCGGGAATGCCGTATGCTGCGCCGGTGTTATTCATATTCACATTCACATCAATGCGCAGAATCTTGCCCAGGAGAGTCGAGGTATTCTGGGCATTGCCTCCAGAAACGTGTCCCATGCCGACATCGTTGGCGCCGCCGCCGTCGCCCAAAGGCAAGTACAGATATCCATCCGGGCCGAAGGCGATGGTCCCACCGTTGTGGTTCATTTGAGGCTTATCGATCTGGAGAAGAACCTTCTCCGAGTTCATGTCAATCATGTTCGGGTTGTCTTTCGAGACAAGGAACTCGGAGAGGTTATTGGTGCAGTTCCAGCCTTCTGGAGCTCCCGACCGCAGCGGCGCACTGTAAAACACAAAGACACGATCGTTCCGGGCGAAATCAGGATGAAATGCCAGGCCCAGAAGTCCGCGCTCATCATACCTTGGCGAAATTTTTACCATGCGATCGCTAATATCCAGGAAAGGCTCCTTTTGCAGCGTTCCATCTTTCGTTATCACCTTGACAAGTCCTATCTGGTCGACGACGAACATTCTCCCATCTTTGGAGCTGATAAATTCCATAGGTGCGACGAAGCCCGAAGCGACCAATTTCAGCCCAATCATATTATTACCGGTATTCTTCATCTCTGTCTGCACTGAGGCAACTGCAACTATTATCTCGCCCACCATGGAGGGATGAATCAAGCATTGGTACGGGTATCTTCCGGGTTTTGAGAATGTAAAATTGAACCTGCCACCAGTGGCCATATTTCCCGAGCTGAAGGTACCGTCTCCGCTGGTTACCGTATGCTCCACAGGATCATTGTTTACCCAGGTCACCACGGTCCCCGGAGATACAGTAATCGAACCGGGCTGAAATGAAAAATTGGTGATCTCGACAACATTCGTCTGCGTCTTTGGTGGCGTTTTTTCCACGCAACCTGTTATGCCGGCTGTCAGCATTAGCAGCATGGCAATAAAAAGCAATTTACAAATTTTCATTCTAATCGTTCCTTCTGTTTTTTGAAAAGCTCTTAACATTTACGCTTTATTAGCTGCCCTTCCGATATATAACTTTTCGAAAGAATTGAATGGGCCGGGATGATGAGGACCGTACTGATCCTCTGCAAACCCATACCCATCCGAGCGACCATGCGTCTGCCTGCCCGCGCAGGAGACCGGCACAGCGGACAATCTTGCTAGACTTCGATCAATACGTTGTGCCTCTTAAAGAACTCTTTTAACGCTTCCTCTACAACTTCACTTTGGGCACGCAGGCTACTCTTTGTTTTTGCCGTATAAACCTTTAGAGTTTTGGCTATCGGTTCGGATAAGGTCAATGTGGTTTTGGGCATTAATCCCTACCGAACGGGTCATGACGTATATATAGATTATGATACATATCAATTTATGCACCAAAAGCTTTATATTTAAAAATATCGTATTAAGACAATCGCAGAATAAGTCTAAATGGAGATTTTAAAATGCAAAATAAAAAAGATAAGAGAACAAAGGGTGTTGCTGTGAAAGCAACGTCTGATGCAGGGAAGACAGTGACGTCCGGAAGCGCAGATGCAAAGAAAGGGGCAGTGGATTCAGGGAAGAAAGGGGCACCTGCAAAAGGTGACGCACGAAAAGGGTGGAAAAAGTAGGTAATAACAGCGCCCAAGCAATAAAATAAGCAGTATCAAGCTGATTTCGGCAGGGATTTAAAAGGCGGTCTTAAAGGTGAGTTACTGAAGACCGCTAACAATTGACACTATGAGGCTTCTTGCGATAGTTGCCTTCTAGCGATCTATTCTAGCCAGTCAGGATAAAATCGCTGGGCAAAAGTCTTTTATTTCATTAAGCTGATTTTGTGTTTGCCTAGGAAATCTTTAAATCTTTTGATATCTAAATTTTTGAGTGCAAACAGTTATATATCTATAGCTTAATGAATTTGGAATAATGCCTAAGACTACATTGACCTTATCCGAACCTATAGCCAAAACTCTAAAGGTTTATACGGCAAAAACAAAGAGTAGCCTGCGTGCCCAAAGTGAAGTTGTAGAGGAAGCGTTAAAAGAGTTCTTTGATAGGCACGGCGTTAAAGTTGAGGTATAATTATCAAATCGCATCGATAGACCAGCGATTCTAACTATGACGGTGACCCTGATCCACCCGCCGGAGCCTGGTAGTGTGACGAGAGAGGATAGGCATCTGCTGGCCTTAACGCTGGATACCTGCAGGCATTTGGCCTATGCCCAAAGTAAGCGCCGGTTCGTCGAAGCAGGAAGCCCCATCCTTTTAGGGTGGGGAGAAAAGTCACTGTATGTACCGGCTTCGTTGACCCTGGCTAAGCCTGGGCAAACACATCCACAACGACCACATTGCTGGGCTGGTTGTTAACCACAAAGTAGAGCATGTGTCTTCCCACCTGGTCGGCGTTGAAGTTCATGGTGTTATAACCCTGGTTGAACTGATAAGTCTTGTACATCGAGCTGGTTGTGTCGGTTTGGATCGTCTCATAGAAGCCTGCCGGTCCTTCAACAGGTGCATAGGCGATTAGTTGCAGCCAGGTTCCGACAGGGCTTACCACATATTGTGTCCAGTTTGTTGCTCCCTGGACCCAGAGGTCATTGGTCTTGGATGGCACTGTGGATGCATACTGGGTGTACGGCAACCCTACACCGGCACCATAGTACACACTGGATGGTGTTTTCTTCGTTATATCGAACTTGGTAGGATTGCTTATTATCCCACCCACGACAGGCGTACCGGAGGTTACATAATACTCTCTGAAGGGCGAGAACGTGGTGTCGGGAACCGCTTGCTTATAAAAGGTAAGATCCGCACTGTACCAAGGGAAGTTGGAGACTGGAGCATCGAGCCACTGCAACATGCTAGCTATCCCTGAGTCCGTCATCGAACGGTCATGACTTCTGACGTATCCACCATCCAGAGGATCTGCTCCCCCTGCAATACCCATCAACAGACACGCTACGAGCGTCGCCATACATAGCAAAATTTCGCGATATTTCATTTTAACACCTACTATTGCTTTAGATCTATAGGACTTACGCACTTGGCAAAACCTTCTTATATAACATAGACTAAATTAATACTTACAAATAAAATGAATGGGGCTTAACTTGAATCCTGCCAAGTGCGATGATCTTGATTATATTCACTTTCTGGTAGCTTCAGCA
>JANYKI010000045.1 GCA_025361645.1 Methanothrix sp.
TCACAGAGGACGGACTCAACTTCATATCCTCCGCGATCCTTTTGGTGCTCTCGCCTCTCTTTTTGGCCCGAATGATATACCTGATCATCCTCTCAGTTAGCTTTACGACTTTATATACCCATCAAAAGGGCATGGGAAAGAAGAATAAAGTCGTAAAGCTAACTGAGAGGATGATCAGGTATATCATTCGGGCCAAAAAGAGAGGCGAGAGCACCAAAAGGATCGCGGAGGATATGAAGTTGAGTCCGTCCTCTGTGAGACGTGTCTGGATGCACTGGACGAAAACCAAGATGCTTCCAAACATTCGGGACTACACAGACCGGCGAACAAATCGCTGTGACCCCATGAAATCTTCTCCTGTCTCAATCTGATATATCCTCTTCCATCTCCCAGCCCAGCCGCTCCCTGATGATCATATAGCTCATCTCTGGGGGTATGGCTCCCACCTCGGTAGAGATCAGGTCGATGTATTGATGGGGCGTAACATCAAAGGCCGGATTTCTTACCCTAACGTGGCTGTACTTGGAAATGTCGGGCAAGACCTCCTTTGCTTCGCGCTCCTCGATGGTGACCAGTTCACCAAGGATTGTTCGGGGGCTGAACTTGTAGGTCTCGGCCGCCACCATGAAGCTGGTCCTGGCCTCATGGGCACATAGCGCGATCTGAGCTGTGCCGATCTTGTTTACCAGAGTTCCGTTGGCCGTTATCACGTCTGCTCCCACTACCACCAGATCTACCTCATTCATGACGCTTCTGACCGCCGAGTCGACAATCAGCTCCGTCTCGATGCCAAGCTTATCCAGCATTCCAATGGTAGTGATGCCCTGAAATCTTGGTCGTGACTCGGTGGCTATCACCTTGATCTTCTTTCCCGATTTATGGGCGGTACTGATGACGGAGATTGCCGCCAAAGAGTTGCAATGGGTGAGCACGGTATCTCCATCTCTGATCCTGCGGCTGCCTATTTGGCCGATTCTCTCCAGGGCCTTTTCGGAATTCTCGATGAAGCGATTGGCGTTAAGAACCACAGCTAAGCGAGCCGAAGGCAGGTCTTCTGTTCTGTACTTCATCACCATGCGTATGGCGTTGGAGAGGGAGACCGCCGTGGGCCTGGTCTTGAGAAGGATGTCGGCGGCCTTTTCCATCTGCAAGTTGAAATCTTCAAGGCTCTCTGTTTGCATAGCCTTAGAGAAGTCGCGTAAAGATGCTGCTGCGGCTGTGGCAATTCGGCCTGCACCTCTAATCTCCATACTGCTGATCTTTTCAGAAGTTTCCAATACCTTGTCCATCGGTTTCATCCGGTCTTTATTGAACGGGATTAGGATAAATCCATTTCCTATATCATTGATATATTACATACAAAAGTTATTAATAGAATATATGTATCTATTCACTAGGGTAGTAAGTTGATGGAAGAGAACGATCAGGAGTTTTTGCGCGCGCTTCACGAAGAGAAGATAAGAACGCAAAATGAGCGCACACAGCTCGTTACTATGAAGCTGGCCTTTATTACTGTACTCTTTGGGCTCAGCTCCGTGAATGTAGGAATCGATATCTCTGACATATTCTGGCTGCTCTATTTTGTTCCTCTGGTGGCCATAAGCTACGATCTCTATATCATGTCCGCCGACTCTCGGATCAAGCGCGTAGGAATCTTTCTGGGCAGAAATCCCATATCTTTGGCAGGCAAGGCGGAAAGGGAATGGGAACGCTTTTGCGCCTCCTATCGGGATGGTATGGCACCTTCCGCCAATTTGTTCTTCTCAACCATAGTAACCTTAGGCGCCGCGGCCTTTATCCATTCCCAGGGAGGCTGGACACAGAGATTTATGCGGCTGTGGTTTGCCGTCTGGCTGGTCGTTTCTCTAACGGCCATCATCGTCTTGTGGGTGAGGCATCAGATGCTTATTAAGAACATCGGCGACTACAAGCCGTTTGAAAGTGAGGGAAGAAACGGCCAATGAGTTGACGTGTCTTTTTTTCGCTTCTTTTCCCAAATCAAGAAACCAAGCAAACCTTAATAAAAGCCTATGATCAAGATGATGAGATACAATTTCCGCAGTCGAACGTAAATCGCTATCGGTGGAGTTTCCAATGACAATAACAGAAAGAGAGATCAAGAGAGCTGTAAAAGAAGGTTATGCCCGAATTGCAAAACAGGCTACGTCTTATTATTCGTCCCGAAGTTGTTCTGGCTGTGCCGATATTCCTGAAGAGATCAGCAAGAGGATGGGCTATTCTGATGAGGAGATCTCGGCCGCTCCCCCCGAATCGAACATGGGACTTGGTTGCGGTAATCCTGTTGCTCTGGCATCCTTGAAGGCGGGAGAGGTCGTTTTAGACATGGGCGCGGGAGCGGGATTCGATTGCTTCCTGGCCTCCTCTCGGGTGGGTGCATCGGGAATGGTCATCGGCGTGGATATCACGTCGGAAATGGTCGATCGTGCCAGGGCTAACGCCCGCAAAGGCGGATATACCAATATTGATTTTCGGCAAGGGGACCTGGAGAATATGCCCGTGGCGGACAACTATGTGGATGTAGTCATCTCCAACTGCGTCATCAATCTCATTCCCAACAAGAATATGGTCTTCAGAGAGGCCTTTCGGGTGCTCAAGCCCGGCGGAAGGCTGGCGGTCTCGGATGTGGTTTTGACCAAAGAGCTGCCAGAGTTCGTGAAGAGGTCCAGCAAAGCCTACATCGGCTGCCTGGCCGGGGCTATTATGAAGGACGAATATCTGCAGATCATAAAAAGTGTGGGCTTTTCCGAGATTAATGTGGTGGCCGAGTCTAGCTTTCCCGTAGAATCGCTCCTTTGTGAAACAGCCGGATCGGCAGTGATTGAGATGCCAAAGATCTCCATAGAGCAGCAGAAAGAAGTGGCCGATTCGGTCTTGAGCATAAAGGTCAATGCCGTCAAGCCAGAGTAGCAATGACCGCGGTCTGCTAATAGCTCATAATAGTATGATTAAAAGGAGATGATTTCGATGAAGGTCAGTTTACTATTCTTTCTGGCAATTATCATAGCGGCATCCACGATGACCTCATGGGCAGAGAGAAGCTGTTCAGTGGGAGGATGCAGCGGAGGCGGAGAATCCTGGACGGCATCGGCTCAGGCTTTTATGAACTCGGATGTCCCCCTTGTGGGCGTAACCGGAAATCAGAACGCTAAGTCGAGCAGCTTTAGTTCCGGAAGCTTCCAGGCTGGCCAGCCGGTAGGCGGAGCCATAAACAAAACCAAAACCATTAACCGCACAATTCCAGGTTCAGCTCCAATCGTTAGTGGGGTGTATGTAGCGCCAGGCAGCAGGGCAGATCCATTCCCGGCACCCGCGATGCTAAAATCCCTGGACGCCATCTCGGAAAAGGATGTGGTGCTGGATGTATCAATTCGCCGCTCCCCTGGCCAGGCTCACATCAGAGGCGGCGTTAACATCCCTGCTAAGAGCTTTTTTTATGAGAATGGAACGCTGCGTAATGTAACAGATCTGGCCGAGATTTTGGGCGGGGCGGGCATTTCCCAGGAAGACGCGGTGATGGTCTACAGCGACTCCTTTGGCTCGGGAGAGGCAACGGCTGTTCTTTTCGCGCTGCGCTACCTGGGGCAGGAGAACATAAGAGCCCTGGATGGCGGACTGGACAACTGGATTGCGGCGAGCTTGCCCATGGAGACGAAGGAGAACCTGCGCTCGCCAGCAAGCTATGCTATGCGCCCTCGGGCTGAGCTTTTGGCCGATTATGATTTTGTCAAGTCAGGCCAGGCCCAGATGGTGGATGCCAGGAGCTTCCAGGATTTCGGCAAGGCCAGTATAGGCAACGCCACCTTCATCAGCCCCGAAAATGTGCTGGAAGAGGGCAGGCTGAAGCCGGGTGCAGGGCTAAAGGATACCTTCGCCCGATTGAACGCCAGCCGGACGGTGGTGGTTTACTCGGATGATTTTTATGGGGCTTCTGTGGTGTGGTTTGCTCTGCAGCTCATGGGATTCGATGCCAGGATTTACACCTGGCAGGATTGGCAGGCCCATGAGGAGATGGTCTAGGGGGCTGGAGGCCAGTTGGGCCAAGACCACGGGTTCACGCGAAAGGCGCTATAGGCGCGAAGTTCCGATGAAAGAAGGACAATTATGGGCCACAACGTCGTCTGCCAGGCTGCGCCCGCCCGCGCGCACTCGGGAGAGGCGAGGTCTGGGGCTTGCGCAACCTGGGGCAGGAGGACGCGAGAGCCCTGGACGGCGGACTGGACAACCGGATCGCAGCGAGCGGGAACGTGCGCTCGCGGGCGAGCCGTGCTGCCTGCCCTCGATAGGGGGCCTGTTATGTAGAAATGAGCAAGGGAAGTAGTTGATGAGTGCCGAGGAGCAAGGCTTAAATAATTATGAAGGCATTAATGGCCATAGAATCATAAGGCGTTAGCATGGCATGCTCTGACTGTGAAGGGAAGGCTGTAATGCCTTTGAAGGAAGCTCCGGATGATCAGGATTTCATCGCTGGAATAACAGAAGGTCTGGAGGACTTTCTGGAGGGACGTTGCAGACGCTTCAAGGACGCTGAAGAGCTGGAAGCTTATTTGCTGACCCTGTAGTTCCTGTAAACATGGCATTTTTTCCGATTACTACTAGCCATTTCGATAAGCAATTCTCCTTTTGTTGAGATTGATCATCATGATAAAGCCTATCGAGCTGTTGAAGGACTAATAGAGCGCCTGATCGAAGATGAGAAGCTACTTTCCGCCCTGCAAAGGATGGGTGTTACAAGAAACGATTTTGCTCAGTTCATAAAGGCGCTGGGGCTGCGAGGACAATGAGTTGCCCGATTTAGAGAAGCTGGCTGCCGATCGGCAGATCTAGCTGATAATTATATCTAGCAACTACGGACCAAACCACAAAGGCACGAAGGCACAAAGGACGCATAAAGAGATTCGAGGCATTCTCCAGCTTGACGATCCTTGCAAAGCTGTGACCTGGACTCGCCCGGCTTCCGGCTGTCGCTCGTGGCCGTTGCCCGTAGGCCTGGGCCGAGTCGAAGTAGGTTATGCCTTTGGCAGCAGCCTGCTCGATGACGGCCTTAGCCTCCAGGCTTGGCTCGTACGTGCGCAGCACGCCCTCTCCGCCCAGGCCCACCTGAGTGACGAGCGGGCCCGACTTTCCGAAGAGCCTCGTAGTAATCGTCATAACAATTCTTCCATCGCAACGTTCGGGCAAAAAATAGCGGGATATGAATGGTTATCCCTCGTCTAGGAGAGCTGATTTACCTTGCTCCCAAGGCTCCCCGAATGTTGCGGACAACGTGCCCGCCAAATATTCTGAGCGCACAAACCGCTATTACTCAGACCGTCACCATTGAAGGGCGACAATCCCATTGCGGTTATGCCTATCTTTTGGGGTGTAGGGGCCAAGAAGACCGCAGCCCTTCAGGGTGAGGATGAATTGGTCCCCTTGTTGCCGCAAATATCTATATATACCAAGGAAACAATTGTTCTCCAACGAATTCCAAACTCGGCTGAAAGTGCTAGTTGGAAGACCGGAAGGTAGATGATAATATGGTATGCTCAGATATACTTGAGGGCGCGGCGGTGCCGATGAGGCCCTCCGGTGAGTATTTGGTGCCCACTGACGAAAGGTTAAGTGCCCTATCTCCTAGCGAACGCAAGCATTTCCTTGATAGCGTCGCATACCATAAAGATATGCTGGTAGAACTCGCTAAAATGTGATTACTCCAGCCTCACAACAGTCTTTTTTAACCATTTTGCTATTGTGTCTATCTCTTCTCCCTCGGGACATGTGTATTGAGCTATTCTCACCATCACACGCATTATCTCTGCTGTGTCTTTTTTATCAAAGCAATAGCCCCTTTCTCGTAAAATATAATCGGCCAACACGAAAGCAGTCCTTTTCTGACCATCCCAAAAAGGATGACGTTCTGCCAAGAATAACACTTGAGCTGCCTTTCTGAATAGGTCCATCTCGTGATTGATGGCTTCAACTAAAAAGTACAATGTGGCCGAATCACGAATGCCCGGATTCCCGCCCGTCTCCTCGATGAGGAAATCATGGATTTGTATAATCTTCTTTTCGGTGAGTTCTTCCATTCGAGTCAGGCATTCAATGAAACTTCAAGGTCTTCAAGCTTCCTACTAAAATTCTGCTAGCAAAGTTTTGGTTTTAGGAAGTTAACACTAATCGCTAAAATAGCAAAAAATCTCAAGCGCCTTTCCTGCTAAATCACTCCCCGGTAGTACGCCAGTCTCCTGGCCTGGGGCCGGAACAGCTCCAGCAGCTTCTTCTCCTCCTCTGCCGCCAGGGGCTGGAACTCGCTGCCCACCTGGGCCAGCGCCTGCACCTCCCTGGCGCTTTTGCAGCCCACAATTGCCGTGCTGACCTCCCGGGAAAGGGCAAAGCGAAGGAGCAGCTCCGCCGTCACCCCGTCCTCTGCGGAGATGTAGTGGGAACCGCCCAGCACCTTCATGCCGATGACGGCCAGGCCACGATCCAGGGCAGCGGCCATGACTCGATCCAGAAATCCGCCTAGGACGGCTTCGGCTGGGTTGACGGGCATGAGTACGGCGTCCACCGGCCAGTTCTTCACAGCGTGCTCCAGGATTCTGGGGGCATGGTGACCGGTGACGCCCAGGTAGCGCACCAGTCCTGCCTCTTTGGCCTCCACGAATGCCCGCAGGGCACCGTCCGGCCCCTCCATCTCCTCGATATCCTGGCGGGTCCGTAGATCGTGAATCTGCCACAGGTCCAGGCGATCCAGGCCCATTATCTCCAGGGACTCGGCCAGATCGGCCTTAGCGCCCCGAAAGTCCCGGGCGGCGGACTTGCTGGTCTGAAAGATACCGGAGCGCAGCTCTTGGTGGCTGTGCCAAAAATTGCCATAGTAGCCCTGGCTGCCTGCGTATGCCTGGGCCGAGTCGAAGTAGGTTATGCCGTTGGCGGCAGCCTGCTCGATCACCGCTTTCGCCTCCTGCTCGCGCCCGTGGGTGCGCAGCACGCCCTCCCCGCCTAGGCCCACCTGAGTGACGAGCGGGCCCGACTTTCCGAAGAGCCTCGTAGTGATAGTCATAACAATTCTTCCTTACTGTAAATATGTGCGGCAGAGTATAAAAAAGGAGGCTCTTGGCGATCCTGTGTTTGCACAATCATGAATCATGCTTGCAGGATGGCCAGATTCCAGACATTTAATGCACAATAACAAACATATACGAGCTGTCCCGATAGCATGGACAACATGGAGATGCTAGATATTGCGCATGATATGGGCATGAAAGCCCAGGCCTCCACCAAGTTGGCCCATAAGCTGAAGGCTGATGGATGAAAAATGATTGAGGACATAAAAGCACTGATTGAAGAGCGCAAATACATCATCACACTCCACGCCAAAAAAAGGATGGACGAGCGGGGCGTATCGTCTGCGGACCTGATAACATTTATAATGAATGGCGATATAATAGAGGAATACCCGGACAGCGAGCCGTGTCCATCAGCTTTGATATTAGGCACTGTGGCGGATTGTTACTGTCACGCCGTTGTCGCTCTCTGTAAGAATCACGCGAGAATAATTACCGTGTACTGGCCGGATGAGGAAAAATGGATAGACCACAAGACGAGGAAATCGAACTGATCCCTGATACATGCTCATGCGGGCGAGGGAAATTGCGCAAAGGCTTCACAAAGCACATTGTGGAGATCGACAATGAAGTAATCGTTATCAGGAATGTTCCGGCATGGATGTGCGATCTTTGCGATGAGTCATACATTACCCCGGCGGTCTCTGAGAAGATCGACGTGATCATAGCCTCATTCCGAGCCGGACGACTTCTGTCCAAGCCGATTGCAGCCGGACAGGTAGAGCTGACCATGAGCGCGTAACGCATAAGTCAAATTGTGGCTGCGCAGCACGCCCTCCCCGCCCAGGCCCACCTGGGTGACGAGCGGGCCCGACTTTCCGAAGAGCCTCGTAGTGATAGTCATAATAATTTTCCCTGCTGTAAATATGCCCTACAGGGTATAAAAAATGAATCTCTTCGCGATCCTGTGGGCAGAATGTTGGCGGCATACACGAAGGCCATCGCTGAACTCAATGCAGAAAAGCAGGAACATCCGGGGCCTGGTGTAGGGGCGATCTCATCCGATGCACCCAGGACGGCGGTGCTGGAAGGCGTGATGACGACGGCGCAGGCAACCAGGGATATTATGCTGGCTGGCATTCAGGCGTCTTGTGTGGTCCTAGGGAGCGCAGAGGAGCCCGCTGTGCGATACTTCCAGCGGAGGCCAGGAGAGGCGGCTAAGATCGCCACCATGGAAGGCATAGTCACTGGCTGTGGCGTTTGAATGTTACCAGATGAATGAGTAAAGCAACGTCGGGCGGGTACTCTGGCCGGGCAGTATCCTCGTGACCCGCCCGGCTATTTTATTTTTTTTGTAAAATTTTGACCCAAAGCTTTTTCGTTAGACCTTCCAATCTTGAAAAAGACATGAGACTATCCAACACATTAATTATAACGGTCATCATTTTCCTAAGTGGAATGATGGTCGCAGCCGGAGCAGAGTTTAGCCAACAAGAGGTAACAGCTGAAACTGTCCTACAGGAACTGAATGGAGTTAAAGATGAAAGCTATTCGGTTGATTTAACTGGACTAGTGTTACAGTTCCAAATTAACATATCAATACCCCGCCGTCCTTATCAACAACAATTCCTCCTGCCATTTTATCCATTTTGTACTTCCATTTAAATATTGTTGGAGTTTCATTCATATCGTCGATATACTGACTCAT
>JANYKI010000075.1 GCA_025361645.1 Methanothrix sp.
CTGCCAGGCGGCTCTATCTGCCACAGCTATTCCGTTTTCATTTTTCAGGGCTCGCATGAGCAGGTTGCCGTTGCCGCATCCTGCATCCAAGACCCTGCCCTCTGCCCCGGAAAAACAGAACCTTGCTGCCTCATCTTCGAAATCGCCCATCATCTTCAATATGAAATCAGGCGTGTCGTCGGGCAGGTCGCGCGCCAGCTTGAGGTCCATCTCCTCTCCGCACCTCTTCTGGCCTTCCCAAAAATCCAGTTCCTCCTTTTGCAGGTGGCAGTCCATCTCTAAGGCACCAGTCTCCATTACTTTAAGAAAATTTGCATGCTTGGCTCAGGGCCGATTCACCCTAAAGCCATGAGGTGAGACTTATTAATAGTTTGCCGGTTGATAGAGTAAGTCGGCAGAATGTCGCAAAAATGATTTGCAGGAGTGCCGGGGTGATTCTATGATATTTAGCGTTCTTTTCATGGGGGCGTACTTTGTGCTCTTTGCCATGGTACACAGCTTCCTTGCCGATCCCCGATTCAAGAGCTGGGCCGAAAAGTCGCCGGGCATTGCCCTTGACCGCTGGCAGCGGCTGGCCTACAACCTGCTCGCCCTATCCATGATGCTGCCCTTCCTCGTCATTATGATCTTCCTGCCGGATAGAACACAATACATCATTCCCGCGCCCTGGGGCTGGTTGATGGCAGGCGGCCAGCTCCTGGCTGCGGTTCTGCTGCTTCTGACCTTGCGCCAGACGGGCGTCTCCTATTTCCTGGGCCTATCCCAATTGCGGGGCGCGAGCACGCCCACGGGCGGAAAAGGCGGGCTGGTGAAGGACGGCATTTACTGTCACATCAGAAATCCTCTCTTCTTCTTTTCCGCTCTTTTCCTCTGGCTCACACCTACCATGACTGAGAATCTGCTGGCCTTCAACATCCTGGCCACTATCTACTTTTACCTGGGTGCCCGGCACGAGGAGAGATCTCTGCAAGAGGAGTTCGGACAGGAGTACGAGGAGTACCAGAAAGCGGTGCCCATGTTCTTGCCAAGATTAAGATGCAAAGGCAAATAATTGATAATATCCAAATCATCATAGCCTAACAAAAGGGACGGATTAAATGACAGATGATGGCTCAATGCTCTTGAAAAAGAAAAACGAACACGTTCAGAGGAATTTTGGCTTATCCTTGGGCATTCTTGCCCAGGCCATGCTACTGTTAGCACTCATTTTCTATGCTGCCCCCTCTTGGGCAGCCGAGAGCAGCGCTCCCATTCCACCTGAGAGGTTCTCCGATGATTACTACAAGGTCTACGGCACACCCAATCTGACCGTCTCCCTGGAGCAAAACCGCGTCTATCAGGGTGAGCAGACCTCACTTTTTCTCACTTTGACCAACAGGGGGCGCATAACCGCCTTCCAAGTGAACGAGGAGCCCGGCGCCAATAAGAGAGAGGAGATTCTCGCCGCGCAAAAAGAGCAGGAGCTGGAAAAGCAGAGAACCGTGGCCCAGGATGTCTCTCTGCTGCTCTTGGCCGAGAACGAAAGCACCATAGACATTAAGCGGGCTGCGGCCTTTCCCGGCAGCATCCGGGAGGGGCAGACCTCCGCCCGGCTGGAGTTTCCTATTGAGGCTTACAAGAACACAAAGCCCGGCCAATACCGGCTTGACGCTGTTGTCAATTACACCTACCAGAGGGACGTGGCCGTGAAAGGTGACGAAGACCACCCGGAGAGCCCGGATGTCTTCTACTGGTACGATAGCCAGAGCCAGATCATTCCCCTAACTCTGAGCGTGGAGCGAAGAAGCGGTGCAGAGTTTGAGATTCTGGATGTTAGCCCCGACGCCCTGCTGGTGGGCTCTCAGGATAATGTGATCAAAATCCGCATAAAAAATGTGGGCAGTGACACTGCGAAAGATCTGGTGGCAAGACTTCGCCCGGAGAGTGGCATTTATGTGAGCGTGGACGAGTCGCCGATAGCGGCCTTGCCGCCACAGCAGGAGGCAGAGCTCATCTTCAAGCTGGATGTCTCCAAGGATGCCGTGCCCGGCAAGAGCTACCAGGCTAAGGTTCGCTTCGAGTTTTCCGATAGCTACAGAGATGACCTTCACGACGAGGAGAATGCCTATCTCAAAATCGAGCCACAGAGCACAGGCCGCTCATGGGCCGCCATCCTTCACTTCATTGTGCTCGCGGCAGTAATAATAGTAGTAGTAATAAAGAAACGGAGCCAGAGCTGAAAGATATGGCCGGGAGAGGAGCGATGAGAGAAATAGAGCCGGCAATATCGGCGCGGGGCGTGACTAAGAGCTTCGGGCGGCAGCGGGTCCTGGACAGCCTTACCGTGGACATTCCCTCGGGCGTGACCTACTGCCTGCTCGGCCCAAACGGCTCGGGCAAGACCACCTTCATTCGCGCCATCGTGCGGCTGCTGCGCTTGGACGGGGGAGAGATGTCCGTGCTGGGCCGGCCCGTCTCCGAAGTTGATAAGATCTACTCCAAGATCGGCTACATGACCCAGCATAAAGCCCTCTATCCCGATCTGACGGTGCAGGAGAATATGGAGTTTTATGCCGGGCTTTACGGTCTGAAGAAGCAGCAGCGCGAGGCGAGGCTGGAGGAGCTTCTGGAAATGGTCGACCTCTCCCTGCACCGCAGCCGTCTGGCAGGAGCTCTCTCCGGCGGCATGTACCAGAGGCTCTCCCTGGCCTGCACCCTCATCCACGAGCCAGAGCTGCTATTGCTGGACGAGCCCACCGTGGGCGTCGATCCCCGGCTGCGGCAAACATTCTGGGAGTACTTCAACCGCCTGGCCGGGGAGGGCAAGACGGTGCTCATCACCACCCATCTCATGGATGAGGCGGAGAAATGCCGCATGGTGGGCTACATGCGGGCGGGAAGAATGGTGGCAGAGGGTACGCCTGAGGAGATTTTGCACCTGGCCGGGCTGCGGCCCATTCTCAAGCTATGGCTGGCCGAGCCGGAGAGGGACGCCGCCCAACTTCAGGCCCAGGGATATGAAATAGAAGTTGAAGATGGTGTCGTGCAGGTCCGCCTGGAGAGCCATGCCCAGATCAAGGAAGTCCTGACATCAGTCTCGCCTCTGGACATGAGGCTGGCGGAACCCAAGTTGGAAGAGGCATTCCTGCGTCTCTCGGAGGCGACATGAATCGCCCGGCTGCGGGCCGCGTGGGCGTGGTGGCTCTTCGCGTGGTGCGCCAGCTGAAGCGGGACCGGCGCACCATCGGCCTGATCGTCTTCGCGCCCATCGTCCTCATGATTCTCTTCGGCTATGCCCTCTCCGGAGATATGAGCGGGGTTCATCTGGGGCTGGTGGACGGAGGCGGGCACGATGCCCTGCGAGCGCATCTGGTGTCCATCCAGGACTTCGATATCCTTCGCCTGGGATCAGAGTCGGATGCAGAAAGGCTCATCTCGGAAGGACGGCTGGACGGAGCCGCGGTGCTGGGGCCGGATGGGGTGCGGGTGCTGCTGGACGCCAGCAGCCTGCAGATCTCGGGCGCAATTGTGGCGGCGGTGCAGGCGGGAACGGCAACGGAAAGGGCAGGCCAGGAGACGACAGGCCGGACGAAGGGGGCGGAAAGCGCGTTCGTTTCGCGCTACATCTTCGGCTATGACCTGAAGATGATGGACACAGTGGGCCCGGCCATCCTGGGCCTGGTGGTCTTCTTCTTCACCTTCATCAACGCCGCCATCGCCTTCATCCGGGAGAGATCACAGGGGACGCTGGAGAAGTTCATGGTCTCGCCCCTAAGCCGGGTGGAGATGGTATCCGGCTACGTGCTGGGCTTCTCACTCTTCACGATCCTGCAATCAGCCACCACCCTCTTCGTAGTAACCACCCTCTTCGGTGTGCCCCTGCGTGGCAGCCCACTCACAGCGATGGCGGTGGTGCTGCTACTGGGAGCGGGCGCTCTGGTCCTGGGCGCTTTCTTCTCCAACTTCGCCCGGAGCGAGTTTCAGGTGGTGCAGTTCATACCCCTCATCATCACGCCTCAAATTGTGCTCTGCGGCATCTGGTGGCCCCTGCAATCTGTGCCCGAGTTCATCCGGCCCTTCTCCTACATGCTTCCCCTCACCTATGCCGCCCATGCCCTGCGAGCGGTGATGCTCAAGGGGGCAGGAGTCGCTGACATTCTCTATCCCGACCTGCTGGCGCTGGGCATATTCTTCCTGATCTTCTTTGCGGCGGCGACGCTCATGCTGAGAAGAGAGGTGGCATAAGATGCTGCCTAGCCAGTATAAGTTAAGAAAAACCTCCCGGAAAAATGATGAAATTACCCCTACATTCCTATCGATTCTACAAAAGCGGCAAGCTCTTCAGGGGTAACGCCTACTTTGGCTAATGTAATGAGTAGACCTTCACCATAGATAAGAGCTTTTGCTATTTCATACGCGGCTGCATACGCTTTATCATGATGGTCTATGTGTACAAAAACTATGAAATCGCCGAAGATAATATCGCTTTGATCTTCTTACCAAGCCTTTGCTCTAAAGCAGAATCCTTTCTCGTAAGCTTCTTGAATTGATTATGAAAATGACCAGGAAGTAGGGGCCTAAGTGTCATTGAAGATCAAAATATGAGATATCAAGGGCTTAATAGGTAGGCAAATAGATCATCGGCATCCTTGAAGATCTTGTAGCGGCCATCTGCAAAATCCTCTAGGCCCTCTCTAATGCCTTCGATGAAATCCTGACCTGCCTCACGGTCTACTTTTGCAGGCTTAATGACTGATGCCATCAGATCAGTTGCCTCCGGGCAATCTGAGCAAACCAACTTTGCCTCCATTGGATATGTCGTCGTTTGCAAACTATTTGATCTTCCCGGCCCTCCGTATCGATTCAAGTCAGCTTGCTCTTCACCTTGGCGTAAAACCCCTCTCTCCCCACTTTCACAAACCGCGC
>JANYKI010000081.1 GCA_025361645.1 Methanothrix sp.
CGCTAGGACCCATCTTGGACGACATGTTCATGGAGACGAAGACCGTTACCTTCCAGGATATAAACAGCAAAAACAGCAAGACTGAGGATGGGGTTACCAACTATGTCTCACTGCTCTTCATGGCCCAGAGAAAACAGGTCTGGCTGGAGCAAGAGGAGATCTTCGGGGATCTGTTTGTAAGCAGGCATGCAATATGAAAACCCCAATTCAAATCCATAAAGAAGGGAAATATTTCGCAGCAATTGACTTGATAACAAACGTGGCAGATCAAGGATTGACGGAACGTGAAGCTGTCTCAAATTTGAAAAAAGGACTTCAGGAGCACTACCAGGTTCTTTTAGAGCTGGCACCCAAAGGACGAAAGCTCTCTTTTCTTGATATCGAGGTTGAAGGGCTCGCCAAGGATTCCGGCAATCTCGGCTAAAGCGGCCATCAAAGCTCTGGAGCAGTTTGGATTTAAGGTCTACCGACAGACCGGCAGCCATATTCACCTCATTGCCGCCTTGAAGGAATAGAACTACAGCTCGCGCCAAGCCTTCGCCCCGACCGCCGCCAGGCATGCGCCCGTGCGAGGGGGGCGGAGCACGCGAGAATGCGGCAAATGGCCTGGATTTTTAGAGACGATGGCAGTTTGCTATTATCATCATTATTATTAGCTAATAATTGTAGCCGAAGAATTACGAATATAACCGCAGAGACGCAGAGCACGCGGAGGACGAACGGACGGAGACGGCTATTGCTCAGAAACAGTGCGTTTTTTAAAAGTGTTGATAAATAAGTAGATTGCGCGGCTCTGCGAACTCTGCGGTTAATAATCGTATTACGAGAAGAAAAGCGCCGATGTGCAAGAAGCGCACAGAGACGCTTTTTCAGACTTCAAGGCGGTCTCCCGATTAGCGATCCTTGCGAAGCTGTCTGAAGCCGCGCCCGGCAGCCTGTCAATCGTGTCTGCCTTTGCCGGTGTCCGCCGCCCGCGGGCCCAGCCTAGGCTGCGATGCTGACAGAGCGGGCTGGATTGCCTGGCGGGGACCAGGGGGCAGGAGGGCCGGTCGAGCCGAGATTACGGGTTCACGCGAAGGCGCGAAGCCGCGAAGTTCCGGCATCATTGACCAATACATTCATCTGATTATTCTGCATAATAATTCAGTATGCGGTTCGACGTCGTGGTCAGAAGGGACGAAGATGATTATTATGTTGCCACGGTTCCAGAGCTTCCCGGCTGCCATACTCAGGCCAAAAGCCTGGATGATCTGATGAGCAGAATCAAGGAGGCCATTTTGCTCTATCTGGAGACAGAAGGCAGCAGCACGATGGGTTGCTTTGTGGGAGTGCAGGTTGTTGAAGTTGAGACCTGTTGAAGCTGGAGTTGTCATCAAAGCCTTGGGGAGAATCGGCTTTCTTCCAGTACGGCAGAGAGGCAGCCATCTCATTATGAAGCATCCTGATGGCAGGAGCACGGTGATTCCCGTGCATCGGGGAGAATAGCTGGGACAGGGAATACTGATGGAGATAATGAGCGATGTGAGGATGAGCAGGGCAAGACGTCCAACTGTATGAGGGCTGCAAGAAGGAGAGCAGAGAGGCGACGCGCCCTGCAGCAGAGCTGGCGGGGTACTCTAAATAATCAAATTAATATAAAATTGTTATCTAAAACACTCAAGTAGAAAGCTATATACTGATAGGATCATTGAGGTACTGGAGACAAATCGAATTGCAAAACGAATTCACGGTTTTAGACGTGTTCTCAGGGGCAGGTGGGCTATCTGAGGGTTTTTTTAGAGAGGGATTCGAATTTATCTCTCATATTGATAAGGATAAAAACGCATTATTGACACTGGAGACGAGATCAATCTATCATACACTTAGCAGGGCTGGAATGGAAGATACCTATTTTAGATATATCAGAGGCGATATCTCCAGGCAAGATCTTTTAAGCGAATGCAAGCTGCAATCCGAGCAAATATCTTCAGGAATGTTAAATATAGAATTTAATTCAATAACAAAAGATAAGATCCTATTAGAAATCGATAAATGTAGACGAAAATCAAATTTTAAAAAAGTAGATATAATAATAGGTGGGCCACCATGCC
>JANYKI010000086.1 GCA_025361645.1 Methanothrix sp.
GCCGTAGCATCGCCGGTTATGTGCGGAAAATCGATATCGTTTAAAACGCGCCTGTCCAGGATCATTGGGTTTATTCCACAGTCGGAGAGCACGGCAGCCACCCGTTTTCCCACATCACCGTATCCCAGGATTATTTGAGGCCCTTCCTTGCGAGTGCCTAAGGTGAGATCCCTGATGGCAGAGAGCTGCTCGATATTTCCCACCGCCATCAGCACAGAATTGGAGTGCACGGTCTCATCGGGCCCTGGGCTGGGATGAAAGACTCCCCTCTGCCAGATGCCCACTATGCCTGCGCCCGAGCTCTTTATACCTATTTCCTCCAGCTTCTCTCCGATCAGCTCCGCTCCCGGATAGATGGGCAGTTCCACCAGGAGAAGATCGCCAAAGAGCTGGATAGATCCCGGAAATACATTTCTCATAGGCAGAGAGGTGATCTGGGCGATGAAGGTTCCCAGCAGTGTTTTAGGCGAGATAATGCGAGAGGCTCCCGCATACTTCAGGAACCTGGATCGGGTCAGATCGTCTACCAGAGCTATGATCTCGATATCAGAGGTCTCTCTTAATGTTAAAATGACCTCGGCATTCAGTTCGTCATTTTCGTTGGCTATGAAGAGCCGGGCGGAAGTGATGCAAGCTCTTCGTTGCACCTCTGCCTGGGAAGGATTTCCCCAGAGCACAGGATAATTTTTATAGATACTTCTGGCTACGCTCTCCGACCGCTCGATGATCAAGAAGGGTATCTTCAGCAGAGAAAATCTCTCCGCCAAAGTCTCCACAATGGGATTGTATCCGGAAATAATTATGTGGCCATTCATCTTCTCCGGGGCGGAAGAGGGAGCGGCTCGGATCATGCGCTCCAGATTGGGAGTTATGCCTAGTGGAACCACCACTGACCAGAGAATGGCAATTCCGGAAAGGGAGACGATGATAGTGAATAGATACCCTACTCCGCTTTTGAAGACGATATCTCCATAGCCCAGCGTGGTCATGGTCACCACCACCCAGTAAACAGCCGTGGTAATAAACACATTCTGGGACTGGCCCTCAACGCTCATCAGCGCCATGAAGATGAGGCTGTAAATGAGCATAACAAGAATCAGTGAGATAGTGAGCCGGTAGACTTTGCGCAAGTGATATCCCCTTATGTGAATAAACTTAACGCTTTAGTACTCGGATGAATTTATCTATTTGCCGGTGCATGTGGCTAATGAGATGGTCAAACCGCTCGCATTCTCCTCCGGCAAAAGCCACATTCGCTCCTTTCCATCTTCCCCCCTCCAGCCCCACTTCTGAAAATCGCAGCTCGAAAGTTGGTAATCCTTCTAGCGTGGTCTTCATGTCCATCATGTACCAGCAGAGCACAATCCATCCTCGTTCTCTGGCTCTTTGCAGCAGCTTCTCTGCGATCCGGACATCTTGGGGATCAAGGTACGGAGGATCGATGAAAAGGAGTCCAGGCGGAGATCTGTGAAGACAAGACAACACTCCCAGAAATCCGTCTCCCTGATGAAAGACGATTTTAGCAGGCAGAAATGCTCCTGCTGATTTTGCCGCGATCGCTTGAGTGAAGCTCTCCCAAGAGCCGGCTACACAGGAATCGTTGTCCCAAACATCGGCCTGCAGATTTGTTCCTTTCCTCTTCGCCAGCTCATAGATGAGACGGGCAGATCCTGGATAAAGTATTGGTCTCGAGATTTGTACCGAAACGGATCCAAAAACCGATTCCCAGCTGGGAACAAAAGACGTGCTTTCGGGATTCAAATCAGCCAGGATATCAAAATAGCAAAAATTTCTGAGGAAAGGCAGAAGCGGCCAGATCTTGCCTATTCCGCCCTCCCAATCACCGGGCGCTCTCAGGGCATACTCAGGGCGTCCCACATGGCTTTCTGCATAAACCAGACTGCCGTTGATGTCGAGGTGGCAATCTGCCGCCTCCAGCAGTAGGAAATGCTTCCAGACGTCCCCCGCATTACCCGCATGCACTCTGTGATCATAGTGGCCCATTCATGCCAATAGTCTCTCACTCTTTGTACATCTTCTTGGCGATATTGAAGGCCTGGGCCGGGGTGGCCCGGGCAATTTTCTGGGAATCGTCAAAGGACGGCTTGGAGGCGGCAGCCGTGACCGCTGCTGTTCGCAGCAGCTTCTTGTCCACCTCGTTGGTCAGCCAGCGAGCTCCGCCTATCCCCACCAGGACTGCGCCGGCAATGGATGCGATGGAAACTGTTACCTCCTCCGTTCCCATTCCGGTGTTCGCGCCCCAGATAACCGCATTGCTGAAAGCTCCGTAAAGGCCCCAGGAGATAAAAGCGGCCATGGCACCCAGAAGTATGTTGCCTGCAAAGCCGGGGCGAATTATGGTGACATCGCCCGCCGTCTCCTCACTGGGCCTGACAAAACCGTTGTCGCTCACCAGTGCATTCACAATTCCGCCTACTGCGCCGCTCAGCATGACTATGCCGATAGGTATCAACATTGACGTTTTATACTCCCCCTTCATTTAAGCCGGTTGATTCAAGCTGGATTTCGGGAAAGCTGCATCCATCCCCTCGAATGGTTGAAGAAGACCCGCATCTTTTGCCTTTGTTATTTCCAACTAATTTTTTTAATAATGATTTATCCTAATACTATTTGAACTTTATGTCTCAAGTGCCTTGATATGTATGAAATATGGCAATTATTGAGCTGATTTCAATCCAATTGATAGTAATGATATTAATATGTAAATTATCTATTGATGTTCTTGTGGCACCTAGAATCTCATGAGCGTCGTTTCTACGACTGAATTAAATGCGTAATTTTCCTTACAGACACCAATTCTTAACTTTATATAATTGCAGTAAAGTATATTATTATTATTAGTGGACAAAATTTCTTGCCATGAGAAAATACAGGTGGATTAATATGAAGATATTGTATGCTTTAATCTTAATGGTCTTGCTGGCTGCAGGTGCATCGGCAAAGACTGAGGAGACTTCGGTTGGGCCTTATAACGTTTCGTTTGACCTGAATACGACAATGGAATACAATGTATCATCACAATGGGATGAGGCGAACGCCACATCAAGAATAGATATAAAATTTACTAATGATACCAAAGCAGCTATTGCTGTAATCAATGAAACCGTCTGGGAATGCTCAGATCTATCTCCAGATCTCAGATACCTAAACCTTGCCTTGAATTATGAAAAAGCCCTCGGAACTATAACGGATGGCGACTTATCCGAGATGATTATTGATGGTAAACCAGGCCTTGTAGTAACCGAAACCTATGAGAAAGACGGCAACGTCTTTAATTCAACTATTGCAAAATATTGGCTGGACAGCAGAGTAATTGAGAATTACAATATATCCGTGGGAATGACCAAGGTAGAGATTCTGGCAAAATTCCCGACGAATCTGAGTGAGAACTTGCTGAATACGATCCAAGTTAAGATGATCTGAAACAGTCTGGCTTGCAATTCTCACCATCTTTTTTTGTGTCTTGGCTATTTGGTGTGGTAACCTGGTTTATCTGAAAATCAGATTCTCTACACCGCTCCAGTTAAGTATAGAATATCCTAACCATAAAATGGATATCCGAAGTATGATACTCGACCAATGGAGCCTCCCACCTTTGAAGATCCTGCTCATGGGCAACCCCAACGTGGGCAAGAGCGTCATCTTCTCCCGGCTAACGGGAATCGAGGTCATCTCCGCCAACTACCCCGGTACCACCGTGGAGTACACGGAAGGACGCATGAAACTTGGCGAGCAGATGGCCACCTTAGTGGACGCTCCCGGTGTCTATTCCCTCGATCCCACCACCCATGTGGAAGAGGTTAGCCGCATGATCTTTTCCAAGGGCGCGGATGTGGTGGTGAACGTCATCGATGCCACCAATCTGGAGAGGAACCTCAACCTCACTTTACAGATTCTGGAGCGGGGTGTTCCCACTGTTGTCGCCCTCAACCTCTGGGACGCCGCAACCAAAAAGGGCATCGAGATCGATGTGGCTGCTCTGGAGAAGGAATTGGGGGTCCCCGTAGTTCCCACGGTGGCTGTGAGCGGCCAGGGCATCCGCGACCTGGTGGGGGCCCTGGCCAAAGCGAAGACGCCCCCCGTCATGCACTTTGCCTCATCGGATCAGCGATGGGCCCGCATCGGCGAGATTGCGGCCAAGACGCAAAAGGTCATGCACCGCCATCCATCCCTCTTCGACCGGCTGGAGGATATTTCCATCAAGCCGCTGACGGGAATTCCCATCGCTATGCTGGTGCTCTATCTTTCCTTCAGCCTGGTGATTGAAGCAGGAGAGCTGCTGCAAGTGAAGATCACCGACCCCATATTCATTGCCTACTCTTTGTTCATCAGCGGCTTTGTAGAAAGCCACATCAGTTCGCCCTTGCTGCATGACATCCTGATCGGAACGTCTCCTGAGCTGCTCAAGTCTTTCGGCATTCTCACCACTGGCCTCTATATTCCGCTAGGCGTGGTCCTGCCTTTCCTCATTCCCTTTTACCTGGTGCTGGGCGCCCTGGAGGACATCGGCTACCTTCCCCGATTGAGCATCATTTTGGACGCTTTCATGCACAGGATCGGACTGCATGGGGCGGCCATCCTGCCCTGTGTCCTTGGCATGGGCTGCAGCGTGCCGGCCGTCCTCTCCGTGCGCATCCTGGAGTCGCCCAAGCAGAGGTATCTGGCGGCCACGCTTATGACCATGGCCATCCCCTGCGCCTCGCAATCGGCCATGATCTTTGGCATGCTGGCTCCCTACGGCCTGAGATACATTTTCGCTGTATACATGTCCCTCTTCACCACTTTTGCGGTGACAGGTTTCCTGCTGCACAGGTTTATCGGCGGAGAGTCTCCCGAGATATTTCTAGAGATCCCACCCTACCGCATGCCAAACTTAAGCTTGTTGCTCAAAAAGACCTTCATTCGCATTCGCGAATTTTTGAAAGAGGCTGTGCCTTACATTGCATTAGGCATGATAGTGATGAACTTCTTTTACCTCTCCGGCTTGATGCGCCTGATAGGGGAGACCATGCGACCTGTCGTTTCCGGCCTTTTAGGGCTGCCAAGCGACGCCGCTACGGCATTGATCATCGGTTTTTTGAGAAAGGATGTGGGGATCGGCATGTTCGCGCCCCTGGATATGACGCCAGCGCAGTTGGTGGTCGCCTCTGTGGTGTTGGCTATGTATTTCCCCTGTGTGGCAACTTTCATGGTGATGCTGAAGGAGCTAGGCGTCTCTGGAACCCTGAAATCTGTAGCATTGCGGCTGGTGGCGGCGCTCCTGGTGGGGACGGCTCTGCACTTCCTCCTGAATTGAGGCAATGCGAACAATTCATAACCGAACCATACAAAAAATTTATAGGTAATGAATGGAGTTTATCAAGTGGTGATGAAAAGTAATAATAAATATTGAGAGGGAACAATGAAAGCCGACCATTTGCTATTTCGGATTGCTATAGCCGCTCTCCTCCTTTGCAGCATATCATTGGGTGGATTGGACCAATCCGGTAATTCTGGTACAGAGAATCTGACTATTTCTGAATTTAGCGCCCTGGCTCCGGCAAGCAATCTGGAGAGCGCATTCATTGACACCAGCGAGCCGCCGGCGGCTTCAGAAGATGCGGGAACGGAGATTGCCGTCTACACCGAGCAGGTTCCCCCTATTACGGATCTAAAGAAGCTCATGCCTTCGGCGATTCTTAAGAGTCCGCCCAAGTACATGTACTACAACGGAGAATACCTGGCCTGGAACGACTTTACCACAAGCTTTCCCACCAACAATCCGGGCCTGTGGATAGAGAGAGCTGTCAGCTGGACACAATATGCCACACTGCCCTGGGGCGGATGGACGAGAGAGCTGATCTATGTGCCGCAGACGTCTCCCGTTACCATGTACGAGATATATCCAGGAGGCTATGTCCTGGGATATAGTCTGGGATTGGTGCAGAGCGGATACTACTACATCTGGTATTATGCCGATACGCCCGGCAGACACAGAAGCCTATTTGCTACCAACAACGGATACAGCAATGCCGTCATCATCGATGTCTATGGCACAGGCAATTATATCAAACCCAATCCACCAACCCCTAAAGAGCAGTGCGAGAAGAAACCCTATTGCCACTGGGTGAACAATAAGTGTCTCTGCACCATGCCTCCACTAACTGAAAAACAGAAGTGCGAACAGAGCGCGAACTGCGCCTGGGTCAATGGCCGGTGCAATTGCTTCATGCCCGAGCCTAAGCCTACTGAAAAGGAGAAATGCGAGCAGAATCCATTATGCGACTGGGTAAACGGTCAATGCCTCTGCCGAGGCCTGGATGACCCCGAAAAGAAGAAATGCGAGCAGAGTGCGAACTGCGCCTGGGTTGATAACCGGTGCGACTGCTTCATGCCCAAGCCTGAGCCGGAACCCGAGCCCATGCCAGGGCCCGTTCCCAATCCATACCCTGAGCCGGAACCATTCAACCCGGCACCTAATCCAGTAGCAGAGTGCCAGCAATCCGGCTGCCAATGGACTAACGGCGGATGCGACTGCAACAGCAATAATGGAGGTGGACAAGGAGATCTTACAATCTAAGGTGCAGATACGGGATTTTTTCCTTTATATTGGGTTGATGCAGAGAACGAGAGTTACAATGAAATAGCCGGAAAATATAGTGGCTCTCCAAAGTATGATCTCTCTCGACTCTCTTCCCCACAATCCCGGATGCTATCTTTTCGCAGACGGTCAGGGCACGGTGATCTACGTAGGCAAAGCCCGCGATCTCAAGAAGCGGGTCGCCAATTATTTTCAGAAGCAGGATCACGGCCCCAGGACAGAGGCCCTCGTCTTTGCAGCAAAAACTGTGGACTATATCGTCACCAACACCGAAGTCGAAGCGCTGCTGCTGGAAAACACCCTCATCAAGAAGCATCTGCCCCGCTACAATATCAAGCTCAAAGACTCCTCCCGTTATGCCTGCATAGAGCTTACAGAAGAGCGATTCCCGCGCATCAGAATCTCCCGCAAGGCCACTGGCAAGGGCTCGTTCTTCGGCCCATTCACCTCCGCCCAGGAGAGGACATTCGTCTATCAGCTTCTGCGCAAGACCTTTGGTCTACGCACCTGCAAAAGGCTGCCCAAGCGAGCATGCCTGCGCTATCACCTGGGCCACTGCATGGCCCCATGTCTAGGCAAGATCGGAGAGGAGGACTACCAGGAGAGGGTAAAAAAGGCAGCCTCGGCCCTGGGGGGCAAAACGGGAGAGCTGGTCGAATCTCTGCAAAGGGAGATGGGGGAGCTCTCCGCCCGGCAGGAGTTCGAGAGAGCAATGGAGCTACGCGATGAGATAGCAGCTTTGCGGCACCTGCAGGAGCGGCAGCAGGTGGAGAAAAACCGCAAGTACGATCAGGACGTTATCAGCTATCAGGTGGACGGTTCCAGCGTCTTTCTCATGCTATTCAAGGTCTACCGGGGCACCTTAGAGGGAAAAGAGGACTACGTCTTTGCCCAGAGCGAGAATTTCCTGGAGGAGTTCCTGGTGCAGTACTACTCGGAGCATGAGCCGCCTGAGGAGCTGATAATGGAAGAGCCGCTGGAGCTGTCTCTGGTGGATTTTCTCACCCACGTGAAGGGCAAAAGGGTGCACGTCACCGTCCCCAAGCAGGGTGAAAAAAAGGAACTCTTGGAGCTGGCCAAAATGAATGTGGAGATCGGCTTTTTTGGTGACAGAATGAAGATGCTGGCCCTGCAGGAGGCGCTTTGTCTTCCAAAGACTCCCCAGGTCATCGAATGTTTCGACATCTCACACTTGGCCGGCACCTTTTCGGTGGGCTCCATGGTGCAGTTTCGGGGAGGCAGGCCGGACAAGAGCAACTACCGGCGCTTCAAAATCAAGGGCGTGCAGGGCGTGGATGATTTCGCTTCCATCGCCGAGATAGTTCGCCGCCGCTACACCCGCCAGAAGGAGGAGAGCCTGGAGCTGCCTGACCTCATTGTTATCGACGGTGGCAAGGGGCAGTTATCTTTTGCGCTGGCCGAGCTAAGAGAGCTGCGGCTGAAGATTCCCATCATCTCTCTGGCCAAGGGTGAGGAGGAGATCTACGTGCCTGGCCGGGACGGACCGTTGCAGATCAAGAAGAATGATAAGGCATCGCTCTATGTGCAGGAGATCAGAGACGAAGCGCACCGTTTTGCCATCGCCTACAATCGGTTGCTGCGAAAGAAGGCGATAACGGAATGAATCGTGTGCATACGCTCACCACAACACACAATGTAGCGAAGGGCCGAATTTCTATTTCTCCAGTATTTCATACAATATCTTCATGCCCTTGGTGAAGGGAGGCATTCCTGAAGTTAGCAGAACCACTCTCAGGACATCCACAATCTCGTCCTTGGTGATGCCAAGCTCCAACATGCCGCTCATCATCTGCTTCTTGGTGGCCCGGTCGTCGGAGGTGGCGGCATTGATGCCTATGGCAATCAGCTTCTGGGCCTTGTAGTCCAGGGCTTTGCCAGTGTAGATGGCCTCGTTTAGTCCAACGATGGCTTTGTAGAGGTCGGGATATTCAGTCTTGGTCTTGGCCATGCCTTCGCCAAAGAAAACTTCTTCTTTCATTCTTGATTCACCTTAATACTATAATTCGTTCTTTCATTTTATAGTTTTCTGCATAGGTTTTTATTCTGATCCTATTAATATTAGCGTATAATTATATCCAGCAACTACGGACCAAACCACAAAGCGCACAAAGCTCACAAAGGACGCACAAAGAGATTCGAGGCGGCTCTATCGTCTGGGGCAGGCTGTATCCAAAGAGAATAATTATAAGGTAGATTGGTTATATCATTTGAGGATTAAAATTGAAAATCAGAGCCGTCATTAAGCTGGTAGAAGAGGATGTATTGAAACAAAGTGGTCATAAGGAGATTGGGAAAGATGACTGAGTATCTGATTATCATTGAAAAGGCTGAAAATAATTACGCGGCCTATTGTCCGGATTTGCCCGGCGTCATAGCCACCGGTCCAACGAAGAAAGAAACGCTGTTGCTGATGAAAGAGGCAATAGAATTTCACCTGGAAGGGTTGAAGGCCGAACGCCTCAGCATCCCAGAACCAACTACCACGGCGGCTTCTGTGGATGTAAGTGTGTAAACGCTGGATTCCTTTTTTGCAGTCGATTTAAGCAGCGCCCGGCAGCCGCAGGGCCGCGATCTGAGGCACTCGGGTCCCGGCTGCGCTCCTGGCCGCCGCCTCTGGGCCGTCCGGGCCTGGCGGCGCGGTCGTCTGGGCGGGCTGGATTGCCTGACAATCGCTAGCATTGGGCAGCAACAGGCCGATCGTGCCGAGATCACGGGTTCACGCGAAGGCGCGAAGCCGCGAAGTTCCGATGAGAAAAGGACATTTTTTGCCAGAGCCCTCGGGCCGCGTCGGTGGAGCCGTTTATCGGCAAAGGCCGTCCGGGGCCACAGCCGTCGTCCGCCAGGCGGGCCCGGCTGCCAGGCAAGCGCTCGGGATCGAGAGGCCGGTCGGGCCTGAGCGACTTGAAGATGCGCCATTACTTCGCTGTGGGACTCATCTCCCAGATGCCGAAGGCATTGTTTTCAGTATCCATACAGATTACGAAATACCCCATACCAGGAACGGCTTTCTTGGGAACAATTATTTTGCCGCCCAGCTTTTCAACTTTCGCTGCGTATTCGTCTACCGACGGCACTCCGATGTAGTTTGTAATTTGTTGCTCCGGGTGCATTCTCTTCATCATGCCTCCTCCAGGAGCGCCGAAAACGTCGATCATGGCATAATCCATGCCTGGTATGCCTTCAATCTTCCAGCCAAAAAGGCTGGAATAGAATGCTTTTGCCCTTTTGATATCATCCGCAGGTATCTCAAAGTGTACTATACTGGACATTTCTTCTTTCCTCCTTATGGTATTTTATTATTGCATCTTCAAGGTTTTTAAGACTATTTCTTCCAGGCGGTCCATGCTTTCTGTTGCCCCTTCCTTCATCCCTGAGTTGAACATGCCGTCACGGTCCTCAACGCTCTGGAAGAGATCTGTGACCGTCAATTTCGTCTTGCCTTCGAACTCTTCAAACGTCGACGTTTCCAGTATTACATGGCCCGGCATGCCTTCAAATTCAAAGGTGTGAACTTCCCGCTCTGGCGGCAGGATTTCCCGATAAACGCCATTAAAAGCGTACTCATTGCCATCCTGGTCGCGCTGAATGAATCGCCATACTCCCCCTGTTCTCACGTCCATCTTTTCAACCTTAGTCGTAAATCTTTTCGGCCCCCACCACTGCGGTATAAGATCAGGGTTCGTGCTCGCCTTGAACACCAGATCGCGCGGCGCGTCAAAGATGCGAGTTATGACGACCTCCCGATCTGAGGGAAGCTCAAACCGGGGGACATTTTTCCCGGAGATGATCGAATTCTCAGTTTCCAGGTATTTTGCAAGCTTGTCGAAGGATTCATTCCAGCCTTGCTGTGCACCCTCACTATCTGAGCCCGATGGTATGCCAATATGCCGCAATGTAAGCTTTGTCTTGCCATCATGCTCTTCGAAAGTTACTGTTATCAACATTTCAAGCGGAAAGTCTTTGCTCATTGCGTAGTAGGAAGCAGGGACAATGTTGCCTTTCTCATCTGCGAAAGAATCGGTCATGACCAGCCGCTCAGGCGGAACGATTTCACGAAAGATGCCTTTGCTCCAATAGTCTTTGCCTTCGGATGATCGCATGCAGTTCTGATACTCGCCACCCACTCGCAGATCGATCCGGGAGACTGGTGATGTAAAACCAATAGGTCCCCACCAGTGCATGACGCGCTCGGGCTCTGTCCACGCCTTCCAGACAAATTCTGGAGGTGCATCAAAGAGGCGTGTGATGATTAAATCTCTCGTATCTCCCGTGTTCATTTGTTATTCATCCTTTTCATCATAATAAGTGTTTTAAAAATTATTTAAGTTTTGTGACACAAACCAGCCGCGCTCAGGCAAAGCTTGCCGCCAGGCAATCGGGCCTTCCGGAACAATCGAGAAGGGACTCACGGGCGCCAGGCGCACACGCACACGCACACGCACGCGCGGGCAGGCGGGCCCGGGAGCGCTTGCCCGTCCCCTGGGCGTTTGCTCACAACTGAGGTTTCTTTTTCTTGCCATGCATGCCTCTGCTCAAGTGATGGATTCTATTCCCAGGTAATCGTAGTATCCGCGCTTGAAGGATGCAAACTCTTTAATGGTCTCATAGGCTTTGTCGTACATAAAGGGCGTATCATCCGAGTACAGGACTTTACCTCTTAAAACCTGCATGCGTAGTGGAAGAGGAAGCTGCTGGAAGATCTTGATATCATAGACATCATCAAAGAGATCTGATAAGACTTTGAGTCGGAATTCAGAGGCGTCAGCATCATCGTAGTATACGCTGATATCGATGTCCGAATCCTCTTTCATCCTGCCAACAGAAGCTGAGCCGTAGAGAATGATGAATCTGACTTTGTCGCCGCCGAGCGATTTAATCTTCTGGACGGCTCGATCAATTTTCTTATGCATTATGATTGATCACCCTGGGCTCTTTGGCGACCATTTGACTGATTCAGGCTCCTTAAGGGGAAAAGCTTTTCTGAGAAGTGCATTTGTGAAATCGATTTGGCAATAATGGCTTCATCGCTAGATCTGGGTATATCGGCACAGTGCCCAGTAATTTAGGCTTAGGCATAGGCGGTGATCTATCGAGTGTGCCTTCTGTATCATGCAGTGCTCAGGGCAGAAAGCGCACTGACTCTCCTACCTCCGACCACCTGCCTGCTCTTGTATTCCCGCTAACTTGCGATTGCATTATTCGGGAATAGACACGAACGGAGAAGCATCAGGCGATACTAGTTCCTGAACAACAGTGATTCGCTCAGAACGTGACAGAACTTACCATGCTTACGGATGATTTAATATTCATGGATCGTTGTTAGCCTCAAACATGACATCAAAAAAATGTTTCGTGATAATGCCAATCGGAGACCAAGAGTTCGGTGACATCGAGGTGACTACATCAGACCTGAAACAGCGTTACAATGATCTTATAAAAGAGGCAATCCAGAAAGCTGATCCGTCTCTTGAGATCGTGAGAGCTGATGAGGTCTCGTTTCCCGGATCGATCACATCAGACGTTATCACGAGAATAATGCATTCCGATATTGTGGTAGCAGATGTTACCTATCCAAATCCAAATGTATTCTATGAACTTGGGCTTCGCCATGCTTGTCGCGTGGGAACGGTGATTATCAGAGACAAGAAAGGACCTCGTATTCCATTTGACATCCTCCACCTTCGACACATCGAATACGAAAGCACACCATCGGGACTCAAGGCATTGGCAGGAGATCTCAAAAAGCACTTTGAATATCTTGAGAAAAACCCAGAACATCCAGATAACCAGTTTCAAGAACTTGCCCAACTCACGGGTTATCTCTTTCCCCAATATGGAAAAGATGATGTTACTGAAGAAGATGCAAAGACCGAATTATTCACGGCAGCTATACGGTCGCCGGAGATTCTAAGTCTAATAATGCGAAAATCGCAAGGAGAAACTGTTGATGACTCTGAGCTAGGTTCCGAGATGATAAAGCTAATGGCAACTAAACCTGAACTTGCTTCAGTATTTGCGAGGTTTTTTATGAAGTCTGAACCTGCATCCAAGAAGAAGATCTCTAAAGGCAAACGACAGCCTAAGAAGAGATGAATTCCGCTATCCTGCTACCACACCTTCAGATCGATCCCCTCGATCCTTACCCTTGCCCCCTCCGAGTGCACCACCACTTCTGAGTGCACCTTTTGCATCATGCAGTGCTCGGGCAGAAAGCGCACCGTCTCGCCTACTTCCGGCCTCCTGCCCCTGCTCATCGTCTCCTCAAAGGCAGCCACCAGGCAGATGCCGATGTCCTCCGGCACAGGCAGACCCTGCCGCAGGTGCACCGGCCCCACCAGATGCACAGTGACGATTCCCTGCTTGTTCTTGAGCACTTTGGCAAAATGAGTGATGGGGCAGCCCACAGGCCGGTAGCGGAAGATGTCGCCTTCATTAATTTTTAAAGTATCTCCCCGCCGTCTCCAGGCACCTGGCCATCAGGTCGGCTGCCTTCTCGATATCGCTGATGCACAGCACCTCCACCGGCGAGTGGATGTAGCGGGTGGCCACGCTGATAACGCCCGTAGGAATACCGGACTTGGTGAGGTAGATGGCTGTGGCATCTGTGGTTCCTCCATCTGAGGCTTCCAGTTGTATGGGAATCTCAAACTCCCGGGCCGTGCCCGCCAGCCACTCGATGACCTGAGGTGTGGCGATCAGGCCGCGGCCTGAGGCATCGGCCACCACGACTACCGGGCCCTTGCCCATCTCGATGGGGGCGTCCTTCTTCTCGATGCCGGGATGATCTCCCGGAATGGTCACATCGGCAGCTATGGCGACATCGGGATCCAGGCCATAGGCAGCAACCTTGGCGCCCTTCAGGCCTACCTCCTCCTGCACCGTGGCCACGGCATAAACTGTGGACTTGGATTTGGTTCTTTTCAGAGCCTCGATCATGACTATGAGCCCGGCCCGGTTGTCGAAGGCCTTGCCGGTGACTCTGTCGCCCTGCAAAGAGGCAAAGGTCCGGTCTATGGATACGGGCGTGCCGGGCAGGATGCCCAGGTCCTCCACCTCCTTTTGGCTGATGCAGCCGATGTCGATGAACATATCTTTGGCCTCGACCACCTTCTTTCGGTCCTCATCCTTCATGACATGGGGGGGCTTGCAGCCGATGACGCCGGTGATGGGCCCGGATCTGGTATGGATGATGACCCTCTGGTTGAGGAGTGTCTGGTCAAACCAGCCGCCGATGCGAATAAAACGAAGGAATCCCTTTTCGTCCACATGTTTTACCATGAGGCCGATCTCGTCGGCATGGGCCTCGATCATGATGGAGGGGGCCACTCCCTTCTTGGTGGCGATGAGATTTCCTAATTTGTCCAAACGGATCTCATCCACGTAAGGCGCAATCTCCTCTTTTACTATTTGCTGGATTGATCCTTCCCAGCCCGATATGCCGTGTGCATTGCTCAGTTTTTCCAATAAAGATTTGATATCGCTCATTCAATTATCTCTCCATGTAATTTCGAATAGCTAGGCAGTTCTTACCCTCGCACCCTCATTTCTGGCGCGAGTGATGAGAACCTCTCCACCCACCTCTCTCATGGCGTCGTTCGCGGCGGCCTCGATATCCCGCCCTCCGGTATCCGTTATGGCATAAACGGCCGGCCCAAAGGAGCTGAGGCCCGCGCAGGCAGCTCCAGCTTCCCGCATCTCTGCCATCAGCTTGTGCACCACGGGATGCTGCAGCATTACTTCAATCTTTTTGAAGCCGATCTCCTGCACTCGGTTAACAGCTGCTGCGAATTCATCCAGGTTCTCTTCCACTAAAGAAGGCACCATGCGCACCAGAATCTGGTAGCATAGCTCATGCACCTCGGCTATGGGCAGCGGGCAGTAATCCCGGAATATGTCAACTTCCTTCTTTCCATGAGCGCCCGCGGCGACTTCGGGCAGGGCCAGGATGATCTTCCAGTCACGAGGAAAGTCATGGCGCATAGTTACCGCTGCTGGCCGCACGCCCGCTGATGCGGACGAGGGGGAAAAACTCATTTTGTCTTTTCCCGGTCCATAGCTATGCCCACCGTCTATGAGAAAGCCGCCCGTCTCAAAGGCAGCCGTGCCGATGCCGCTGGTTCCACCCCTATGAATTATGCGGGCAATCTCGCGCACAGAGAGCTGCCGGTTATAGAGCTCACAAAGCGCCTTTCCTGCGGCAATGCCTAGCTGCGTTCCCCCGCCCAGACCCACATGCATCTTGTATCCGCTCCTGATTTGCAGACGCGCCCCGCCCAGATTCAGGTGCTTTTGCACCGCATGGGCCGCAGCCAGAGCACGATCTGCGTTCTCTCCCACTGCCACCAGATCCTCGCATCTCTCCGCCTCCAGCAATATGTTCGGCTCATCTAAAGAGACGCCCACGCCGCCATCGACGCGACCGATACTGCCCGTTAAATCGGTCAGGGTCAGATGCAATCGGGAAGGCGTCTGGATCACAACCCGTCGCTCATCTCGGAAGCTGTTGTAGGGAAATGCCTCCTTGATGGCGATGAGCGGCTGGCCATGGCGAATTATCTTATAGCATCTCGTGAGCATAATCTCGCGAGCAAAGACGCCAAAGGCCTGGCAATGCTCCTGCCCGGCCGGCAAAAATGCGGTGCTTGTTATATCGCGCCGCGATTCGATGCGGTGTTTTTTCAGGATAACTCCTATGGGAATATCGGCCTTGGTAAGGTCATCTTTAAAGCTCGCATCGAGCCTTTTTAAGGGCGTATGCGAGACTGCATAGACCAGCGCCTCCTGGCTGTTTGCCGTCTTCAACAGCACTACCCTGAAATTGACCTCCTCTCCCGGGTTTATTTGAAGCTCTTTTGCGACAGCCTCATCTGCCGGCACGACCTTCTGCATCAGAGTCTCAATCTCAACTGGGTTTCCTGTGACAACTTCCAGTAGGCTGGTCACGGATCCATCAGTCCCAAGCAACATCTTTTGCACGGGACTGAGCCTTCCCACAATGCTTTCCAGCTTTAGAATATCTCTCGCAATGGGAAAAGAAGAAGATTGGACCATAAAAATAAATCCTCAGGCTGGAATAAAGTTTTTCCCCTTCCAAAGGAACTGAGATCTATGACTTCCAGAATATCAGGATTTTACAAGCTTGCTCCCTCCGAGAGGCTTATCGCTGTAGCAGAGCAGGCCGCTTTGGGGCCAGAAGAGATAGCCCAGGTGCAGACGGGGCTTCTTCTTGACCAGGCCGACAAGATGACGGAGAATGTGATCGGTTTGTTCCAGGTGCCGCTGGGAATTGCCACCAACTTTGTCATCGATGGCAGAGAGGTGCTCATACCCATGGCCACCGAGGAGCCTTCCGTTATCGCCGCGGCCAGCAACGGCGCAAGAATGGCGCGGGAAACGGGCGGCTTTTTTACCTCCAGCACGGGCCCCGTCATGCGCGCCCTGATTCAGGCCACGGGAATTGG
Source organism: Methanothrix sp. (assembly GCA_025361645.1). GTDB lineage: Archaea > Halobacteriota > Methanosarcinia > Methanotrichales > Methanotrichaceae > Methanothrix. The sequence goes on from JANYKI010000086.1 coordinate 16,084, forward strand.
TGATCCCTTTGCGGCCCGCCAGGCGATTCTGCTTCATAAAGACGATCTGATGAGGATGGCCAACGACAAAGATCCCATGCTGGTCAAGTACGGGGGAGGTGTCAAGGATATCGAGGTCTATGTCATTGACTCCAAAATGGGACCGATGGTTGTGACCCACCTCATCGTGGACTGCCGGGATGCCATGGGCGCCAACGCCGTCAATACCATGGCCGAATCGCTCGCCCCGCGCATCGAACAGATCACCGGAGGGCGGGTGTATCTGCGCATCATCTCCAATCTGGCCGATCTTCGCCTGGTTCGGTCAAAGGCGGTCTTCAAGGCAGAGGAGATAGGCGGCCATGAGGTAGTGGATGGAATACTCCTGGCGGCAGAGCTGGCAGAGGTCGACCCCTACCGCGCCGCGACCCACAACAAGGGCATCATGAATGGAGTGACGGCCGTGGTGCTGGCCACTGGAAACGATACCAGGGCAGTAGAGGCCGGAGCGCATGCCTTTGCATCGATCGCCGGACGCTACAAATCTTTAACCCGTTATGAGAAGAACCGGGATGGAGACCTGGTGGGAACCATTGAGATGCCCGTAGCTGTGGGATTGGTAGGCGGAGCGACGCGCGTTCATCCTGTGGCCAAGACGGCCGTGAAAATTCTGGGCGTTAAGAGCGCAGACGAACTCTCCCGCATCATCGCCTCGGTGGGTCTGTGCCAGAACTTTGCAGCACTGAGGGCCCTTGCCTCAGAGGGCATTCAGAGGGGGCACATGTCTTTGCACGCCAAGAACGTGGCTGTGCAGGCGGGGGCTAAGTGCGATCTGATTGAGATCATCGCCGCCCGCATGGCTGCCGAGCGCAGGATAAGCGTGGATAGGGCCGTGGAGTTGATGGCTGAGCTGGATGAAAAAGCAAAGGAGATAACTTGAGCTACAGGATTGGAGCTCTGGGGCCGGAGGGAACTTATTCGGAAAAGGCGGCTCTTCTCTGGATTAAAGGCCGGCCACAGGCCAGCATCGTCTATTTTAATGACTTTGAGGGTGTGCTGGAGGCAGTGGCAGCCGGCCGGCTGGAAGAGGGCATCGTCCCTGTAGAAAACAGCCTGGAGGGAGCAGTAACCACAGTTATGGATCTGCTCTTGAGACTGGATGTTGTGATTGTAGGAGAGGTGAACGTTCCCATTAGACACTGCCTGGTGGGCCAGGGTGGGGGCGTCAAGGTCATCCTCTCCCATCCCCAGGCGCTGGCCCAGTGCCGGCAGTATTTGCGCGAGCATTATCCAGAGGCCGAGATCAGGACCACCGGCTCCACCAGTCATGCCGCCCGCCTGGCCCAGGAGTTCCCGGAGATGGCCGCGGTAGCTGGAGCTGACACAGCTCTGAAATATGGATTGCAGATCCTGGCCAGAGAGATTCAGGATGCAAGCGACAATGTAACCCGTTTTATTGTGGCTGCAAGGAAGATGGCCGTAGCCACCGGTCGGGACAAGACCTCACTGATCGTTTACCTGGATAAGGATCGTCCCGGTGCGCTCTTCTCCATTTTAGAGGAGTTTGCCAGGCATAGTATCAATTTGACCAGAATTGAGTCCCGCCCCAGTCGCAAGGGCCTCGGAGATTACTACTTTTACATCGACCTGGAAGGGCATGTGGATGACAAAGTAGTAGAGCAGGCAATAGCCGTCATAAAAGAGAAGGCGGCCATGATCAGGGTGTTGGGATCGTATCCGCGGGCGTGAGCCTTGAATGGAGCAGATTTGATGCCAATCGGAATTGTCCTTGCCGCCTATGGCACTCTTTTTCCTCCTGCCCTGGCCACCTATGACCAAATCAGAAAAGCTTATGAGCGCATATTTCCCGGCTCTCCGGTTCGGCTGGCCATCACCTCGCATCTCATGAGGAAAAGGCTGCAAGAAAATCTTGGCATCCGCGTCCAGAGCCTTTCGGCAGCGCTGGAGGAGCTATGTAACCAGGGAAATGAGAGTGTGGTCGTCCAATCCCTAAAGATCGTGCCGGGTGAAGAGTTTCACCAGGTGGCAGCGCTGGTACAGGGATGGAAGGGCACAAAGCCAGCATTTTCGCGCCTGGAGATCGGTTTGCCTCTGCTATCGGACCTGCCGGACTGCCGAAGGGTCTCATCCCTCCTGCCCGCCTTTTGCAGCGGGCCCGCATATCGCCGGGATCCGGAGAAAGAGGCGGTGCTCCTGGTGGGCCACGGCACGGGCCACCCTGCCGATGCTCTCTACTCTCTCATGTCCATGGTATTGAAAAAAGGTCATAAGAATGTCTTCCTGGGCACTATGGAAGGCTTTGCCAGTCTTGCCGAGCTTTTGCCCGAGTTAAAGAGCTCTGGGGTGAAAATTGTGCGGCTCTTGCCCTTCTTGCTTGTGGCGGGAGGACACGCAGAAAACGATATCTTTGGCCAGAGCCCTTTGTCCTGGAAGTGCACCCTGGAAAAGGAGGGCTATGAAGTTGTGGTTGATCGGCACGGCCTAGGTGAGAGAAGGGAGATCGTTTCTCTATTCCTGGAGCACACCAGAAATGCTCTGAAAAAGATGGAAAATGAATCGCATGATCAGTAAAGAGTGCCTCTTGAACAATTGAAAGTTGAATGCCTGTTGACCGATATGTATATATACTTGTGTTGGTATGTAGGTAAGGTTGCAATGGCATCGATTCAAGGGACATTTCCTGAGATGTTTTTGTGGCATAAGTCGATTCTTTGAGTCGATAAAACGGTAAGTGAGTTAAAATGGAAAGATATGGAAGCGGTAGCAGAGGCGGCTTTAGCAGCGGCCCCAGAGAGATGCACGATGCCACCTGCGCAGAGTGCGGAAAGACATGTCAAGTTCCCTTCAAGCCCGATGGATCCAGGCCCGTGTACTGCAGCGATTGCTACCAGAAGCACAAGCCTGCAAGACCAGCCGGTGCCTCCAGGCCACCCAGAAGATACTAAGCAGTTTGATAATTATTTGATCAGATAAAAGCAGGGCCAAGAAATAGGTTCCTGCATTTTTTTGATTTCCAAAAACCTTGTGTGGCAGATAATTGACTTCTCTTGGTCCAGGATCTTCCGCCGAAAATGCTTATGACATGATAATAATTTAATATTAGAAAGAAATAGTGATAGCAATGCAATTTACAAAAAAATTCGTAGATGATGAAATCATGGATGATATTCTCAAAGAGGCAGCAGATGGATACGGAGACCTTATAGCTGCAGCCTTAGTTCATAATGTGAGTGTGAAATCTCTGCAGACCAGAGTTGTTGAACTACGCGATTTGAGGGCTACATGGATTTCTTAAATGAAAAGAAGGTGCACTATTCGTCAGGTTCGTGCGCCAATTGTGGCAGCTCCTCTTTAGCCTCAAAGGCAGAACCTCGCACGGACGAGATGAAGCTATGCACTTCTTGCCTGGAAGAGCGGCACGTCTCCTTAGATGATCTGAGGACCAATGTGAGAAAGCAATTTGATTTGATCAGATCACCCAATCTTCGCAGTTGCTTTTTGAGGATGCTTCTCTCCGGAGAGGTAGACCTTGCCCCTGCCGGATGGAAAACCGGAATGGCACTGGGATTTGAACTGAAGGACGCAGGCTTTGCTCTTCAAGAATCAAGGCAAATCCTGCTCCAGGCAAAAGCGAGCTCAAGTGTGGTGGACAGCCTGTTAGATAATATCTACCGAAGAAAGGGTCAGGGATCTTTAGCCTGCGAGCAGATCCGAGGGCTGAATGTGATCTGTGACCAATGCCCCGGTCAATATAAGATAGCTCGGCGTGAGCATAAGACTGAGATATGCTGATACAGTAGAGTATATTTATGATGGCTGAAAAGAAGAACTACTGGGAGATGCAAAAGTCGTTCTGGAAAACACCGAAGGGAATTGCGATATGGATCATGCTCCTGGCGGCTATCCTTGGCGGGGGCCTGCTGGCCCTCAACGTCTTCGGATCCCCCTATCCGGTAATTGAGTCCTTTCGTGCCGATCCCGTGGTGGTAAGCCCTGGGAGCGGCTCCAACTTAAGCTGGAGCGTGATCGGCGCTGCCCGGGTGGAGATCGACCAGGGAGTTGGCGAGGTAGCGCTCAAGAGCTTTATGCAGGTTAAGCCGATCGAGACCACCACTTACAGGCTGACGGCTATTAACGGCTCGATAAATAGATCTATGACACTCAAAATAATGGTACAGCAGCTTTGAGTCACTATCCGATAGCATTCACAATAAGATCAAAAGGAGTCAACGCATGATTTCCATCTCGATTTACAGAGCAGGGACCATAGCTAGATTACTGCATATATTATTACTATTATTATTTTGCATATCAAGTTCGCTTATTATCTTTCCATCCATCGCCCTGGCTGCTCAGGATGAGGCCTACGGAATAGTCACAAACGTAGTGGATGGCGACACCTTCGACGTTACCATAGAGAAGGCCGGTGCAAAAGTAGCCTACCGTGTGGAGAGAATTCGCCTGGCAGATGTCGACTCTCCCGAGATGGAATCGGAAAATGGGCAGGCAGCAAAGGATTTCACCTTTGCCTTGCTCATGAACAAAAGGGTCTACCTGGACATCGACGATCTTTCAGCAAACGGCCGGGATAGCTACGGCAGGCTAATCTCTGTGGCTTATCTCACCGGATTCTACGGCCAGCCAATAGCTGCTCCCAATTTCAATCGTCTTTTAGTGGATAGCGGTCATGCCAGGTTAGAGAACTTCACCAATAACGAATTCGATCCCAAGGATTGGCGAAACGGACAAAGCCCGCTGGCAGAAAGCGAGCCGTTGCAAAGTCTGGGGCAGGAATTGCAGAAGAATCTCACGGAGGATCTGCTTCCCAGGCTGCAGGAGTCGGCAGGAAAGGAGATGGACAAGGCGGTAAAAGAAGGCTGGGATTGGCTGAAGGGGCAGATTGGGGTTTGAGTTTAAGCGATTTCCAACTTTCGTGTGGGGGACAAAGGCTTGAGGGGGAATGTTATCGCATCCGCGATCTTCGGCGGATCATAGACCATAGGTGTCTCATCGTCATCATCCTCGTTAACATGGGCGACGAAAATCTCTTGTGCGGTTGCCGTATTGTGTGCCGGATCTACAGTGACCTTAAGGTACCCTAGCTCCCTCGTCTGTCCGAACCTGTACCAAACCGAATGGTTCCCACCGGTAAGGTCAGAGAACCTACCTCCGGCATTGCCGACAATGAAATAGGGAATCGCATTCACTTGATATCTCTGGTATTTATGGGTATGGCCTGCAAAATTAGCGCTGATATTGTAGGTATGATACAGGGTTTCCCACGGCTCAAGATCGGAATTAATTGTAGTCCTGCCATAATCCCAGATAGGATGGTGATGTATGGTAAATGTTCCTAACATGGTATTGTCCAGCTTATCTCTCAGCCAGGATTCCTGACTCTTTGTGAGGGCCAGGGAGGTATGTGGATCATCGCCACTGGCATTATTCGGATCAGGAGTATCCAAAATGATAAACCGGATACCAGCACAGTCAAAGGAATAGTTCAGGGGGTTGTCAAATGCCCAATGGTATTGATCAGCGGTAGTCGGTGTAACACCCGATGAATTATGATATTCATGGTTTCCGATCGTGGGAAAGATAGCAAATTTTGCGATCATTTCGTCGCCAGCCTGGAAGAATTTACCCCATAAATCCTTACTATCATGCCCAGCATAATCCCCACCGTGCAGGATAAAAAGCACATCAGTTTCATTTGCGATAGCCTCTGCTACGTATCTGAAACGTTTCATCTCTGTATAATTATGACCTTCCTGCGAGTCGCTGATCACAATAAAGGTAAACGGACCGCTGACCGGCATCGTTTGGAAGGTGCGGTCGCCAAATGCAAACTCATCGCCTGAAGGTCTTACCCGGTAGGTGTACGATGTATTTGGTTCAAGGCCGTTAAGCTCCACATGTTGATACGGGGCCGTTGCATGAGTTGCTATCGTTTTTTCAAAACTATGATGCTGGTCAAAATAGCTCGACGTGGTGTAGTCTATTGAGCCCGAATCATCGCTTTCTCCTCGCCAGTTGATGGTGGCAGAATCTGTCGTGGTTTTTGTTACCCACGGGGCCCAATAAACATTTGACTTTTCCGCAATGGTCGGAACAATACATAATAAGACGAGAAAATTGAGAAGTATCAATACCCGTAAATACCTGCAAGACTTTTCGGTCATATATTCCTTCGCACATTATTAATTGGTTACCTCTTTAAGTTGCTTTTGGTTACATAAACAGAAAAATGCATCAGGGCAAAAGGAAGAGATGAATGGACAAGAAATCGATTCTAAGAGCGTTTTTTCGGTTTGTCAATCGGTTTATTGTAGTCCCGGCATTTCGGAGAGGCTGGGGGCGAATCATATCCAATTCCCTCACCGGAGATATTATGGTTCTGGGGATAGCGGGCAGAAAGACGGGAAAGATTCGCTATACTCCGGTGAGCTATGCCAGGATCGGGCAGAATATCTACTGCTATCAGGGAAAAGAGACGAAAGGACAATGGTACCTGAACCTTCTGGCCAATCCAGAGGTTGAGGTGCTCCTGCCTGGCGGACGCTTTTTCGGGCACGGGGAGGAGGTCCATGACTCTGCAGAAAAGCTGCAGGCAATGAGGCTGATCCTGCTAGGCAGCGGCCTAAATCGCTCCATGTACGGATTTGATCCAGAGGCAGCAGCGGATGAAGTAATGCAGGAGAAGACAAAAGACATACCCGTGGTCCGGATTAGGCTCGATTAGATGCTATCCTTATATTCTTCCAGCAATACATCAAGTAGAATTGTGGATTGGCTTTTCCTCTCTCTTCTGGGCGCATCTGCTCTTGCAGTTACCGGGGTTATCGATAAGTTCATCCTGGACAGGTATGTGCGAGACCCTATTGCCTACCTGGCCGCCCTGGTTATAATGCAGCAGCTCCTAATCGTCGCCATCCCGGTCTATTTGGGATGGGGATATATCTTCCCCCAGTCGATTTATGCCCTGGCGGCAGGCAGCTGTCAGGTAGTACTCTGGGCGGCGTACCTGCTCGCCCTTCAGCAGGAGGAGACCAGCCGGGTGGCAGCCTTGGTCTACGTATTTCCCGTCTTCGTCTTTTTGGGTGCATTTCTTTTCTTAGGAGAGACTCTTGCCGCCAAAGATTACTTAGGAGGCACTTTGCTGGTATGCAGCGCCTTATTAGTATCCTACCGGCCAGCGCAAGGAGGCAAGCCTGCTATCCTCTCACCTGCTTTAAAGTATATGGCCGTCTTCTGGATCTTTACTGCAGCTTATGCCCTGGCTGCCAAATATCTTCTCGCGTTCATGAACGAATGGCATTTGATCCTCTGGTCATCTCTGGGCAGCCTTCTGGCGGTCTTGCCGCTTTTGGGGCATAAGCCGGTACGTAGAGAGCTTGCTGCATATTTTAGCGGCGGTCCGTTTCTGCTTTCCGCCATCCTTGCCGATGAGATCTTTGACTTCCTGGGCAGAGGGGCCTTCATCTTCGCCTATGCTGTCGGCTCCGTGGCCCTGGTCTCCAGCGTAGCTGCGTTGCAGCCTTTCATCACCCTGGTCTATGTCATCCTACTGGGACTGTTTATTCCGGGAATTCTGCAGGAAGAGCTGGATAGAAAGACGATTGCTCAGAAGACGCTCGCCATTCTCTTGATAATAGTGGGAGTATATCTGGTCTCTTGACTTCTGAAATAAATGGAAAAGTATTTGTTCTCATGATTTAATTTAATTTCTGATGTCCCTAAAACTTATCTCAATGGGACCAATAATTGTTCTGGCAATTTTTTTGGCAGTCTTTGCTGTAGAGGCGTCCCAGACAAATGGTCCTGTATCGTATGCGTCCCATTCTGCAAACCCCTCCATTGTAAAGGATGAAGTCTTCATCGCCAAAGAGAATGGAACCCAGGTGGAGTGGCGGCATATAGTCTTGAAAGGCAATAATACCCAGATAGGCATGGCTCAGGCCGAGATCGCCCAGAGAGATTACGGCGTCAACTCCCTGACAAGGTATGCCGATCCAGTCTATGGCAGGGCCAGACAGACTTACATGGAGAGGAACTATCCCATCATGAGAGAGAGGATGAAAGGAATAGCTATGGCTTATGGGCTCTCTCCAGACAATGCCTCATTCGATACCAACACCTTACCCTACGATATGGGGTCTCTGGCCTGCTCCATGATCTACTTCCCGCCCCAGACGGTAGCAAATGGCCATGCCATAACATCGAGGAACCTGGAATGGTACCTGGTTCCTATGGATTTATACCTGAGCAGGACGGAGAATGCGACTGGAAATGGGACATCCTCACGGAATTTCTTATTAGAGATCTATCCAGATCAGGGATACTCGACTTTAGCCATTGGCTCATCTGACCTAAACATAGTCATCGATGGCCTGAACTCGGTTGGTTTGGGTATATCTTTGCTGGTGGATGAAGGGATGGAACCGGTCCTGAAGATGCCACTTTCCGGTGATAGAAACAGCGGGATAATGAGTGCACAGATAGACCCGGCTCGTTCTTGATACTTGCAAGAGCGTGGAGGAGGCAAAGATAGCATTCCTGGCCAACAAAGAGTACTTCCCAATGGCGGGAGTGCATTACATGGTATATGACAGTCAGGGAAATTCTGCGATAATCGAATGGAACAGGACTGACGGGAACCTGTACTTCACGGACGGCAACAGCAGTAAACCCAATATCATGACCAATCACCCCATGTTCATATTCTCCAAGTATACTCTGAAAGACCTGCAAGAAGAGGGATGGCTTCCGTTTGACGATCCATACGACACATTCAACCGCTACGTGAGGCTCGATAATATCACCAGCAGCCATAAGGGCAAATTTTCTGAGGAGGATGCAGCTGCAGCGCTGCGCGAGGTCTTCGCCAACAAGATGGTTAAGGCCGAGGGGCCCTCAAAACCACTTCCGATCAATACAATATATAATGTCATCCTGGACTTGAACGAAAGAAGTCTTAAGGTGAAGTTTTACCTCAAGAACGGGCCTGTCGATCCAGAGACAAACGAAACCACTTCGGTCTTCACTCCCTACTTGACCTTTAAGATGAACGATTCAACTCAGCAATAGTGAGGGGCTGATCCGGCACTTCTAAATCTATTTTTAAACGCAATGCCCCGCAGTCGTTTCACTTATGCAACGGTTCTGCATCTATACTCTTGCATAAAATTCTGCAATAGCAAAGATCTCTTGCAGCTTATCTTCAGAGATTCCGGTCAGGTCTTCCGGCTTGATCCATCCTTCGTGCAGCAGTCGGGCAAAGACAAAGCGCAGTACAGAGTAACGATAGTCATACTTCTCATCAGTCTCCTTGCGCTTCTCTGTCAGGTAGGTATGGAGTCTCCATAGATCTGTCGAATTCTCTATCTCAGCTGCCATTTTGCGGACGTTCTCTGAGATGGCTTTGCACTCTCGATTATAGGCGGCCCTGTAAACTTTTCTTGCTATCTCCTTCTCACTTTTTGACCATTCTTTCTCGTTTGGTACCATTCCTATTTCCTCGTGCTCCAATCAAATCTCCTGCTTAAATACCTCCACCAGCGAGTCTCTGGCCTTCTTCATCACTTGTGTGGGACAGGTCTTGTAGGCACGCTGCAGCGGCTCTATCGCCCTCTCATCTGCAATCTCTCCCAGGCTCCAGGCCGCCCAGGATCGTATCTCCTCGTCCTCCTGTGCGAACATGATCTCCACCAGCGGCACCAGTGCTTTGTTATGGCCGATCTCACCAAGGGTTGTGACGGCAGTGAAGCGAACCTGCGAGTCCAGGTCCAGCAAGGAGCGCAAAGCCAGATCACAGGCACCTTCTCCCTTAATCTTGCCCAGAGACTTTAGTGCCTCGCACCGGACGGCACTCTCGCTATCCTGCAAAGCCTGGGCCAGACAGCTCAAAGCCTCATCGCAGGCCACCTCTCCCATGAAGGCTGCAGCTCTGCGCCTAACCTCCATCTCCTCATCCTGCATCAGCCTTGCCACATCCGGCAGAGATTCCCGGTGCCCGATCTTGGCAAGACCCGTCACTGCCATACCCCTGATCTCGGGCTCGGCATAGCCCAAAAGATCACGCAGAGCCTCAGTTGCCCCCAACGCGCGCAGCGCCATTGCCGCTCGCAGACGCACATCGTTAGAGCTTTCCCGTTTCATAGCCAAAACCAGTGCGGGGACAGCCTCCTGGCTCTTGACAGCTTCCAGGGCGGCGGCGCACCATTCGCGAACCACGTGATCAGGATCATTGAGCATGGCCCGGCAGAGTGGCTCTACTGCACTGGGGCTGCCGATTTTCCCCAAAATCCAGGCGGATTTATATCGCAGATCGGAGAATTCGCCGGTCTCCAGGGCTTTGGCGGTGTGATCCACGGAGGCCTCCCCCAGATTAACCAGGGCCCATGCCGCCTTCTGGCGTTCGAAGTAGTCATCACTCTTGCCGAGTATTTCGATCAGTTCACGAGCCTTATCCATGCTGATTGTTCGGGCATGCAGTCATTTAAGCTTTATCGGTAAGAGAAAGGAACGGGCAAATAAATAAGGTTAAATCTAATAGTAAAGAAAAAGGCAGATCGGGAATGAATATGGGATATCTCTTTGGGCCGGTGCTCTCTCGCCGCCTGGGCCTGTCCATGGGCGTGGACCTGCTCAAATACAAGACCTGCAACCTGGATTGCGTCTACTGTGAGCTGGGCCGCACTGCCTGCAAAACCACCTGCCGGGATCGTTTCGTGCCCCGCCAAAAGGTTTTAAAAGAGATCGAACTTAGACGGGGCGAGCCTTTCGACCACCTCACCTTTGCCGGATCAGGAGAGCCGACGTTAAGCCTTGATCTGGGCGAGATCGTGGCCCAGGCCAAGGAGATCGTCGATTCTCCCGTGGCAGTGATCACCAATAGCACGCTACTCTCCAACCCTGCGGTTCGAAAAGAGGTTGCGGCTGCGGATGTGGTACTTCCCTCTTTGGATGCAGCGAGCGAAAGGGCTTTTTTGGCCATCAACAGGCCGGCGCCGGGCCTTTTTGCCGCAGAGATGATTGCGGGCTTAAAGGATTTCAGGAAGGAATTTTCCGGCGAGATCTGGCTGGAGGTGATGCTGGTGAGGGGCATAAACGATCAGGAGGCAGAATTGATCGCCCGGGCCGCTGAATCTACCGAGCCGGACCGAATTCAGCTCAACACGGTGGTCCGCACGCCGGCGGAGCCGGTGGAGGCTCTGAGCGAGGAGGAGATGCAAAGGATGCTGGAGATATTCCCCGGTGCCGAGCTGATACCCGATTGGGACTGGAGCGTTCCCGCTCGTATCCAGGACAGGCTGCTAGATCTTCTCTTGGGCAGGCCCTGCACTCTGGAAGAGATAAGCCGCCACCTGGAAATAGACGGAAGCGATGCCATCAAATACTGCAAGATCATGGAGAAGGACAGCCTGATATCCAGGAGACTGCAAAACGGCAAGCTCTATTTTCATGCCGTCGGAAAAGCCGACAAATGATTACTATTATTATAATAATAAACAATTGCATGCTAACTAGCGGAATGACTCCCATGACAAAACAAGACAACAATTGCGATTCATGCGCCCAGAAGGGCTCCTGCAAGGATCAAAAAGATGGACAAGAGTGCACCTGCAAAGTCGATCGCATGGCCAAAATCAAACTGCGTGCGGCCACCCCACCCTAAAGGGATGGGGTATGCTTCGGGCCGCACGCACGCCCGGTTAGCTGGAGATCAGAAATCATCGAGCCTTCTTTGCCCAGATCCCTTTGATCTGCAAAATTGCGACTCT